>CAUDIU010000016.1 GCA_958449715.1 uncultured Clostridium sp. | reverse complement strand
ATTCCCAGCCTGCTTATATAAACTAGTATTACTCATTATAGAAGAAACTTTGTGAAAATCTTCATCAGATACACCCATTAATCTCCAAGCTTCATGCGGAGTTAAACGACGTACCATGTATTCACCATATTCATTAATTTTATCTGTAACTAATTGACGTCTGCGTTTTTCTAAAAAACTACTTAATGTAGAGCCTTTCCAATAGTTTGAATCTATACAATAACTATAATCTTGTACTATAGGACAATCCATGAATTGATTATTTTTTAAGTAGAAATTTTCATTAACATCTTGTTCCAAAATATCTGCTAACTTTGTTGTTAAAGGTTCTGGCTTAGGAAATCTAAAATAATTCATTTCATCTAAAATGCTTATACAAAAAACTCTTTCTCGATGTTGTGGAGTTCCATAATCTTTTGCATTTAAAACAGCCCATCTGTTTTTATATCCAATAGTCTCAAGATATCTTAAAAACTTCAAAAAGTTTGCTTTGTGATTACAGCCCACTAAATTTTTAACATTTTCCATCATTAAATATCTAGGTTTTTTTGCCTCTATGATTTTGCAACATTCCCATAACAACGAGGATCTGGTTCCGGAGCTTTCATTTAAACCATTTTGGTATCCTGCAACAGAGATATCTTGACAAGGGAAAGAATATGTAAACAAATCAAAATCTGGTAATTTTTCAGGATCAATTTTTGTAATATCACCAAAGTTATTAATTAATTTATTTGCAAGATACATTTCTTTGAGCTGCTTTATTTTCATTTTAGGAGCTCTATTTACAAATGTTTTATAATCAAGTGGAACATTGAGTTTTTTTAAAAAAGTAATTAGTTCTTCTTTATCAAGATTAACAAATTTATCTAAATTTTTTCTTTTTTCTAAAAAATCAGTATGAATAGCAGCATAAGAGCGAATAACTTCTCCTTCAATTTCGGAAATTCCAACTATTTCAAAAGGAATACCAATATTGCGAAGAGCCATTCGTTGGCTACCATATCCTGCAAAAGCTTCAAAAACTCTTAATTTTTTATTTTTGCCTTCTCCCATGCTGATTTTATTTTACTATAAAAAGTTAAAATATTAAAAAAAACTTAATTTTTATTTGTTGATAATAAACATGGCATACAATCATGACTATAAACTAAGAATTGTGGAGGGATTTGTGAACGATATCTATAAAAAATTATATTATGTACCATTACCAAGCTTGAAAGAATGTTTAAAAAAATATATTAAAGAAGAAGAACAGCAATTAAAAATTGATAAATATTCAAAAGCAGAAACTATAAGTAAATTTAGAACTTTAAATTTATCTTCAGAGATAATAGAAAAAATTTACAATCAGTATAAGTTAGGGAAAAATTTATCATTTCAACTATTTTATTCAGATCAACCATTATCAAACTTTGATTTTAGCTTAGAAAAATGGAATTCAGAAATTACTATATATGATCTTACACATATAAAGTATGAAAATTTACCTAAAATTAAGAATATATATTTTTCTGATGTGGAAGATATTGCAGGTGAGATAAAAGAAATAAGTTATAAATATCATATTTTGCATAAATATTTTAATGATAAAGAAAATGAAGAACCTTCTTATATATACGAAACTCAATATGGTTTTTTATGGATAAATACAAAAAACAACTATGTCGTGATTATTGCAAAAGAAGAAAAAGTGGCACAATTTATTCAGCAACAATTTAAAAAGCTTTTTAATGTACAATTATCACAACCTCAATTAACAAAAGAAACATTAAATAGAATTTTCCTTAAAGAAAATACCAAATCTGCAACATATACAGAACCAACAGGATTGACAACCAAATTATCTTTTGCGTCTTCTGCAGGAGACTACTATAATAATAATCAAGATAATATTATTGATAAGTTTGAAGAAGCTGGAATTAGAAAAGCAATTGCTAGGTACAATGAAACAGTTATTCCAGAAGATCTTTCAAGTAAATCTGTGATTTCTGTAAATGCAGATAAGTGTAAAATTAGTATAATGAAAACATATTCTACTGATCAAATTAGATCTTGGGGACAAAATAAATTTGGTCAAATTACAGATGAACTTAATAGTATAAAAACTTCCGATATAACAACGTATTTTAATGTTTTTGCAAAAAGTATCTTATCTGATTTTCATATGTCCAAAAACGAAATCAATTTTATAAAAGCTATATCGTCATCGTTATATAATGCTCTATTAAAAAAAGAAAATTGTGAAATCCCAATTGTTGGAGTAGATTATGACAGTGTTAAACTATCGAAATTTTTTAACGTAGTACCATTATATGACTGTCCATCATGTAATACTCAACATTATGCGAAATGTTATTATTGTGAAAATGATTTAGTGTGGAATGAAAAATTTTATTGTAAAAATTGTAAAAAAGAATATGGGCCAAAAGTATTTTTAAAATGTGACAATAATGGTATAGCCAATGAATTAAATATATATAATTCAATAACATTAATACCTAATTCTTTTTTCATAGATATTTTATCAAAATTTATTATTCAATCGGGATTAATGTATAATGTTAAACAATATCATTTTTATATTAAAAATAATATTTTATTTTTCTACAAGAGTACAAATGAAATAGAATATTCTTTAACAGATATATCAATATTTAAAGATTTATGCATCAATTTACAAAATGAAAATATAAATGAATATAATCTTTTGAAAAGAGAATGCATCAATTTTCCAGAAAAATGTAAAACTCCCAAAAAGTCTGATTGTCAAAATTGTAAAAATGAAAATGCAAAGTATTGTTTGATGAAAATGTTTTCATATATAATTCCTTCCTATAAGCCACAACCCCATAAAGGAAATGAATATGGTGATGCATCTTTTGTTGCAGACATAAATGGGAATCAAAAAATAATAAAAGTGATAATGAAAAGATATGAAGAAAATGGACCTGCACTAATTTCAAAAGGTGCAGGTCGAGAAATCATAATTCAGGTTATAACACAGTATTTGCGTGATGCAAGCAAGCCTGTGTTAGCTATTTTAATTCCATCTGGAATAGATGCGTCATTAAAACAAGATATTAGAAGTCTTGTAGGCTTTGTAAAAGGTAAAGTTATATTTATTGAAGAACAAGAATATGTAGCTTTATACAAAATGGCAAAATCAAACGGTTTTAAATTAGTATAATTTTAAACTTTTCAACAAATATTAACTATAAAAAAATAAATTATAGGTAAAATTAGAATAAAATGAAAAAATCTATCTAGCTATTGTTCTATTTTTCTCAAACTACCCTGTCACTTTTTCTCAAACTTTGTGTCTCTTTACAATATCACTAGAAGAAAACATAAAAAAAGAGACCTTAATCGGTCTCTTTTTTGGTGGAGGTTAGGAGATTCGAACTCCTGACCCCCTGCGTGCAAAGCAGGTGCTCTACCAGCTGAGCTAAACCCCCACGAGGTCGTTATTTATTTGTCACAATATTTATTGTACATGCTAATTTTTTTTTGTAAAGCACTTTTTTTATTTTTTTATAAAAAAAACATGATTTACTAAATATTGCAAATCATGTTTTTTAATTTATATATATTTATCCTATTACATTGAACAAACCATTTCAATTTCGTTTGATGAAACTACATTTGAAAAATTGTAGTTTTCTACCAAATCTCTTTGTTCAAAATAAATACTTTCATCTAAAATTAATTCATCACATTGTTTTAATGTCATTAATGATAAATTTTTAGCTGATTTTGAATCTGTAATTAATTTATGTACTCTTAAATTTTTAGGTAATGAAGAAATTTTTGTTCCTCTAATATTAAATACATTTGCTCTGATGTCTGTATTTAATTTTTCAATACTGCTCTTTTCCATATTTAATGAATCTGTCCAAATGTGTTCTGGTAATTTACCGATTTTTGCATTTGACATAATTACAGAATTTGCATCGATTGGTGTTTCTATTTTTTTAATTTCTGCACCTGACATGTTTAAAGTATTTGATACCCAACCGATTGACAATTTGCCAATAACACATTTTGATAAATTTAGACTTCCGCTGATTGATCCTAATTCTAAGTTTTTAATTTCACAGCCTGATAAATCTAAATCGCCACCTTGGTAGTTGTTAATTAATTCTTGATAATCTCTTTTCATAAAAAAACCTCCAAATTTTATATTTATATAATATACATATAAAGTTTATAAATATATCCTCCGGTTAAATGTTTTTTTTGAATTTATTAAAATATCAAAAACTTTTCTAATTCTCCTAAAATAAATTGCAAACGAGTTTTATCATAAAAATATAACCAACCTATTAAAGCTTCAAAAGCTGTAGCTTGTCTATATTCTGCCTGAATTTGTCTTCTCGCAATAGGTATTGATAAATTTCTTGCACGTCTTGCAATTTCTTTTTCTTCATCTGTTAAAAGATCATCAATATTGTGTAACAATTCTGCTTGAAAGGATGCTTTTACTTTATCTGTTGTAATTTTATGTAATTTTTTTGCATTTTCTGTTAATTTTACTGTTTTTTCTCTGATAAAAATTTCCCAAACAGCATCACCAATATATGCATAATTTTTTAAATTCATTTCTTCCATAAAAAAAGTGTACTACAAAATATTGAATAAAGTAAAAACTTATGAGATAATTTTTGCAGGAGAGAGGATTTATGAAAATTAAATTATTAACTTTAATATTGTGTATCATAATGCTAAATAGTTCTGTTTTAGCTCAAGAAAATAAAGTTTTTGCAGAGAATCAAAAACCTAATTGCGGATGCAGTAAACAAACAAAATGTATTGACTTAATGACATCAATGTACAATGAAAGAGCTACTTTATATAATGTTTTAAATCTTTCAAACGATCAACAAAAATGCAAAGATGTTATTGATAAAAAACGTTATGAAGAATTAGGAGCTCAATTTAGACAATACGAACAGGAAAAATATGTTCTTGATAATATGTGCAAACATAACGCAAGTGAACAAGCAATAAAAAAACAAGAAAAAGTTGTTAAAAATATTGAAAAATGCATGAAAGAAATTGGTGAAAAATACGATAAAGAATTCAAATCAATTTTAAATTCAGAACAAAAAGCAAAATATAATTCCGTAAGAAAAATGGAAAAAAAGGAAATTAAATATTGTCTAAAAAATAAAGCATTTTATAAAAGAGATCCAAAATTAAGACCTTTTGGAGAAAAAATGTATTACGGAGAACAAAATAACGTACTTTGTCCTGTACATAAAAAATGGCATCTTTTCGGATATAAACATAAATTAGAAGAAACTCAAACCAAATAAATTAAACAAATGATGATTTTTTATCAATAATCATTATAATTATGGTATGAGAAAATTATTAATATTAAGTTTAGCTTTAATATTAAGTACATCAAGTTGCTTTGCTTGGGGGTTTTGGAATAAAGATAAAGACAAAACTAAAAGTAATTCAACTCAGTCTAATGTTGAAATAGAAAATTCCGGTAGTGGATATGTAGGGAAATTACCTGATTTGACAAAAGGTTTTGCCACAACAGAACCTCAAAATACAAAACCTATATTTGAAAAAACAAAAGACTTTAACAGTGCAGAAGAAATTAAACCTATTCCAAGGGATAACCCAGCTTTTGTAAACATTATTTTAAAAAGTGAAAAAACATCTGCTTACATAAATGATATTAATGAATTATTGCCTCAATTAGAGAACTTACTTTTATGTATAGAAAATAATTATGATGTTCAAAAATTTAATGCAAAAGCATATTTTTTCAACAAAAGTATAGAATATTTACGTGATAAATATAGAGGTTTACCTGAAAGCAGTTATATCTCTTTCAAAAAATTATTAGAATTAAGTACCCATACTCAATCAATCGCAAATTTACGAGCAGAAGCTGAAAAATACCGCCCTTATCTTGCTTATACAGGTGCAGGATATTTATACAACGATAATGTTATAAACCAACAATTGGAATATTTAAAAACAGAAATTGAACAAACAATCGTTATATTAAAAGAAGTTGAATAATTATAATTTCTATTTAATATGCCATTTTTCTTGCAATCTGTTTAATTTACCTTTAGTAGCCAATCTACCTATAATATGGTTTACTCTAATCAATAATCTTTCAGATTCTTTTTCTTTTCGGAAAACTACTGCATAAGGTTCTTTTGAATAGCGTTTTGGTAACAATTTTACTGATTTATCTTTTAGAGCATAACTTAAAAGAATAGTATCATCTGCAACTATTCCATCTGCTTTATTTTGTTTTAGTGCTCTATAGGCATCATTATAATTTTTATAACCTATTACAGTTACTTCAGGTACATTTGTGCGTAAATTTCTTTCACTTGTCGATCCAAAAACTATTATTAATTTTTTACCTTCAAAATCACTTAAAGAAGTTGCTTTACTTGAACTGTTAACTAATATAGCCTGTCCTGCAACATAATAAGGAACTGAAAAATCCAAAATTTGTTGACGCTGATTTGTGATAGACATAGTAGCGATTAAAAAATCAACTTCTCCTGCACTCAGCTTCATAATACGATTTGAAGCTGTAACTGGTACAAATTCTACTTTATTTTCATTTCCTAAAATATCTTTTGCAATAATTTTCGCTAAATCAATATCATATCCAATAAGATTACCCTTTTCATCTTTAAATCCAAAAGGAGGAGCATCATCACGAACTCCGACAATTAATTTATCTCTTTTTATAACATTTGCAAAATCGTCATTTTCAGCTGTTTTTTTACCACAACCGGAAAATATAAAACAAAAACATATTAAAAGTAGAATAATTTTTTTAATCATAAAGATATCATACTTGAAAAAATACAGTCAGACAAGCAAATTAAAAAAAATTAGACTCATAATATAAAACAATCATTAAAGATATCTTACATACCATAATAAAAATCAAATAGCCCAAGCGAATAACCGCTTACGGTAATGTTTCTAAAGAAGAATAAAGTACATAATCTAGTATTAGTTTGTTTTTTAAAAATATTTTTGGGGTTTTTAGAAAAAAGCCCATAACACAAGGAGGTAAAAATGACTATTAAAAAACTTACTGTGGCAGCTGCAATTGCCGTTGGAATAGCAACGTGTTCCTTGAATCAAGCAATGGCGGCTTGTCCTTGCGAGACTCCGGAAACTCCGGCACCTTGCGCAGAACCTTTACCTGTTGTAACAGGTCCTGCATGTCCATGTGAGACAGCAAAACCAAATACTTGCTCAAAATGCAAAAAAGCATTACCAGACTGTGATTGTCAAAAAGAAGATCCATGTGCACAACCATGTGATCCTTGTGAAACACAGAAAAAATCAGACTGCGGATGTCCAGATGAAATAAGCTGTGACGATCCACCAGAACCAGCTTGTGCAGTTTGCCCTCAAACAGGTAAACCTGACAGAAAAGATATGAAACAAGTATATGGTTATCCAAATGCCATTTATGGTACAAACAACTATGTGGGACAACCTGCAAATTCAATCTTCTCAACAGATACACCACTTGCAGGCACTCCAAGAACTCTTTCTTCTAACGTAAACGGAACAACTATTTCTTCTCAAGGTCAAGTAACAGGTGCTGCTACTCAAATGCCTTGTCTTAACGAAGCACCTACAAGACACAATGGTATTCCAATTGATAGAAATGAAAGATTAATGGACGGAAATAATTGTCCTATTGATTTTCAATCTTCAAACTCTATTGATGCAGTAAGAAAATCATTTGTTCCCTATGAAATTCCAAACCAAATGATGCAAACAACAGGTGCTGCTGCAAACTTAGGCGGATGCCAATTCCCAGATGTACCTAACGGTTTTTGGGCAGCATGTGATATTGATAAATTAGCTATAAATGACGTAGTAGTAGGTTACCCTGACGGATATTTCAAACCAAACAGACATATCTCTCGTGCAGAATTTGCAACAATGTTAGTAAAAGGTTTCAATCTTGACCAATGCGATATGCCTAGAGAAGGATTATTCAAAGACGTACCAAAAAGCAACTGGGCTAATGCTGCAATTGCAAAAGCTGTTGATGAAGACTTGTTAAAAGGTTACCCTGACGGAAACTTCAAACCAAACCACCCTGTAACAAGAGTAGAAGCTTTAACTACAATTGCAAAAGGTATGACTTGCGATATCGACCAATGCAAAGCTGATGAAATCTTAAGCAAATACGCAGACGGTGCATCTATTCCTAACTGGGCAAGAATTCCTGTTGCAAAATCTTTGGAAAACGGTGCTTTAAAAGATTCACCTAACCCAAATATGATTATGCCTAACAAAGAAGCAACTCGTGCAGAAGTAGCTTCAATGATGCAAACAGTTCGTGTAGCATTAGGTTACGATACAAACCCAAAAACTGCTAACAATATCTGCCCTGCTTGTCCTGTAAACAAAAATGCTTTTGTAGAACAAGAAGAAATTGTTAAAATTCCTACATTACAAGTTAAGATGATCGACCAATTAACAGCAAAATCATCTCACGTAGGTCAATACTTCAGAGCTAAAACTCTTGAAGATGTAACAATTAACGGTGTAACATATCCTTGCGGATCTACAGTAACAGGTCAAGTTGTTGAAGTAATAAGACCTTCAGGCTGTGATAAAGGTGCTTTAAAATTGTCATTCACTGAAATTAAAAACGGTGATTGCAAAACTAAATTACCAAAACAAATTTTACAAGCACAAGTAAACAAATCAAAACAAGTAAACCCAGTTGCAAGATTAGTTGAAATGCCATTCACATTAGCAGGTTCATTAATCGGTGTAACAGGTAGAACTGTCGGTGGTATCATTACAAACGTTGGTAACGCTGCTGAAAATATCTCTAATGATGCAGGTTATATGCTAGGTCACGCATTCCAAGGCGAATTTGGTGCTGCTGCTCGTAACTTAGGTGATGGTCTATGGGAAACAGTTAAAGCTCCTGTTGACGTAACAAGAACTGCCCTATCTGGTACAATGGGCTTATTCCAAACTACAGGCGACGAATTTGCTTACCTTGTTGACCCACGCGGATACAAAATCTCCGCTGTAAATCCAAGAGAACACATTACTATTGCATTCGGTTGTTCTGAATAATTTGAACAAATAAAAAATGCAACTAATTTCAAAAAACAGTAATTAATTGTTCGAAGCCTGAGAAAACCGGTATTCTATAAAGAATATCGGTTTTCTTTGCTTTAAATTATTATTTTATAAATCTTAGGCTTTTTTCAATTTTTTCATTAACATTAAGAGTGGAATTACTGCAATACATAAAGCTCCAAATATTCTGAAAGAATCTATAAATGCCCATAGAGTAGATTGTTTTACCAATTGTCCGTATAACGAATATTGAGCCATATATTGAGATACTGTATGTTCTGTATAAGCAGCTAATGCTCCTGCTGTTGATTGAACTCTTTCAATAAATGCAGGATTTAATTCACTAGCCTTTCCAACCATCATATATTGGTGAACTTGTGCAAATCTTGTAAGCATTGTTGCAACTAATGATGTACCAATTGCACTGCCAATATTTTTTAGCAAATTTTGAATACCTGTAGCATTTGTCATTTGTTCATTTTTCAAAGTATCAACAGATAAATTCATAATAGGCACCATTGAAAGCCCCATTCCAATACCCATTATAAAGTTAGGTATAGCAATATTCATATTGGATATTTGCAAATTCAAAAAACCAAAAGCTAAAGTTGAACCACCCAATAGACATAATCCTATAGCTACTAATATTCTATTATCAATTTTATTAGTTAAGGTCGCAGTTAAAATCATTGCAGTCATACTACCAAAGCCTCTCGGCATCATAGTTGCACCGCTTAAAAATGCCGTATATCCTAACATACTTTGCAAAAATTGAGGAAGAATTGCAAGTGATGCATATAATACAGCTTGAATTACAACTGAAATTATAGTACCTGCTGAAAAATTTCTATCCTTAAAAACTGATAAATCAATTAAAGACTCTTTATTAGTAAGTTGCGAATGAAAAAATAAAATACAAGCAACACAAGATACCCCAAATGTCCAACAAATCCAAGTTGCATTGAACCAATCTGCATTATTACCTTTATCTAATACTGTCTGTAATGTGACAAGCCATATTGTTAAATAGAAAAATCCTTTACCATCAATTTTAACATTCTTTTGTTTTTTAGCATAAGGAGGATCTTCAACTAATCTATGAGATAAAATTGCAGCCAAACAGCCAAATGGAACATTTATGTAAAAAATCCAAGGCCAAGTCCAGTTATCAGTAATCCAACCACCTAATACAGGACCAATAATAGGAGCAAGAATTACCCCCATACCAAATACTGACATTGCAATCCCACGTTTTTCTTTAGGAAAACTTTCAATAATTATTGCCTGAGAAATCGGTAAAATTCCGCCGCCGCCAAAACCTTGCAAAATACGAGCAAATATCATAAATTCAATATTTTTTGCCATACCGCAAAGCATTGATGCAATTGTAAACATCAAAATACTTATTATAAAAAAGTTTTTACGTCCAAATACTTTACTGAAAAAATCTACAGCAGGAATTACAATACCTGCAGCAATCAAGTAACTTGTTAAAATCCACATTGATTCATCACGAGTAGCAGAAAAACTTCCTGCCATGTGAGGCAAAGCAACGTTTCCTATAGTTCCGTCCAATACATATATAAAAACTGCTAACATTACAGGGATAATCATTATCCAAGGGTTAACAGACGGGGTCCATTGTTCTTTTTCTATTTTATTTTCAGACATATATTATTATTTCCTATTTTTTTTCACCTTTTAATAAAAACATAAATGGAATTAAAATAAAAAAAGCTATTGAAAAAACTTTAAAAGTTGTCATATAAGCACATAAAGTAGATTGTTGAATTAATTGATTATAAAGCATTTTGCCTGCCATATAAGTAGAATTCATCATATCACCTGCTTGATGAATAAAAGTTCCTGATAATGTATTTAATTTATCCATAAACACAGGGTTTGAAATACTTAAATTTTTAACAAGTCCATGTTGATGAACCTGAGAAAATCTTGAAATCATAGTAGCAACTAAAGATGTACCAATTGCACCACCTATGGTTTTTAATAAGTTTTGCAAACCGGAAGCATTTGTCATCTGGTCATTTCGAATTGTAATGCAAGATAACGTTGTAATAGGCATAAATGAAAATACTAGCCCTAATCCAAATATATAATTAGGTATTGCAATATTCATAGGATTAATTTCAAGATTTAAAAGTCCTAACATCCAACCGCCAATACCTAAACAAGTAAGACCAATAACACCATAAGTTCTATAACTTAATCTTCCGCCAAGTCCGCCAAATATCAACAATGCGGTCAAACAACCTAATCCTCTAGGCATTATTGCTAAACCACTAAGAAAAGAATCATATCCTAGCATATATTGAAGCATTTGAGGTAATATTGCTAAAGATGCCAATAATACAGCATTAATTAAAATTAACATTACTGTACCGAATACATAATTTGTATCTTTTAATACGTCTAATTTTACAAGCGGATTTTTACCCTTAACCTGTGTATAGAAAAACAAAACAGCACCTGAGACAGCTATTGCTGTCAACCAGCAAATCCAAGTAGCATTAAACCAGTCAGCATCATTACCTTTATCAAAAACTATTTGTAAAGGAACAAGCCATACACATAACCATAAGAATCCCCATTTATCCAAATGAATATTATCTTGTTTTTGAACATAAGGAGGATCTTCCAAAAACATTTTTGCTAATGTAATACAAATAAAACCTACAGGAATATTGATAAAGAAAATATATGGCCAAGACCAATTTTCCGTAATATATCCACCTAGAACTGGTCCAAAAATAGGAGCAACAATTACAACTAAACCAAATACTGCCATTGCTTTGTTTCTTGCTTCACCTGTAAAAGATTCCAAAGTAATAGCCTGTGCCATAGGCATAAGACAACCACCGCCTATACCTTGTAATGCTCTTGCTATTACAATCATTCCAATAGAATTTGATACTCCGCAAATAAAAGAAGCTATTGTAAATATAAATACACCAAGCATAAAAAAGTTTTTTCTGCCAAAAAATTTACAGAAAAAATCTATCATTGGAATAACAATACTACTTGCCATTAAATAACTTGTCAAAACCCATATAGATTCCTGTGAACTTACAGAATAAGACCCTGCAATATGAGGTAAAGCAACGTTTGCAACAGTTTCATCTAACGCATACATAAATGTTGCTAACATAACAGGTAAAATTATTAACCATGGATTTGTTTTAGGTTTCCACTCTTCTTGAATTAGTTCTGCAGACATATTTTCCCTATATATTCTTTTATTTTAAAGGAGCCTTGACGGCTCCTTTATCTTTGTAATCCTTTTTGCCGATATACCAGACTTTTTATATATTTTGTCCGTTTTTTTACTTTATTATTATTTTACTCTTACTTTTGGAACTACTGACATTCCTGGGATAATGCTATATTCATTCGGATCAATTTTTTCTGTGAATACAATTTTTACAGGAATTCTTTGAACGATTTTTACGAAAGAACCTACAGCATTTTCAGGTGGGAATAAACTTGATTTAGCACCTGAAGCTCTTTGAATACTGTCAACTTTTCCTTTGAATACTTTGTTTGGATATGTATCTATTTTAATATCAACTTCTTGACCTGGTTTCATATGACGTAATTGATTTTCTTTAAAGTTTGCAACAACCCATACATTTTCAGGAACAATTACAAATAATGGAGAACCAATATTTACATACATACCTTTTTCTACACGTCTTGAAGATACTGTACCTGTTTGAGGTGCATAAATATTTGTGTAAGATAAATTTAATTTTGCTTTATCTCTAGCAGCTTTTATTTCTCTCAAGTCAGCATCTGCAACTTTTTTACCACTATCTGATAATAATGCTTCTTCTGATTGAGTTAAGTTTGCTTGAGCTGAATCATATTTAGCTTGAGCTGTATCTAGAGTTTGTTTTGATACTGCACCTTTTTCATACAAAGCTTTATATCTGTCTAAATCTTTTTTAGCTACTTCAATATTTGTCTGCATTGCTTTAAAATTAGCTTTCGCATTTTTTTGATTTAAAAGAGTTTTTTCATATTTTGCATCAGCTTGTGCAAGAGCAATTTCATAATCTGCAGGATCAATTTTAGCTACCAAATCACCTTCTTTAACTTTTTGGTTATCAGTAATATACACTTCAGTAATTTGACCGCTTACCCTTGGAGCAACTTGAACGGTTGTTGTTTCTACATAAGCATCATCTGTTGATTGATATAATAATGCATCATGAATTACAAAACCTGCTGCGATTGCAACTATAGCTCCTACACCTATTGCAATATAACGTTTAAATGGTTTGTGTTCTTTTTTTTCTTCTGTTTGAACATTTTCTGATTCAGTATTTATATTTTGTTCGTCCATTTTATACCTCATTTTTTATATTTGCATATCTACTATTTTACTTAAATTATCTCTAAATCTTTTTAAAATATCTCTCAATAATTCTTTTTCTTCTGCAGATATATTTTTTTTACCTTTCATAGCGTTAACTTTTTCTATCGCAGCTCTTAATTTATCTGTAATAGAATCATAAACTTCTTTACCCTTTTCAGTCACTCCCATTTTTCTGACTAAACGGTTGTTTTTCATATCTACAAATCTTGTAATATAACCTTTTTCTTCTAAAGAGTCTAATATTTTACCTGTATTTGCTCTATCTTTTAATATTAATTTAGCCAAATCTCTTTGACAAATTCCTGCGTTACATAAAATAGTTTCAATTGTTACATACTCATCAGGAGATAAATTTACATTTAATTTTTTAAAGAATTTTAAAGAAAATACTCTAAAAAATTTTGTTGTTTGTTCTAATTCGTAATATAAACTATCTGTATAACGTTGTATTTCTTCTTTTTCTAACTGTTCCATTATAGACTCTTTTATTATTTTAATTATTGTTGTAAAAAAAATTTGTTGCATTTACAACAATAATATGCTAACATATGATTATTAAAAATGCAAGTACTAAAAACAAAGGATTAAAAAAAGTGAAAAAGCTATTATCTACAGCATTATTAATGAGTTTTTTAAGCATGAATATCATGCCTGTTTTTGCTCTGGAAAATAATACAAAATCTACTGCTACCCCAAAACAATTCAAAAGCATGGTAGAAAAAAGTAATAAAAAAACTAAACCTACAAATAAAAATAATGCTAACCGAAAAAATGATGATTATAAATTCGCATATGTGAATATGAATTGGTGGAACAATTTTAATGATGATATTTTAACTTCATACATTGAAAAAGCTATTTTAAATAACTATGACCTAAAAATGGCAACAATTAATGTAGAAGAATATTACCAAAATGTAAAATTACAATTTGCAAACGAATTACCAAGTGCAGTTGCAGGATTTGGACCAGGTTGGTATAAAGCACCAGGTTCAACAAGTACTGATATTGGTTTTGGTCTGCCAATTATTGTTCAATATGAAGCTGATATTTTCTTAAAAAACCACAACAAAACAAAAGCTGTAAAAAAACTATATGAAGGTTCTAAACTGGATGAAAGAGCTGCATACATATCAGTTGTATCAGCAGTCGGATCTACTTATTTTAATATTATAAATCTTGATAAAATGATTACATTACAAGAACAAATTGTTAAAATAAGACAAGAAATTTATGATTTAATGCTTGCAAGCAATAAAGAAGGTCTAACTTCTACAGCAGATACTGTAAAAGCTAATAAATCATTAGTTCAAGGCCAAACCGATTTAATTGAGTTGAAAAAACAAAGAGAGCAATTATTACACCAAATGTGTGTACTTATCGGAGAAAGTCCTGAAAATGCAAATACTCTAAAAAGAACATCTTTAGATGATGTGAACTATCAATTAGCAGTTCCATCTCAAATTCCATCAGAAATCATTACTCAAAGACCTGATTACATGAGAGCTGAATTGATGGTTGAAAAAGCTGGAATTGATGTTAAAGTTGCTAAAAAAGAATTTTTACCATCTATTAACATCTTAGGCGGTGCATTATTTAATGCAGGAGATTTAGGCAGCTTATTTACAACAAAAAATATGTTGCTTGGTCTTGGCGGCGGATTAATGACTCCATTATTCCAAGGTGGTTCTTTGATTGCTAACTTAAGATTGAAAAAAGCAACTTATGAAAGAATCTTACAAGACTACTACAAAACTAATTTAACAGCAATTCAAGAAGTAAATGATGCTCTAGTTGCATCAAAACTTGATAAAGAAAAAATGCAACAAACTACTAAACAATATAATTTGGAAAAATCTGATTATAAATACAGCGAACACAAATATAATCAGGGAATTATATCAAAACTTGATTTAATTCAATATCAAGAAAATTTACTCACAATAGAAAAACTTGTAGCTCAACAAAAAGTTGAATGCATGACAGATGCAATCAGCTTATATAAAGCTACAGGAAGCAAACCATACGACTATGTAAATTAAATTCACATATAATCATCACCTCTTTACTTTAAGAAAATTAAAGTAATGTGCCGGCAAGTCTCACTATTGCCGGCATTTTCTTACACTACGTGCGTAGATATACACTTACAACTACAAATTCCCAACAATTACTCTGTCAATTCCTGCTAAATCTTTGATTATTTCTATGTTTTGGAAACCGTTTTCCTCCATTATTGATTTAACATCATAGGATTGACCTATTCCCAATTCGAAAAGTAAATATCCACCTTTATTCAAAATTCTTGGAGCGTCTTTTGTTATCTTTTCATAAAACTCCAAACCTTTTTCATCTTCAGTAAACAGAGCTTGTTCTGGATCAAATTTAACTTCTGTTTGAATATTTTCTTTTTCTGACGGTGGAATATAAGGAGGGTTCGAAACAATTATATCAAAGCTTTCACCAGGTTTTACATTAGAGAAAATATTAGATTTTCTAAAAATTGCTTTATTAAATAAATTTAGTTTAGATGCATTATCGAGTGCTGTATTCAATGCATCTGATGAAATATCAAGCCCGATAATTTGGCATTGGGTATATTTTGCAATCATACAAGCAATACAACCTGAACCTGTTCCAACATCTAGGGCCATTGTGAAATTGTTTTTATTAATTATCTCAATAGCTTTTCTTACTAAAAATTCTGTTTCATCTCTCGGAATTAAAACAGATGGATTTACGATAAACTTTTCTCCCATAAAATCAGCGTAACCGATTATATGCTGAATAGGCTGTCTTGTTTTTGCTCTTAATTCAGCCTTTTCCTTTACTAATTCAAGTTTTTCAGTTGTCAGCTTATTACCTGAGATAATGTCTTTTACACCATAATTTGCAAAATGTTCAAGAAGCATTTTAACTTCAACATTTGCTTCATTTTGTTCTATACCGCTATCTGTTAATATTTTTATAATCTCTTGAATACTCATACTTTCTGCCATTATTTTCTTTTATTCACTAATATTTCGACAATCATGCTCATTTAATATTTTATCTATTTCATCACGAGCTTCGAGTTTTGATGTTAATTCTTTTTTTTCTATATTATATTTTTTACACAAACGGTCATAATAATAAAGTTGTTTTTTTGTCGGAGCTTCCTTTGACATTTTAACTTCTTTTAAAAACTCTCTTTTTTTCTTTTCAAATTCTTTTTGAGCTTGAATTATAGGTTCTTGTTTTTTCTTATAATCATAATACTTACGGCATTCTTTTAAATAAAGAATACTTTCTTCCATAAACTTATCACTATCTAAATAGTCTTCCAAAAACTCAAAATGAGGATTATTTATTTCAAGATAATATCTTTCATCTTCTACAAACTTTTCATAAATGTCTTCAACTGACATTTGCGTGGACTTTTTGACTAACGTACGCAAAAAATTACACAGAGCTGATTTCTGTGTTTTTGTCATATCTTGGTAAATTTGATTTTTTATCTGGTACATTATTTCTTAAAAAGGTCTTTTACACTGAATTTACCGATATTTTCCTGATGAAACTCTACAAATTTTTTCACAATAGGATTTGTCTGAAGAACAGTTTTCTTTTGAACCTTTTCTTCTGTTTTAGTTTCATTCTCAATTACGGTAAACTCTCTTTTATCCATAAAATAATTATACCTCTTTATATATTTATAAAAAAGTTTGTTAAGAAAAAATTGACTTTTTCTTATATAAAAAGTATATAATATTACAATTTGTTACATATTATGCTGCGTTATTTATCTGATTTGTTTTTTGAGTATCTTTATTTGCACCTGCATAAAATACACCACCAATAATTCCTAATGCAGCCATTGCAATACCTAATTTACCTTTCCAAGACAATTTCGAAAGATTTTTTGTATTCTCTTTTACTGTTTCTTTTATATTATTATGAGAACTTTCATAATTCCTTATTCTTCTTTGAACTCGTTTTGAATTTACTTTATCTTCATAAATATGATAATCAGGTGTTCTTTTAAGTATTCTATCTATTAAATTACGAATTTGTTTTTCCGCACTTCTTTTCATTTTAGCTTTTTTCAAAGGAGAAGAATTACCGCTTTCAGCACGCATTTCAAGATTTTCAATATGAGATAACTGTTTTATTTCACCTTTTAATTGAGATCCGATTTGGCGTTCTTTTATTGCTTCTGCACTATTTTTATTAACCGGCATACCTTGTACTATTTTAGGTTTTCTTGAAGCTTCGAGCCATTGTTTTTCTTGTTCTAAAGCTTCTGCAAACTGCTTTTCTTCAATAGCTTTTGCAGTACCGTTTTTTTCCATTGAAAGATCTTTTGCAAAATTTCTGCCATTTTCTTTATTAGAACGTTTAAATTCATCTTTTTGTAAGCCAACTGTATAACGCTCAACTTGTTCATTAAATTGAGCATCTGTCATATTTTTTGGTCTGTTTTGTTGTAATGATTTTTTATATGCTTCTATTTTTTGATAAAAATTATTTATTGGAGTAATTGCAGACATTTATAACCTTTCAATTTTACACACATTCTATTATTTAGAAAACATGAATATTTTATTTTTTGCCTTTTTAAAATTTCATATTCACATTTAGAATATTATAGCCCTTAAAAACAGATGATTATAGTATTTTTTAATAAATTGTTACATTTGTAGTTTTGCAATTGGTATCCCAAATACAGCCTCAATATCAACACCGTTTAAAATTTCAGTAATTAAATCATTTGGATTTACGTTTTTTTCAAACGACGGCAAAATACCTAATATTTTCACATTTGTATATTCTTCAATTAACCTTGGCAATAATTTTATATTCACATCATCTGTCATTTCAGGATAATTACTTAAAATAACACCTCGAAAATTTATACCTATTTCTAAAGCATGATTAATTGACAAGATTATGTTATTTATTGATGCAGATTTTGCTGAAACAACCATTAATAATGGTAAATCAAGCATTTTTATCAAACCTTCTTCCAAAAAATTTTTACCAAAAGGTGTTGCAAGACCTGATACGCCATCAACTATCAAACATTCATGAACATCTTGGATTTTTTGAAAATCATTGAGTATTGTATTTTTATCAATTGCAATATTTTCTGCAGCAGCTGCAATCAAAGGTGACGATTTTTGTTTTAACAGATATGAATAATAAGTTTTTACATAAGGATCTGTATACTTTATAAAAGCAATATCTAAAGATTGCTCAAAACCGTTTATTTTTACAATACCAGTATCAACAGGCTTATATACACCGCAAGAATAGCCTAAACTCTGCATTGTAGCAGTAAGACCGGCAGTTACAAATATTTTATCCGATGTATCATCAGAACCTGTTAAAAATAACTCTAGCATAGCTTTATACTAGCATGGGCGGAATTTTATTGTAAAGCTGTCTTAAAGTCTATTTTTTATTTCCTCAAAATTGTCACCGCCGTATTTTAGAAGAAATTCATCTAACAACACACAGGCAATTCTATTTTCTGCCACAACAGAACAAGCCTCTACAGCACATGTATCAGAACGTTCAAAATGCGCTTCTGTTTGCTCCATATTCTTTAAATCAATAGTTTTTAATGGTTTTCTTAAAGTAGGAATCGGTTTCATAATAGCAGTTACTACAAGCGGTTCACCATTTGTCATTCCACCTTCAATTCCACCAGCATTATTTGTTTTTCTTACAATTTTTCCGTTTTCAAGATACATTTGATCGTGGAATTCACTTCCCAACATTTTATAAGCATCTTGATTTCCAATAGAAACTGATTTAACAGCAGGAATACTCATTACAGCCTGAGCAATTTTACCATCAAGCATTTTATCCCAATGCACAAAAGAACCAAGACCTATTGGCAGATTTTCATAGATTACTTCAAATTTACCACCTAGGGTATCTCCAGCCTCTTTTGCTTTGTCTATTTCATTTTTAAATTCTTCTTCTGTCTTACCTTGACCAATTTGAATAATTCTTGAATGACATTTTATATTGAACTGTTCAAGAATTTGTTTTGCTAAAGCTCCGACAGCCACTTCTATTGCAGTTTTTCTTGCACTTGAACGTTCTAAAATATTTCTTAAATCAGTTTGATTATATTTAACACTGCCTGCAAAATCTGCATGTCCTGGACGATATTTAGAGAAAGCTTTTTCTTCTGTAAAATCTATAGAATCAGTGCTCATAATCTTTTGCCAATTTTCAAAATCTTTGTTTTGAATAACAAGAGTGATAGGTGAACCTAAAGTTTTTCCAAAACGAACACCTGATGTAATTTCAACGGTATCTGATTCGATTTTCATACGTCCGCCTCGGCCATATCCGCCTTGACGACGTTTTAATTCTTTATTGATAAAATCAGGATTTATTACAAATCCCGAAGGTATTCCCTCTATAATTGCGGTTAAGCACTTACCATGACTTTCTCCCGCAGTTAAAAATCTAAACTTTTCCAGCATAATCCTCTATTATTTTTTATTAGCATATTTCAAGAAAATTTGTTCTTTTGTCTGCATTAATTCTTCGGTAATTTGCCATTTTCCGTTAATTTTCTTAACTATCATATATGTTTTAAGTTTATAAGTTTCACCTTTTGGTTGTCTTAAAGAACTAACTTTGTAAGCTCCGTTGCCTAAAGATGTTACAGATACATTTGTATAAGTATTTTTGTAACCTCTCATTTTAGCACCTGCTTGACCTATTTTCATTTGTTTTATGTAAGTTGCAGTATTTGTAGATACATTAACTAATTCTCCATTTGGTTTTACAACTTGTCTTATAATTTTTGCACTTGGAGAATACATACCGGCAACTGTCGGACTATATGAATTTGCAGCTGATACATAGCTGTTAAAGAAATTCAAAGCTTCTTGAGCACTGTCTGCAAAAGCTTGTAATCCTGTCATTACAAACATTGTGAATACAACTAATATAGATAATATTTTTTTCATTTTTCTACCCTTTCTACAAAAAATCTTCCAATTATAGAACGATTTATGTATAAATTTTGTTCATTCTAATTATATCATATAAACGCTGAATGTCATTAAACGAAATATGTAGTAGAATTAAGCATATGAATATGCAAGTTTTATCAGAATACTTAGATTATCTGGAAATTGAAAAAGGTCTTGCTGAAAATACTCTTGAAGCATACAGGAGAGATTTGAGCGATTTTTTCGATTTTTGCGGTGATGTTGATATTAACGATATTCAAAGATCTAAAATCAACACGTATGTCAGAAACCTGCATGAAAAGAAGTTTTCTCCCACAAGTATTATGAGAAAAATAGCATCACTTCGAGGATTTTTCAAATGGAGTTGTGTAAATGAAATAACCCAAACTAACCCTGCACTCACTCTAGAGCAACCAAAAATTCCTCAAAGACTTCCAAAAGTCATGACAATAGAAGAAATTAATAATATCCTAAACCAAGATTTATCAAAACTTCACAGGGTAATTATAGAACTTTTATACGGATGTGGACTTAGAGTATCAGAACTTGCGAATTTGAAAATTACTGATTACGATTTAAAAAGTAAATTTCTTGAATGTACAGGTAAAGGTTCAAAAGATAGACTTGTTCCACTCGGGAAAAAAGCTATTCAAGCAATAAAAGATTTTTTACCTGAAAGAGATTATTTAATTTCAAAATACAACTTACAGACAAAATATCTTTTGATAAACGAAAAAGGTAAAAAAGTAACACGTCAGGAAATCTACACATTTATCCATGAGCAAGGAAAAAAATTACACAAAGCAATCTCTCCACACACACTGCGTCATAGTTTTGCAACTCATTTGTTAGAAAACGGAGCTGATTTGAGAGTAGTTCAAGAGCTTTTAGGCCACAGCAATGTATCAACAACCCAATTGTATACACACATTAGCAAAAAGCGTCTTAAAGAAGTTTATTTTGCTATTAACGGATAGTTTACATATCCACACACACATAAGGCGGAAGTTTCTTTAAAAAGTTTATATCAAATTCAAAGTTTGAAAAAGTTATTGTCTTTGAATAACCTGTTTTCAATAATATTGTCAAATGAATCAAAGATCTTCTGCGAAAAATTTGAGGTTCTTTTATAAAAGTTATCCCTTGAATATCTTTATATAAAAATATTTCCTCATCATTTTTAGATATTATTTTTAATTGATTATTTACATTATCTACAATAATAGATTTATAATTTATCAAATTTCCGAATTGAAATTGGAAATTATAAAACAATACCATAACTATTGATATTGGTATTACATACAAAACTTCTTTTATATTAGTTACTTTGTAACATATGTAGATGATTAATGCCGTAATAAGCAAAACAAAAAAGAAAACTTTTTTGATTTTCGGAATAAGATTATCAAACTTATAAATCTTTTGCATATTGCTTTCCTTTGAATGTTATTTCTATCTTATTTGAACAGGCATAATCAAACAAACATAATCTTCTTCGCTATTTGGTTTGAACATTGTAGCTGACAATGGTGTGTTAAGTCCGATTTTAACCTCGTCAGAATCAATGTTTTTCAAAGCTTCCAATACAAATTTATAGTTAAATGCAATAGTCAATTCTTCTCCAGCATAATCAATATCAATATTTTCTTCTGATTTACCAGAATCTGGTGTATCAGCTGAAAGTTTTAAGTTATTATGGCTGAATTCTAGTTTTACAATACTTGTTTTTTCATTAACCATAATTGATACACGTTCCAATGCTGATGTCATTTGAGAAACATTTACAAGAGCCTCTTTTGGACTTTCTGCAGGAATCAATTGATTATATTTTGGGAATTGACCTTCCAATAATCTTGAAATTGTTGTAGTTTTTTCTGATTTAATTATTAATCTTGATTTTTCTGTGTAAATTTTTACAGAATCTTCATCAATGAAACTGCTCATTTTAATAAATTCATTCAAAGTCTTTGAAGGAATAATTAATTGTTTAGAGTGATTGTCTTTATTATCAATAGTTTCACGAACTCTAGCTAAGCGGTTTCCGTCAGTTGATGCAATTTCCATGACATTTTCAGAAATATCACATACAATACCTGATAAAAGATTGCTTGTTTCATAACTTGCAGCAGCAAAACCTGCTTGTTTCACAGCTTTTACAAAAGGTCTGATTTCTATTTCAAAACCTTCTTCATCATTCACATTAATTAAAGAAAACTCCGGAGGAAATTCTGAAGCTGAAATACCGATTATATCAAACTTTGAGTTTTGACAAGTTATATTAACAGTTGTTTCACCCTCATTCATTTCGAATGTAATTAACTTATCACCAAGCTTTGAAACTATCTCATTGAGAGTCTTTGAAGGTAATGTAATTTTTCCTTCTTCTTCCACTTGAGCATCAACTTCTGCAATTACTGTTAAATCTAAATCTGTTGCAACTAGTTTGATTGTACTTTTGTCAATAGTTTCAATTAAAATATTTAAAAGTACAGGTTGAAGAGCTTTCATAGATGTAGCTCTTTCTACAATTTTAATCCCGTTATATAAATCTTCTTTTTTTACAACAAATTTCATGATTTTTACTCCCCGATTTTCTATTCTATAATTTGATTATATCCGTTAAATATTCAAAAAGAATAGAATAATACAAAAACTTTACCTTTTGAGTTTTGAACAATTGAATTTATATTATATATTATATTAATTAATATAATAATATATTTAATAGTAATAATAAGCTGTCAATATTTGTAGAAAACTATTTGAAACTATGACTATGACTAACTTTTGCAAGTAGAAAAAATTGTAGAAAATTGTTCAATAATTTTTATGTTTTTGTAGAAAACTATTTAATTAACATTTTTTTGTAGAAAACTCATGAATTTTCTACATATTTTCATGAAGTTTTCTACAATTCTTGTAGAAAAAATATATAAAAAAATATATTTGTTACCTGTTGACAAAATAAATATTTTGTGATATAAAGAGTGTGGGGTAAATGTATATTTATAAGTCTTGTCAAATGACGAGACTTTCTTTTTCGGGGGAAGGACTTTTATATTTTTTAACTTTATTAATAGAGCTGTAAGTTCATATAAGGATTATTAAACTTTTTATATATAAAGAGTTTATAAATATTATTTTTCTGTAAGCCTTTATTCATGCCAATTTTGATTGTTTGTAAATATAATGTAACAAATTAATCTTTTTGTTAAAGTTTTTTATTTAAAAAACCGAGATAAAATTTACGGACAGAGCAATAGTTAATTGGAGGTAAATTTTTACATGAATTCAAAAACTGAAAATGTTATGGTCCAAGACTGTAACATAATTGCAAATGGCATTATGCGTGACATTAATGACCTTGATGCAATGGAGAGAATACTAAGCAGTGAATTGAGTTCTGAAGATTTGTTCAGAATTGATTGTGCAATTTTGGCATCTTTAAGGGATACAACAGATTTTTCAAGGGATTTATTACACCAGCTTGAGGAAGGTAAATTTGAAAAAGTTGCTGTTAAAGTTCCTAAGACTATAGATAATGAATTAGCTGAAATTCAAAAAGAAACAATGATTGATATTACATTACCCTTACAGAATATGTTTGATGAAATGATTGATTATGTATCAGAAGCACTTATATAGTAAAAAGGAGTTAAAATAAATATGGAAGATTTGTGCAAATTAGAAAATTTAGAAATTGATTTTTCTAAAATTACCCCTGTTGAAGATGTATGTGAGACATTATTGCTATCAGAAGAATTATTGGAGAAATACAAAATAGTTATTGATGAAAGTAAAATAGAACAAATTATTTCGGAAATTCCTGAAGAACAAAGACATTCATTAACATTTGAAGAAAAACTTGAATATATCAAAAATATTTTATCTTACGATGTGTCAAAACCGATAAAAAACTTATTTGAAGATGTTCTTTGTTTTGTAAGTAAATTATAAAGAATAAAATAATAAAAAAATAAGAGGATTTTTTAGTCCTCTTATTTTTTGTCTTTATCAGATCTTTCTCTAATTGATAATTTGATTGGAGTCCCAAAAAATCCGAATGCTTCACGCAATTTATTTTCTACATAACGTTTGTAATGATCTTTCATTAAGTCTGCATTGTTTGCAAAAATTACAATGTGCGGAGGTTGAATACCAGTTTGAGTAACATACATAATCTTAAGTCTTTTACCTTTTGATGAAGCCGGTGGATTTAACATATAGGCTTCTTTTATTACTTTATTCAAAAGGCCTGTTGAAATACGTTTTGTACATTCTGCGTATACATTTTCAGCTTCTGTATAGATTTGATGTAATCTTTGTTTTGTAACAGCTGAAATGTATATTTTAGGAGCGTATTCCAAAAATGGTATGTCATTTGCAAGTTTTTTATTGTATTGATTAATTGTATTTGATTTTTTATCTTCAATCAAATCCCATTTGTTAATTGCAATGATTAAACCTTTTCCTGCTTCTGTAATAATTGAGGCAATTTTCTTATCTTGATCTGAAATTCCTTGAGTAGCATCAATTACAAGTAAAGCAACATCGCAATCTCTAATAGATCTTATTGCTCTGTCTACTGCAAATTTTTCAACACCCCAGTCTACTTTTGATTTTTTTCTAATCCCTGCAGTATCTACAATTATAAATTCTCTGTCATTAAAAGTTATATGACTATCTATACTGTCGCGAGTAGTGCCTGAAATATCAGATACGATTACTCTGTTTTCGTTTAGTAAAGCATTAACAATTGATGATTTACCTGCATTTGGTCTTCCGACAATTGCAATTTTGATTGTATCATCATCTTCTTGTTCTACATCTTGAGAGAAATCTTCTGTTACCAAATCAAGAAGATCACCTACACCGCCTGATCCGTGAAGAGCAGAAATTCCTATAGGATCCCCGATTGCAAGTGAATAAAAATCATTTACCATCATCAAAGATTCAGGGTTATCAGATTTATTTACAGCAAGAAAAACAGGTTTTCCTGATTGTCTTAAAATATTTGCAATATCGTAATCAACAGGATTAACACCTTCTTTTCCGTCTACAATAAAAATTATTTTGTCAGCTTCTTCACAAGCAATTTTTGCTTGATCAAAAATTGACAACATAATTTCATCTTCATCACCTGGTATAATTCCGCCAGTATCGATTACTGTAAAAATTTTATTTTGCCATTCAACGTCAAAATAAATTCTATCACGTGTAACTCCCGGTAAATCGTCAACGATAGAATTTCTCGTACCAATAAGACGGTTTACGAAAGTTGATTTGCCTACATTTGGGCGTCCTACTATTGCTACAATCGGTTTTCTCATAAGGTTATTATAGCATGGAAAAATTAAATAAGTGAATATACATCATCTTCCATCAAGCTTTTTTGAAATTCTTCACATTCTGCAATCATATCGGTCAAAATTGCATATTTTGGAGAATGAAGAATTTGAGAAATATCAGCTTGAGGATTGTAATCTACGATATAATAATCTTTAGTTTTCTCTTTTATTTGTATTACATTGATGTCATCAAGGATTGAGAATAATAAATCAAATACTTGATAAGATTTGCCTAAAAAACTTGCACATCTTCTTAATTCAACTTTTCCGCCGTTATTGTGACAGGCAAATTTTAACATTCCACATACGGTTTTCAAAAATTCTTCTTCGTCCATGTATTTTAAGTCATAATTCATAAAATGAATTGATAACGGGGTTGTTTGATTAAGAATTCTGTCAAAAGTTTCTTTGTCCGCAGGATAATCAAAAAGCATTAAAGAATCACAAGGTCTTAAATTGTCACGTGTAATTGTGCGGGCAAAAAGATCTGAGAATGGTTTTAATTTATCTAATATAGGTTTGCTTTCTGCAAAAATTAGAATGTTTTGTTTTGAATTTTTAACATAATCATTTACTTGAGGCAAAATATCTGTTTTTTTGCGGTGATCGTAAACTTTTTGTTGCGGCAGGTTTTCTTCCTCTTTTAAATATTCAGAATGAATATCGTCAATAATTAATTGTACTGATGTATTTCCGTTAAATTCATTAATCTGCGGGTGGAAAGCAATATCTAATGTATCACCTTTTACAAGAGATGTATCTCCGTCTTTCCAGCGAATGCAATTAAACTCAGTAGTACCTGCTTGACAAGTTAAACGTAAATGATTTTTATTTTCACCCATCAATCGTTTTTCTTTAATTTTAAGATTTCTGATAGCAAAGGTCGGACTAGGATTTGATGCCCCAAAAGGTTCCAGCTGAGAAATTTGTTCAACTAAATCAACGTCAATATCATCAGGCATAAGTTCTAAATCGATATTAATAAATGGTTTTAAATCTTTTCCCTGAGACATTTCTTTAACGGTTTTGCAAAGAGCAGATTTAACTTGTTCAAAAGAGGATTTTTCTTCGCTAAAAGCAAGTCCTGCAGCCATTGCGTGTCCGCCAAATCCGTCAAACAATTCTGCATTAGCAGAAATTGCATCATATAAATTTATTCCATCAATACTTCTTGCTGAACATCTGAATTGTTTTGTTTCATCAGAATATGTCATTAAAAAAGTTGGTTTGTAATATTTTTCTACAAGAGATGATGCAACAATACCGATAATTCCGATATGCCAATCTTTATTGAATAATACGATAGCAGAATTTCTGTTACCTTCTGCTTTTACCATTTCATCAGCTTCTGCAAATGTATTTTGGCATAATTCTTGTCGAATTTTATTAAATTCATTCAAACTCTGAATAGCCATTTCAATTTCTTGTCGGTTGTCAGAGATTAAGACTTTCAAAGCTGCGTCGACAGTATCAAGACGTCCTGAGGCATTAATTCTTGGTGCGATACCGAATGCAATTTGTTCAGATGTAATTTGACCTTTGTAACCTGCGCTTTCTAACAGTCTTGAAAGCCCGTAATGTTTTCCGTTAGAGATTAATTCTAATCCTTTAGTTACAAAATATCTGTTTTCACCGATTAACGGTACAACATCTGCAACTGTACCTACAGCAACGTATGGTAAAATATCTGAAATGAATTCAAG
>CAUDIU010000015.1 GCA_958449715.1 uncultured Clostridium sp. | reverse complement strand
ACAAGTGTTGGTGGTACAGCATTAGGGCCTTTAGCAAAAGCTTCAGGTACAAATTATTCGATAGCAATTGGCCATAGTACAAATTCAATAGCAGATTATGCAACTGCTATTGGTATATCTTCAGCAGCATCTGCTCAATATGCTTCTGAATATGGAAGCTATGGTAAAGCAACTGGATCATATTCAACAGCAATTGGTTCATATTCTGAAGCTACAGGTACATATTCTACTGCATTGGGGTATAGTGCAAAAGCTAAAGGTGAAAAAAATATAGCTATTGGTTATAATGCATGTTCAAACGTAACCGGAACTAATAAAACTTGTATTGGGGCTAATTCTGGTCCTACTGATGCAGTTCAGCAATCAGATACAACTACAGAAAGTATATATATAGGTTCTGCAGGATCTTTTTCTAGAAGAGATGGCCGTTGGACAAATGATACTAATGCAATTATGGAATTACACAAAAGGGGTACAGAAGCTATCGTTGTTGTAAATGCAGATTTGGTTGTTCGTGGGGATTTAGTTTCAATGCCACGTAAAAAATCAGGTGGACGTGATCCTAGATTTGGATCTTTCAGAACAAAATATATAGACAATCAAATTGAATTTGAAAACAGTGGTGATCCTAGTACAAGTTTCTTTTCTGATCGCCGTTTAAAATATGTTGGAAATGAGTATACATCAGGATTGGATAAAATTAGAGAATTAAAAGTCTTTAATTATACATTTAAAAAAGATAAAGCTAAAACTCCACATGTTGGTGTAATTGCACAGGATTTACAAAAAATATTTCCTAATGCAGTAAAAAAAGCTCGAAATGGATTTTTAACTATCCGTATGGAAGATATGTTTTATGCAATGATAAATGCAATTAAGGAACTTGATTTAAAATACCAAGCTCAAGAAAAACGCATTGATGAATTAGAAAAACGTATTGAAAAACTTGAAGCTAAAATTAAATAAATTATTATATTTAAAATAATAAAAAAGCGAGAAATAAACATTTCTCGCTTTTTTATTTTGTATAATAGTTAATTTTTCTTAAAATTATTATATTCTTTATTTGAATATTTTATATTCCTGGAGTAAAATTAATTTATGGTAGTTGAGGAACAATTATATTCTGACATCCCCCCTACAAAGCTTAGGAACAAGGAGGAAAAATTTAAACCAGCTAAAACAAATAGATTTTGGCTATGGGTAGCTAGCATGTTTTTCTTTAACATGTTGCAAAATCGTTTTTATGCTTTTAGATATAGGGGTGAAGAAAATTATTTTGATGGTGATACAAATATTCCGACAATTTTATTCGCTCCTCATTGTAATTGGTGGGATGGAATTGTATTCTATAATATTACGCATAGAATTTTTCACAAAGAAATTCGTTTAATGGTTGAAGAGTTAAATCGTTTCCCATTATTAAGACGTGGTGGAGCTTATTCTGTTAATAAAAAATCTCCTCAATCAGCAATGAAAGCTTTGCAATATTCTGTAGATGTTGTAGGAGATGTTCGTAATATGTTATGTATTTTCCCTCAAGGAATAATACGTCCTCCTCACTACAGACCAATTGAGTTTCAGACAGGTCTTGCATATATTGCGCAAAATGCAGTTAAAAAGTATGGAAGAGTTAATTTAATTCCTTTAGCTGTAGATTATTGTTTCTTTAGAGATAATAGACCAGAGGTTGTTGTTGAATTTGGGAAAAGAATTGAATTAACAAGAGAAATGCAACTCAATAGAAAAGAATTGACTCATACTTTAGAAAAAGCTTTGGAAGAAGTTTGTGATAATCAATTTAAAGAAATTTCTCAAGGAGATGTAACTAAATATAATATTTTGTTTAAACAGCATTTAAAATGGTATAGAAGAATTGAACAAAGATTAAAAAGTATTGATTTACCTCCTGTATCAGGTGTATAAATAAAAAATCCGATTTATTAAAATCGGATTTTTTATGCATTGTACCGTTTAAACGATTTCTCAATATTTTTCGATATCGTATTTTTGACGGTATCGTATTCTGTAGAAAGTGAAGAAATTTCTGTATCTAAATTTTTCATTTTTAAGTCAAGTGTTTCTTCTTTAGAATTAAGTTTTGCTTTTTCTGTTGTGTATTTAGCTTCAGCTTGTGCTATAGCGGTATCGTCAGATATTTCTTTAATATATGCATCTGTAGCATAATTTGCTTGATAGTAGTAGCCGTCATCTTTCATTTTTGAGATATACAACATTCCACTTTGTAGCATTTCTTTTAAATATTCATTATCTTCAATATTATTATTTTCCGTCCATCCATTAGCACATATTTGGTTAAATAATGCATCATAGAATGTTGCTTGTCCCAAATCATCACTTGAAACTTCTGAACCTGTCTTAATTGTATATTCAAATAAGTAATCGTTTGTAGCTAATCTATTTTCTTCAAGACTTCCGGCTGTTACATAATATTTTTCTTTGCCATCAGCTGCAGTGTTTGCTACACCGTCCATGTATTTAACGAAGTATGTTAGGAAAGCTTTTGCAATATTATTTAAATTTATACCGGCAGTACAGTGGTCATTACCATCATCGTCTTTACCTTTGTTAGAAGCGGCGTAAACAAAACCTACATAGTCTTTACCATTAATAACAACATTTGGATCATAGTTTTCTACTCCGCTGCTTATTTGGGTACCTACTGGATCTAGGAAACCATTAACATTATTATTTTTCCATTCAGTACTTTCGTCCCAATCTGAATTACCCCCAGCATTTAACCATTCGTCGTGCCAGTTTTGATATTCTTCAGTATCAGGTCCATTGATTAATTTTTCTGTTTCTTCTTTTGCATATTCAAGAGCTTTTGCAGTATATCCATCTCCTAAATCAAGTACTGCAGAAAATTCATCATATAACCAATCAACAAAGCCGCCAGGTCCTGTTAAATATTCTTGCATCATTGCAGTTGCTGTAACAGGGCTTTGTTCGCTTCGTACAGAACCATAGTAATCTAAGTTATATTGTTTTTCTCCACTTAATAGTTCTGCTAATGTAAAATCTGCAGAATCTGTATCTGTTACATTTCCAGCAGCATCAACAACTTTAGTTCTGACAATACAATTGTTCATATCATCTTTTGCACCTTGAATTTGTTGAGATGATACTAATTTTGTTGTTGAAAATTCTGTTCCGTTTTCTTCTAATGTTTTAATAAGTTCATCTATATTACCTGTTTTAGTAGTAACAGCAGTGGTTGCTCCACCTCCGAAACCTGCTTGTTGGTTGTATGGTAGGCCTAAAATAGTTTCAGCTGTATTTTTAGTAAGTATACCACTTGTATAAAGCCCTTGTATAAATGAATTACGCATAGCTTCAGATGGTAATGTGCCTAATCCTTCTTGAGGTATACCTGCTGCACGAGCAGCTGCTGCATATTTACTATTTAATGTTACTCTGCCTAATGAGTCTGTGATTGTCACAGGAAGATAATCATTTAATGTAGAAGGACTCATTAATAATCCATAAGATAATGGAGTAGAAGTATCTCCTGTTCCATAATAATCGTATACTAATTTAGTTTGATCTAAAGAATTTTGATATTCATTTGAAAGGTCAGAAAGCTCTCTTGATAATGCGATTTTTTGGTGAGAGAGTCGCATAGATTCATATTCACAGTCAGATTTTCTGGCTGTTATTGTTAATAATCTAGCTTGTCCTGCTGCTAATCCCATTTTTTAAGATTTTCCTTTCAAAACTAGTAACGTTCATGTAGTATTACGGTATTTATTGTTTTGAACTTTAAAAAATAATATCTTTGTGTAACATTTGTTTACAAATGAAAAATCAAGTGTAATAAAGTCCCTATTAAGATATGTAAAATTGCTACTTTTGTAATACTTGTGATTGATGAGATTTTGTAAAAAAGTGGTATAATATAAGTAGAAAGGTGAGTTGAGATAAAAAAAGTATAAATAAAAATTTCGCAGCGGGAGCGGATTTGTCAAAAGCCGATAATTATTTTGTTATATATACAAAATATCAGAAAGGCAGAAAAGAAAATGAGTAACCTACAATTTCAAAATGATTTAGACCGTTTAACGGAAGTTTTGCCTGACAAGGTCAGAAGGTACATTTCTTATGATCAAATGGAGGATGTGATAGAAATTGTATTGGATATTGGTCGAACTCCAGAAATTAGACATGCTGGTGGAAAGATTGAATATCTTGGCTCAGAATTTGTAACAGAAGACGATATAAATTATATTACTAGCAGAATACAGGATTTTACATCTGATAACCGTTCAGGAATCCCTGGAACTTTACACAGAATTAGTGCAATAAGAAATAGACAAGGTAAAATTATTGGTCTTACCTGCAGAATTGGTAGGGTTGTAACTGGTACTATTGCTTGTATAAAAGATATTTGTATGATGAATAAAAGTATCTTATTTTTAGGTCGTCCTGGTGTTGGTAAAACTACGAAATTGAGAGAAATTTCAAGATTAGTAGCTGATGAATTGGGAAAACGAGTTGTAATTGTAGATACTTCAAATGAAATTGCAGGTGATGGTGATACGCCGCATCCGGCAATTGGTCATGCTCGTCGTATGCAGGTGACTCAACCTGAATTTCAAAAAGATATAATGATTGAGGCTGTTGAAAATCACACTCCGGAAGTAATTGTAGTCGATGAAATTGGTACAGAAGCTGAAGCTCAGGCTGCACGTACTATTGCAGAACGCGGAGTTATGTTGATTGCAACAGCCCACGGTAATAGTTTGGAAAACCTTATCAAAAACCCTACATTATCGGATTTAGTTGGCGGAATTCAATCTGTAACATTAGGCGATGATGAGGCAAAACGAAGAGCTTCTCAAAAGACTGTTTTAGAAAGAGAAAAACAACCTACTTTTGATGTTGTAATTGAAATACTAGATAGAAATACTCTTGCAGTATATAAAAATACTGCAGAAGCTGTTGATTATATTTTACGCGGTTGGCCTATTAGACCTGAAATCCGTAAGGTTGATAAAACTTATGAGGGTGAAACACCTGTCACTCAGGAAATCAAAGTAGAGCCAACCGTTGCTGATATTCCAAAAGAAATTCAAAAACTTGAACAAAAAATTCAGCCAGAGCATAATACTGATAGTCTCAAGTTTAGTTTTTCTAGACAAAAATATGTTGAAGAAGTAAAAGGTTTTAAAAAGATATATTTATATGCAGTATCAAGAACTATTGTTGAAAAAGTAATTGAACGTTTGAATTTGAATGCGGAAATTACTAGAAATCTTGATGAGGCTGATATTGTAATTGCTCATAAAAACTTTATCAAAGGTGGAGCAAAAGTTTTGAGTGTTGCTAATGATTATCGTCTTCAAATCTTTTATGTAAAAACAAATTCAATGGCTCAAATTCAAAAAGTTTTGAAAGAAGCTTTGCAAATTACAGAAGCATCTGAAACTTTATGCGGTTATTATGATGATGCTGAAAGAGCTTTAGATGAGGCAAAAGCTGCTATAAATAAGATTCTAGCTGGTGCTGAACATGTTGAATTAACTCCGCAAAATCAGCATATTAGAAAATTGCAGCATGAACTTGTTGAACAGCATAATTTGACTAGTAAGTCTGTTGGAGAGGGGAATAACAGACATTTGAGAATTGTCGGCGGTAAAGATTTTAATAATTAATCTTAAAAAAATAGAAGATAAAAAAGACGAAAATTTATTAAATTTTCGTCTTTTAGTTTATTTGTAAGTTTTAATTAAACTTAACTCTTATTTGCAGCCTAGAGGTCCTTCTTCTTCTTTGCTGTGTTTGAATTCTATAACTGCTTGAGCTGCTGCAAGTCTTGCTTGAGGAACTCTGAATGGAGAGCAAGATACGTAATTCAAACCGATTCTGTGACAGAATTTTACAGAAGCAGGATCGCCGCCGTGTTCGCCGCAAATTCCGCGTTTTAGGTGAGGTCTTACTTTTAATGCTTTTTCTAGAGCTATTTTCATTAATTGACCAACACCTTCTTGATCAAGAGTTGCAAATGGATTTGCTGGAAGGATTTTTTGTTCTACATAGTTTTGTAAGAATTTACCTTCTGCATCATCTCTTGAGTATCCGAATGTCATTTGAGTTAAATCATTTGTTCCGAATGAGAAGAATTCCGCATATTCAGCAATCTGATCAGCAGTTAATGCTGCACGAGGGATTTCTATCATTGTTCCGAACATGTAATCAACTTTTACACCTTTTTCATTCATAACTTCTTTTGCAACTCTTTCAAGTAATGTTTGAACGGTTTTAAGTTCGTTTACATGACCTACTAAAGGAATCATAACTTCAGGTTTTACGTTTAAGCCTTCTTTTTTCAAATCACAAGCTGCTGTGAAAATAGCTCTTACTTGCATTTCATTGATTTCAGGATAAGTAAGTCCTAAACGGCAGCCTCTTAAGCCCATCATTGGGTTAGATTCAGACATTGCTTCAACGATATTAAGAAGTTTTTCATCTTCTTGATAATCTTCACCTTTAGCTTTTTTAGTTGCAACTTTTGCAATTAATTCTTCTTTATCAGGTAAGAATTCATGTAATGGTGGATCAAGAAGTCTTATTGTCATTGATTTTTCACCTAATGCTTTAAACATTGCATAGAAATCACTGTATTGCATTGGTAATAAATGATCAAGAGCTTCTTTTCTAGCTTCAGGAGTACCTGCGATAATCATTTTTTGAACCCAAGGTAATCTGTCTGGATCCATAAACATATGTTCTGTTCTGCAAAGTCCGACACCTTCAGCACCTAATTCAAGAGCTTTTGCAACATCAGCTGGTGTATCAGCATTTGCTCTTACACCAAGAAGTTTTACTTCATCTACCCATTTGAATAGTTTTTTGAAGTTATCATCCATTGTAGGAGGTACTAAATGAACTGCACCTTCCATAACTTCACCTGTACCGCCATCTAGAGAGATTATATCGTTCTTGTGATATACAGTACCGTCTGCTGCGGTTAAAGTTTCGTTTTTAAGATCGATTGATAAGTCTTCACAACCTGCAACACAAGGTTTTCCCATACCTTTTGCAACTACAGCTGCGTGAGATGTCATACCGCCTCTTAGAGTAAGAACACCTTGAGATGCAATCATTCCGTGGATATCATCCGGACAAGTTTCAATTCTTACTAAAATTACTTTTTCTCCAGCTTTTCCACGTTCTGCTGCTTCTTCTGTATCAAATACAACTTTACCAACAGCTGCACCTGGTGATGCTGCAAGACCTTGTGCTATTTTATGAGCTTCTTTTTTAGCTTTAGGATCGAAGTCAGGTAAAAGAACTTGGTATAATTGATTTGGATCTACAAGTTCAATTGCTCTTTCTTTATCAATGATACCTTCTTCTGCCATTTCAACTGCAATTCTTACAGATGCTTTTGCTGTTCTTTTTCCGTTACGAGTTTGTAAGATATATAATTTACCTTTTTCAATTGTAAACTCCATATCTTGTACATCTTTATAGCCTTTTTCTAATTTTTTTGCAATATCAACATATTGTTTGTATAGTTCAGGCATTTCATGTTCTAATTCTGCAATAGGTTTTGGAGTTCTAATACCTGCTACAACGTCTTCGCCTTGAGCATTTGTTAAGTATTCTCCGTAGAATTTATTTTCCCCTGTAGATGGGTTTCTAGTGAAAGAAACACCTGTTGCACAATCATCACCCATGTTACCAAATACCATTGTTTGAACGTTAACGGCTGTTCCATAGTTATGATCAATTTTATAGTGATTTCTGTATGCAACTGCACGAGGGATATTCCATGATCTGAATACTGCTTCAATGGCTTCTTCTAATTGAACGTATGGGTCTTGAGGAAATTCTTTGCCTGTTTCTTTTTTGATTAATTCTTTATATGGTTCGATTAAAGATTTCAAATCTTCTGCTGTTAAATCTGTATCTGATTTGTAGCCTTTTTCTTCTTTGATTTTGTCTAAATAATCTTCGAATTTTTGTCTGTCAATTTCCCAAGCTACTGAACCAAACATTGTTAAGAATCTTCTGTATGAGTCATAACAAAATCTTGGGTTATTTGTTAATTTGATCATACCTTCAACAGTTTTGTCATTTAGACCAAGGTTTAGGATTGTTTCCATCATACCAGGCATTGAAAGTCTTGCACCAGATCTTACAGAAACTAAGAGAGGATTTTCTGCATCTCCAAATTTTTTACCAGCTTGTTTTTCAACATCTGCAAGAGCTGCTCTTATTTCATCCATTAGTCCTGCAGGCATTTTATTCCCATGATTTATATAATCCATGCAGGTTTCAGTTGTAATAGTAAGTCCTGGTGGTACAGGCAGACCTAAGTTTGTCATTTCTGCAAGGTTTGCTCCTTTACCGCCAAGCAGATTACGCATATCTGCATTACCCTCTCTGAATAACCATACGCGTTTTTCAGTCATAGTTTATCTCCTTTCTTATGTATAATAAACACTTTTGATGATTTAACTATAGCATGAAAATAAAAAATAATATTGAAAAAATATAAAAAATATTTTATAATTATTTTATTATTAATATTTATTTGAAAGGAGCAAATTATGATTAAACTTAAGAATGTCGGGGGGGGGGCATTTTAGAGCTTCTGTTCAGTGTTCTTTCCTGTTGCAAAAAATATAAAATATATTATAATAGTGATATGGAACATCACTATTATATAAAAAAAGCTTTTACACTTGCAGAGGTATTGATTACTTTAGGAATTATTGGTGTTGTTGCTGCAATGACAATGCCATCATTAATTCAACATTTTCAGGAAAAAGAGCTTACAACAGCATATTTACGTATTTATAGTACGTTAAATCAGGCCTATACTTTTGCACAGCAAGAATATGGAACTTTTGATATGTGGGAGCAAACTGATGCTGATACATATTCAAAAATAAGACCTTTTTTAAATGTTGCTAATGATTGTCCAGTAGGTGTTGGAATTAAAGAATGTTTTTATAATGATAAGTACTATTCTCTTGATAAGCAAGAACTTGCTTCTAATTTTGTAAGTGCAGCCGGAAAGTCTCAACCAGCAGTAAGACTTGCCTCTGGAGAATCTATACTATTTTATCGTAATGGGCATTCGGTAGATTTCATGGTTGATTTGAATGGTGATAAAAGACCTAATCGTTTAGGTGTTGATTTCCATTTCTTGTCATTTAATACTGGAAAAAATAAGTTAAAAATTTTGCCAGGTCCAACTTGGGCCAATGGCGAAACGCATTCTGATTATTGTTTAAAAAATACTCCTAATAGTTGGTTTCAAGGCTCTTCATGTGGGTATTGGATTTTAAAATATCATAATATGGATTATTTACATATTAATGATGAAGCAATAAAAGAGCGATGGGATTAATAGGTTTATTTTTTAAAATAGTCGCAGATTAAAGTTTTTTTACGGGGAATAAGATTTTTGATATTTTCAAAAATCTTATTTTTTTGAGAATTTTCTAATTCTTTTTTTAGGATTGCTTTTTCTAAAACGACTTTGTTGTATAAATCAGAGCACACTGAACTTTTTTCAATGTGTTCTTTTAATTTTGCCAGCTGAATTTCTTTTTCTCTAATAGATTGGATTAGTTCTTTTTTCACGTTTGAAGACCTCTCGAACTGTACCATATTAGAATAAGACTAATTCATTTTTTTTAAATCGACTTTTTAGTTGATTTAGTGTTATACAGGCAATAAATCATACTCATAGCCTATTTTTAAGGCTTTTTCATTTAAAGGTAGTAAATTTTTTCTGTGTGGAGGAATAACTGCATCAAGTGCTTGGTTTAGGTATTCCAAAGAAATAATTTTATCTGCTTTTGCTAAAATTCCTAATGCAAGTATATTAGCCATTTTTACATTACCTAGTTCATCTGCAAGTTTGGTAATAGGTGCAAATATATAATTTATATCTGCTCTTGGCTTAACTTCTTTTGCAAGAGTTGAATTTGCAATCATCCAACCGCCTTTTTTAATTTTTGGTAAGAATTTATCAAATGATGCTTGATTTAATGCGACAATGTAATCTGCATCTGATTTATTTACTTCACTTACTTCTTCATCGCTCATTACGATTTCGCAATTAACTGTACCACCACGCATTTCTGCTCCGTATGATGGGTACCAAGTTACATTTTTTCCTGCAATCATAAACGCATTAGCTAATACTTCACCTGCTAATAAAACGCCTTGTCCGCCAAATCCGGCTATTATAAAATTCTTTTCACTCATTATTAATTCCTTTTATATCTAATTTTGAGAAGTTACGTCTTTATAGATTCCAGGTTTAAATACTGGCATCATTTCATTTTTTACTCTTTCATGAGCTTTTTCTGGAGACATTTTCCAGTTTGTAGGGCAAGTAGAAAGTATTTCTACAAAACCAAAACCAAGTCCATGAATTTGTACTTCAAAAGCTTTTTTAATTGCTTGTTTTGCTTTTCTAATATTTGCAACTGTATCCAAGGATACTCTTGCAGAAAAAGCTGTACCATCACAAAGTGCAATATGTTCTGCAATTTTTATAGGATAGCCGTAGTATTCAACATTTCTACCTGTTGGTGATGTTGTTGTTTTTTGCCCTAAAAGAGTTGTCGGTCCTAATTGACCACCTGTCATACCGTAAGTTGTATTATTAATGCATATAGCGGTTAAATTTTCACCTCTTAGTGCAGAGTGCATACTTTCTGCAAGTCCAATTGAGGCAAAATCACCATCACCTTGATATGTAAATACAACCTTATCAGGTCTTGCTCTTTTAATTCCTGTGGCTTCTGCTAGAGCTCTTCCATGAGGAGCTTCTAAAGCATCTACATTTAAAAAATCATATATAGTAACAGAACAGCCAATTGATGCTGCTAAGATTGAGTTTTCTCTAATTCCTAATTCATCTAATACTTCTGCTACGAGTCTTACGGCAACGCCATGGTCGCATCCTGGGCAGAATGAATATGTTACATCTCCTTTTAGAGATTCTGGTAATTTAAATACTTGTGTTGCCATTATATTAATTCCTCGATTCTTGTAACTATTTCTTTTGCTGATGGAGGTGCTCCTACTCCTTTATTGATTAGTTCTACAGGGCATGCTCCGTTTACAGCTAATCTTACATCATTTACCATTTGTCCCATATTTACTTCTACAGTAATGAATTTTTTAGCTGTTTTTGACAATTCTTGTAAACGTTTTGTTGGGAATGGATAAAGGGTTATAGGTCTTAAAATACCAGCTTTTATTCCTTTTTCTCTTAACATTTTCATTGCTGTTTTAACATTTCTTGAAGTGCTTCCAAAACTTACTAAAATAATATCAGCATCTTCTGTATTAATTTCTTCCCATTCTGTTTCGTTTTCTTCTATAGTTTTGTATTTAGCATATAATTTTTCTAAAAATACGCATTGATTGTCAGCTAATGGAGCATAAGAACGAATGATTCTTCCGTCACGTCCTTTAGCACCTGATAGAGCCCAAGAAGAATTGTCTATTTCAGGGTATGGATAATCATAAAATTCAACAGGTTCCATCATTTGACCTAAAAGACCGTCTGCTAATAGAACTGTAGGATTTCTATATTTTTGAGCAAGATAGAATGCTTTATAAGTTAAATCGACACATTCTTGAACTGTTGATGGAGCTAGTACTATTAATTTATAGTCCCCGTTTCCGCCACCTTTTGTAGCTTGGAAATAATCTCCTTGAGATGGATAGATGTTCCCAAGGCCAGGGCCCCCACGCATTACACTTACTAATACAACAGGTAATTCATCTGCTGTTGCATAAGATAATCCTTCTTGCATAAGTGCAACAGCGCAAGATGATGATGAAGTCATTGCTTTTACACCTGTAGATACAGCTCCGATTACCATGTTAATTGCGGCTAATTCACTTTCAGCAGATACATATGCTCTTTTTAATTCTTGCATTTTTCCACTCATAAATTCACCGATTTCACTTTGTGGAGTTATTGGGTAACCGAAATAGCATTGGCAACCAGCAAGTACTGCAGCGTTTGCTATTGCATAATTCCCTTTTGTTAATACTTTTTTATTAGTTATACATTCTACCATTTTTACCTTCTCTATTTTTATTTTAAAGAATTATTAATCTTTATATACTTCTGTTATAGCTAAGTCAGGACATCTAGTTGCACACATAGCACAGCCTAGACATTCATGATTAGGGTCATTAAATTCAACTACTTTAATTCCTAATTTGTTTGTTTCATTCCCTATTTTTAAAAGTTTTTTGGGGCATTCATTAATACATAAATAGCATGCTTTGCATTTATCTTTATTTATCACTATATGGCTCATCTTAACCTCTTTTTTTCGTGTCTAAGCAATATTATACCACTTAAAATAAAAAGGGGACATTCAATCTTTACAATTGTAATAATAAACGTTAATAGTTTGCATAGTTTTGTATTATTCTGTTAATATATATAAGTAAAGAGGGATATTTTTTAGGAAAGAGAAACAAATGGCACTAACTGTAGATGAAATTGCTGAAATACTCAACACTATGCGTGTTGAAAATGAACATAATGTTGAAAATTTTGAGAAAGTTTTGACAGGGATAAATGCAAAACTAGAAATTATGTCTGAAGACAGTGAAGCTACAGATTTGATAAAATTATATATTTCTGAATTAAAAAAAGCGGTTGATGATAAACATAACTTAATTGTAAAAAGATTTGGTGCTGTTGACAGTTCAGTGCAAAATATTTTAGATTCACAAGCCTCTCTTGCAAAAACTGAAGATTTGAAAGATTTATTTCATGTTTTAAGTTTAAGTTTTGATAATTTTTCCGGAGAAATCTCAAACCAAAAAAATATCTTAAATAATTTGGAAGAAAATCTATCCCGACTTAATTCAAATACATTTAACAAAGATGAATTAGCCGGTATTATAAATGATGTATCTGTAAATTTGTCAGATGTTAGTCGTCAGATTGATAAAACATTTAGTGTCTTTGAAAATTCTTTAAATAGTGCAGTATCTTCTTTAAACGGTTTAAGCACATTTGAACAAGTTGACCAAATTAAGGATAAAGTTGATGCAATTTCTGTAGATATAAGTGCAATTCCTTCTAAAATTTCTTTTGCAAGTCTAGAAGATAAAATTGCATATTTTCAAACTCTAATTGATTCAATAAAATCAGTTGTGATTGAGACTTCTTCTCAAAGTTCAGATGTAATATCTGAAAAGTTTAAATCTTTTGAGAGCTCATTAGAAAATATTGTTACGGATTCTGATTTCGCAGGTTTTAAATCTGATTTAGCAGATTTTGTACAGAAAATTATAGATAATTCTTCTGCGTTGAATAATAGTTTGTCATATAGTACAGAAAGAATTGAAAGTATTTTAGCTACAATTAACTCTCTTGATTTTAGAGATGATTTTGCTCAGATAAATGAAAAATTTAGTGAATTGAGAAATTTAATCAGTTCAATTGATAAAACACAAAATGATAAATTAAATAATTGGGAAGAAAAATTATCGACTGTTCTTTCAGAAGAAGATTTTCAAGAATTTAAAAATGAAATTTCAAATTATGTGCAAGATTTAATTAATGATTCTTCTTTAATCAAAAGCGATTTGAATCAAAATAAAGATCAAATTGATAGTATTTTAAAATCAATAGAAAAACTTGATTATCAAATAGATTTAGAAACAATCCAAAATAGAATAGCAGAACTGGAAAATTTGTTAAAAGCTTTTTCTCAATCAAACAGTTATAATTTTCAAAATTTAGAAAAAACTTTAGCATCAATTGTTACAGATTCAGATTTCGCTGGTTTTAAGGCTGATTTAGCAGATTTTGTACAAAAAATTATAGACAATTCTTCAACTTTAAACAGTAGTTTATCATATAGTACAGAAAGAATTGAAAATATTTTATCTACAATTAATTCTCTTGATTATAAAAATGATTTTGAAAATATTGTAGAAAAAGTTGCTGAGTTAAAAAGCTTAGTTAATGAAGAAAATGGCTCAAATTCATCATTCCGTTCAGAAATGTCTGAAAATTTAGGAAAAATTATAGGTCAAATTTCAGGCTTAGAAAAAACATTATCAGAAGTAAAAACGGAGGAAGAATTAGTTTCATTCAGAGAAAATTTGACTGAATTAGTTACTCAAGTTCAATCTAATACTAATTCTTTGAATACAGATTTATCTTATGGAATTCAAAGATTAGAAAATATTTATGATGCAGTAAATTCAATTTCATTTAAAGATGATATTACTGCTATTGAAGAAAAATTTGATGAATTAAAAGATTTAGTAAATTTAGTATCTTCTGATAATTCCGCTGAATTTGAAAATCTTCAAAAGGTACTTTCTACAATAGTTACAGATTCAGATTTTGCAGGTTTCAAATCTGATTTAGCTGATTTCGTGCAAAAAATTATTGATAATTCTTCTGCATTGAATAAAGAATTAGAATATACTGCAGAAAGAATCGAAAATATATTAACAACAATTAAATCTATTGATTTTAGAGAAGATTTTGAAAATATTGTATTAAAAATAAATGAGTTAAAAGATACTTTTGAAGATGGATCGAAGGTTAATTATACAAATCTTTCATTAGAACTTTCTGATTTATCTGAAAAGTTGGATTCAAGTTTTGCAAATCTTGATGAGAAAAGGCAGAATATATATGGAGATTTAAAAAGTGAATTAGCAAATATTTTGTTAAATATTCACAATTTAATGGAAGCTAATCCTCAGAAATCAATTGATGAATTATCAATCTTATTGTCTCAAATTTCAGAAAATATTACATTAATAAGAAATGGTATTAGTTCAGACCTCCAAGAAGATTATGGTGATATAAAAGTTAGTGTTAATTCCGTTATTTCAAATTTGCAAAATGCAAAAGATGAGATTCTTTCGAATAATATTGCAAATGAAAATAAGCAAGAAGAAAATTTTGAAAGAATTATTTCTAAAATAGATACACAAATTAATAACTTTGCAGAATTAAAAGATGTTTTAGCAGAAAATAACAAATCAGAAGCTTCTAATGTAATATCAGCAATAGATAAATTAAATATCGATATTACTGATATAGTTTCAGGAATTAATGAAAATGAGAATTCAAATTATGAAGCAATAAAAGAATATATAGAAGAATTATCTTCAAATTTGAATAATTTGAATGCAGAATTTGATAATATAACAAAACAAAATTCTACTAATTTAATTTCAGAGATAAATGTAGTGTCTGATAATATAAATTCATTAAAAGAAGAATTCAGACAAGCTGTAGAAACTAATTTAAATAATTCTTCTAAAATTGTAGATGGTATGTCTATTATTTCAGAACGAATTGACAGTGTTCAAGATGTTTTATCAGCGAATTCAACAAATAATTTTGAAGCTATACAGGCTTCATTTGAAGATTTATCAAAAAGATTCACAGAAAGTATAAATAATCAACAAGAAGCTTTTGCTCAGTTGAATGAATTAAGTGAACAAAAAAAATTAGAAGTCTTAAATAATTTATCAACTGATGTAAAAAATGTTCAAGATTGGTTAAATTCAAATAATGAATCTTTTAAATCTGTAGTAAAAAATCATATTCTAGAAATAAAAGATTTTATAGGAGAAGCAAACAATTCTATTTATGAATCTCAGGTAGTTAGTGAAAATAAATTAACTTCAAAACTTGAAGCTTTGGAAGTTTTATATCAAACGTTTGAATCTTCTGTTTCTGATGTTAATTCCGGAATAAAAAATATTTTAGAAAATATAAATCATCTTGATGCAACAGAACAAAATGAAGTTGTAAAACAAAAACTTGAAGATGTAAAAAATTCGGTAGAATTATTATCTGAAAAATTAAATAATATTGAAGATAAAAATAATGAATTTTCTTCAATTTTATTAAGTTTATCTGAAATAGTTTTGAAAAAAGATGATATAAATAATCTTGAAAATAAATTTAATGAGTTTTCTGAGTTATTAGTATCAGTAAAAGATATTATAAAAAATTCAGAAGATGAAAATTTAGCAGAATTTTCAAAATTATGTGAAAAATTTGATGTTTCTTTTGCAGGTGTATTATCAGAAAATACATTTGAAAATTATAAAAAAGAGTTAATTGATTTAATCCAAAAAATTATTGATAATTCTGAAGTTATAAATACATATTCTCTTTCAACCCAATCAAAATTGTCAGAGATCATAGAAAAAATTTCAAAATTTGAACCAGTGAATTATTCATATGATTTAGAACAAATATCTTTAAGAATAGATAATTTACGTGATATTTTTGAAACTAATTCAGAATCGAATTTTGGAAAATTAAGTGAAAAAATAGAAGAAGTAAAAGACGAAATTGTAAAAAATAATATTTCTGAATTGGTTAATAATAAGTTTGAAAATTTCTCTGCAATTTTAGATTCTTTAAAAGATTTAATTGCAAATTCTTCTGATGTAAATTCAAATATTATTGATAGTAAATTTGCATTAATGCATGAAAGTTTTTCTAATATTGTAACTGAAGAAGATTTCACAAATTTCAGATCTGATTTTGCTGATTTTATTCAGAAAATTTTGGATAATGTAACTGTTGCTCATTTTAATTCTGATACAAATAAAGAGAAATTATTTGAAATTGCTGAACAAATAAAATTGTTGGATTATTCAAATGATTTTGCAGGTGTATCTGCGCGATTAGATGATATTAAAAATGAACTTTTAACTGATTTTAAAACTAATTATGATAACATAATTAATTCTATCAGTTTATTTAAAGAAGAATTGAATAAGAATATTTCTGAATCGAGTGAAGACAGAAATGATAAATATAATAATATAAATAATGAGCTTTCTGATATTTTATTAAATGTTCAATTATTGAAAGATTTAACATCTGAAAAATCAACAGAAATTTTTGAAAATATTTCAACTGATTTACATTCATCTTTTGATGAATTAAGAGAAAATATTAATTCAGGGACTAGGGTTGATATTGAAAACTTAAAAAATCTGATTAATGATGTAAGTCTAAAATTAGAAGGTTTTTCAACAGATTTTATTCAAAAATATGATTCAAATTCATTTAGTATGTCATCTGGGTTTGATAATGTAAAAGTATCTCTTGAAAATTTAATTGATGCATTTACGAATTTTAGAGATTTGGTGAAAGATGATTTTTCGGCTAATGTCGATACAATATTACCAAATTTGAATGAAATTACTTTAAAAGTTGACGATTTGATTAATGAAATTAAAGTAATGTCATCAGAATATTCTGTAAAAATCTTAAATTCACTAAATGATATTTCAAGTAAATTTGATAATTTATCTGATGGTATAAGTAGTGAAATTAATGAAAATATGTCTGCATTTAAAGATATATTGACTTCACTATCAGATAATTTTGAATCTTTACATTCTGAAATTTCTCAACAATTAAAAGATAACAATGATACACAGTTAGTTGAATTAAACAATATTTCATTAAATATATCTGATTTTAAATCTCATATAAATGAAGTTACGGATAGTTTGAAAGATTATATTTCAGAATTAAATATTGCAGCAAAATCTTCAAAATCTTTAAGTGATTCAAAATTCTCAGAAAAACTTTTGGATTTAGAAGCAGCGATGGTTCATTCATCTGAAATTTATGATCAGAAAATGGATTTGTTACAAGGAAAACTATCTGAATTTGCCCAAATTATTGAGGGTAGTGCATCTGATACAGAGGCAAAGATTGCATCTTCTGTTGAAGAAATTACGGATGTAAAAACAGAGTTATCACTGTTAAATGATTCATTGAAATCTATAAAATTATCTTCTGATGAAAAGTTTACTGAAACTGTTGCTTCAATTGAAACAGGTATAAGTAGTATAATTAGTGATCTTGATTCTGTAAGCAATTCTTTATCAGAAGGGATTAATGAAAAATTAAATGAAAAAGTATTACATTTAGATGAAAAATTTGATGGTTTATTAACATCAATAAATGATATTGCTTCTAATAGTTTATCAAATGATTTAGAAGAAAAATTGTCAGGATTAAAACAAGAAATTGGTTTAATAAATACAGATATTGCAAATGCGTTACAAGAAAATGCTGATAATATTGAAAATTCTATAAATGATTTAAAATCTGATATTCAAGAATTTACAGCTTATGATTTTGACAATATTGCTAATGAAATAAAAGCACAACTGGAATTATCTTTTATGAATTTCAGTGTTGATATAAATGGAGAACTTTCATCTACAGGTGAAGCTGTATCAAGATTAGAACAAGCTTATAAAGAAACATATAACAAAATTTCATTAATAGAAGAATGTGTTTCTGAAAAAATTCAAAACGATATTGAATTATTAAATGTGACAATTGAAAAGAATTCAAGAGATATTAAAAATACATTTGGAGATAAATTAGATAATTATATCGATGAATTGAAATCTCATCTTGATTTGCTGTTAAACAATACTAAAACATATGAAAAAATTGATAATTTGAAAGATGAATTGTCAATAAAATTAGATGCGGTATTAGATGAGCAAAATAATTTATCAGAATCTGCAAAAACTCTTATTGATAATAATGCAGAATTAAATCAAAAATTAGATGCATTAGTTGAAAGTTCAGATACTGAAGAAATTTTAGATTCTTTAACTGAAATTGAATTGAAGGCACAAGAAAGAGGAGCAGATTTAAAAGATATTATAAATTCATTAACATCAAAAGTTGATGTAATAGCAAATGACTCATCATTAAAACTTGCATTATCAACAATTAGTGAAAAAATAGATTCAATTGCAGATAACAATACTATTGAAATAGCTCTCAAAATGTTATCTGAAAAAATTGATATATTAATTGCAGATAATTCAGTAAGTTCATTAAGTGATAAAGTAAAAGAAAATTTTGAATTAATTAATAATAAAATAGATGTAATTGCATCAGATTCTTCTGTTAGTGATTTACAAGAAAATTTTACAGATGCATTTAATGAAATAAATACTAAAATTGATATTTTAGCATCAGATTCTTCTTTAGAAGAGTTACAGGAAAAATTTGATGAAATATCTGAAACAGAAGAAAAAGTCGCAGAAATGTTATCTGCGTTGCATGAAAAAGTTGATGTTCTTGCAATGGACGGAAGTGACTTTGACTTAGAAGAAGAAATTGATGATATAAAAGATTTAATCTTTGAACAAAGAAAATATTTTGAAGCAACTTCTGATGAAAAAGCAGCAGCAATTGATAAATATTTAAGAGATGTTTTATTAAAACTTGATAATGTTGATTTAGAAAAGAATTCTGAAGATATAAAAGAATCAATAATGAATGCTTTAGTATCATTATTTGATCAGATTTCATTTGTAGAAGAAACAGAAGATATTAAAGACTTTGTTGAGGAAAAAACAGATGAAATTAATCAGAATTTGATCGAAGTTCAAAATCAATTAAAACAGATTGCAAGTTCAAATGACGATTTTGATTATTCTTATACTTTACAAGATGTAGAAACAGATATTGCAAAATTAAGATTAGCTATAAATAATATGTCAGGCAGTGATTTTGAAAGTTTGTCTGATAATATTAAAAAGATTGTCAAATCGGTTGAAGGTTTAGAATCTTCACTTACTCAAGATCAGGTTGTCGATTTAAAAAGTGATATTGAGAAATTAAATGAAGATATTTTAAGTATAAGCTCAAGAACAAATAAAATACTTCTATCTTCAGATGAATCATATAAAGCTTTGAATGAAGGCTTAAACAATTTCAGCAGTCTTGTATATAAATTGGAAGATAGAATAAATTATCTTGATAATAATGCAGTTAGTGAAAGATTAGAAAAGAAAATTGATAATATTCAATCAATGTCTATAGCTTCTGCAAATGCTGATAAAGTATTCCATCAAGTAATGATGTATTTAGGTGAATGGATAGATTCTACTACTGAAAACATTTCAAGTATTACAGAAAAAACATCTGAAATTTCAGGCATAAAAGAAAGTATAAATGAATTAAAAGAGGCTATGCCTGAAAAAACTTCAATTTTAGATGAACTTGAAGAGAAGTTTGAACAGCAAGAATTACGAATTGACAGATTAGAGATGAAAATAGAGAAAATTTTATCGGCACTTGAACAAAAAGATGATATGATGTTAAATAGAAAAGTGGATAAAATTGAAAAATTAATATCCAGACTTGGTACAAATATAGAAAAGCTGGCATCATATGTTGATGAAGAATAATTTAATCTCTGATTTAAAAAAGAATATCCCCGCTTCAAATGTATTGGATACATTAGAAGAACGATATGCCTATGCCCAAGATGCAACAAATATTAGGACAATAAAACAATTGCCTGATGTTGTTGTATTTGTGGAAAATACAGAACAAGTTCAAACTGTTGTAAGGCTAGCAAATAAATATCAAATTCCTATAATATGTCGAGGTGCAGGTACAAATGTTGTAGGGGCATGTTCTGCAGAGCATGGTGGTATAATTTTAAATTTTTCTAAGATGAATAAAATTATTAATATAAGCCCTGAAAATATGACTGCTACGGTAGAACCAGGTGTTGTGTTAGGTCATTTTCAAAGAGAAGTTGAAAAGTTTGGACTTTTTTATCCCCCTGATCCTTCAAATTTAGCAGTATCCACAATTGGTGGAAGTATAGCTCAATCTTCAGGTGGTGCAAAATCTTTTAAATATGGTACTACAAAAGATTATGTAATTGATTTAAAAGTAGTCATGGCTAATGGCGACATTTTAAGAACCGGTGCAAATACGATTAAAAATGCAACAGGTTATAATTTGAATACTCTTTTTGTCGGTTCGGAAGGTACTTTAGGAATTGTTGTCGAAGCAACTTTAAAATTAATCCCAAAACCAGAGAGCAAGAAGGTTTTGATGGCTTATTTTGATTCAGTAAAAGAAGCTGTATTAGCTGTAAATTCAATTATCGAACAACGAATTTATCCTGCAACTATTGATTTTATGGATAAAAATGCTATTCAAACTGTGGAAAAGTTTTATCCTGCAAATCTTTTGACAGATAAAGAAGCTGCATTAATAGTTGAAATTGATGGTTTTGAATGCTCAATGCAATATCAGGAGGATATAATTGTTAATATCTTGAATTCCTCAAATGCTTCTGAAATCCAAGTTTCGCATAATGAAGAAGAGTATAATAAAATTTGGACAGCTCGTAGATCATCAATGGGAGCATGTGCAAAATTAAAACCAAATGTAACAACAGATGATGTAATAGTCCCAAGAGAAAATTTAGAAGCTTTAGTTCTTGGAATTAGAGCAATTTGTGAAAAATATAATCTTGATGTATGTATGGTAGGTCATGTTGGCGATGGTAGTGTTCATCCTCAAATACCTATAGATTATAATGATGAAGAAGAATACAGACGTTATAAATTAGCTAAAAGTGAAATTTATGATTTAACTGCTAAATTAGGTGGAATACTTTCTGGAGAACATGGTATCGGTAGTGAAAAACGAGATCATATTCACAAAGTAATAAATTCTGTAGCGCTAGATTATATGCGTCAAATTAAAAAGACTTTAGATCCTAAAAATATTTTAAATCCGTATAAAATATTTTAGGTTTAGGATATAAGTTATGGATAAAAAAGAACTAATTAATTATTTTAAATCTTTAGGTCTAACTGTTCATACTTCAACGAAAGCTCGTGGACATCAGGGATTTTTCTTAAATAACAGGATTGATATTTCAAAGAATATTACTGAAAATAGAATTATTCCAACTTTGTTGCATGAATTTGCTCATTATATTCATTCAAAAATAGAGCCTGATATGAATAGAACAGGTGGAACTTTGGTTATGCTTTTTAAAGAAGATAATCCAATTTTTGCGGAAGAATTAATTAAGGTGACAAATTTTGTAGATCAAAATTCCCTTTGTGTAAGATTATACGAACATAAAGACAGAGTTAAAGCAAAAATTAAAGAATACGAAAATATTATAAAATTGTATTATCCAAAATTCATGCGGTCAAAAAAGTTTAAAGAATTTGATAAATACATAAAAAAATCAAATGCTCGTTACCTTTTAAAATATGATAGAGTAAAATTAATCCAAGGCGGATTTTTTAGAAAGACCACAAAATTATATACAATTGATAATTTAGAAAAAGATTTTACAGACATGCCAAAAGCATTTGCAGCTTACATAAGGCTAAAATCTTTTCAAAAAAAACAATCGCGAATATCTGCAAGAATAAATAAATATAAGAAATATTATGAACGTCCGACAGAACTTTTTGCAAGATTAATTGAAGGATTATACCTTGATAAAGAATGGACAGAAGCAATTGCTCCTCATGTTACAAAAAAGTTTTATGAATTATTAAATGACGGATATTATTTTGAGTTGTCGAAGGTTTTAGATAAATTTAAACTCGACCGTACATGTCTTCATATCTGATAATATCTTCTTCAATCAAAGGATCACCTTTTTGAACTTCTATAATTTCTAAACCTTCTTCATAAGGATTTTGAAGAGAATGTATTGCCTTTACAGGAATATCTACACTATGTCCTGGTGATAAAATTAATTCTTTCCCTTCTAATACAACTTTTGCAGTTCCTGATAATACAACCCAGTGCTCACTTCTAAAGTTGTGCGATTGAACAGATAATTTTTGTCCAGAGTTTACATGAATAATTTTGGTTAAAAATCCTTCACCTTGAGCTATTACTGTGTAAAATCCCCAAGGACGATAGACTGTTTTGTGAACAAGATGTGTATTATCATTTTGTTTTTTTAATGTTTCATAAATTTCTTTAACGTTTTGGGTTTGGTCTTTTTTACATGCTAAAATTGCATCTTCAGTTTCAACGATTACAGTATCTTCAAGTCCAATTGTTGTAACAAGTTTTGATGATGCATAGACAAAAGAATTTTTAGAGCCTTTATCAATAACATGTCCGACAAAAACATTACCATCTTTGTCTTTTTTACTAACGTCATATATAGATTGCCATGATCCTAAGTCATTCCAATCGCTTTCAAGTTTAACTAGTGCGATTTTATCTGATTTTTCCATAATTGCGTAATCGATTGAAATGCTAGGCATTTTATCAAAATTTACGAAAGGAATTTGATTATTTTCGGTAAAATCAAATTCTTCAGAAATTTTTGCAATATCAGGAGCATGTTTAATAGTTTCATTTAAAAGGGTTGAAGCTTTAAACATAAAAATTCCGCTATTCCAAAAATATGTCCCTTCGTTTAAATATTTTTTAGCTGTTTCATAATCCGGTTTTTCAACAAATTCTTTAACTTTGTATCCATCAGCAATTTGTTTTGATGTATTTATATAACCATATCCAGTTTCAGGGTAGTTTGGCTTAATCCCGAAAGTTACTACATAACCTTCTTGAGCAAGTTTTTTACCTTTTTGTACTGTAGATAAAAATTTCTCATTATCTTTAATTAAATGATCTGAAGGTACAACAATAATAATAGGGTCAGATGCGGATTTTTGCATAATATATTTTGTTGCAACAACTATAGCAGGAGCAGTATTTTTAGCAACAGGTTCTGCTAAAACAACAGGATTTTCAGTTAGTTCTGTTAATTGCATTTTAACACTTGTAGAATGTTTAGTATTAGTAATGCTTATTATATCTTTTTCAGGCATACAAACTTTTAATCTTTCAAAAGTTGCTTGCAAAAGACTTTTATCAGAAATAAGGTTTAAAAGTTGTTTTGGATATAACTCTCTAGATAAGGGCCATAATCTGCTGCCAGAACCACCTGCTAATATTATTCCGTACATTTATCCTCCTGATGTTAATATGTTTTTATTATACAATAAAATAAAAATAATTTAATATATTAAATTTTAATGTAACTTTTCTTTATAAAATTTCTCTTTAAAATAGTATAAGTTTATTTTTTCTTGAATAATAATCAGTTTTTTGTTAATATATAAATTGTAATGTTTGAATGGGATTTGAGAAAGAGAGTAATAGCTGGAGCTATCGCCTTTGGAGTATTATCTACAGGGCTTTGTTTTGCTTTGGTTTATCAATCACCAGCTAAGACTGATGAGATATATTCTGCAGCGTTAAAAGACTTTGAAGATGGTGATTATCAAAATGCTTATTATTTATTTTCAAAGATTGGTTTATTTTCAAATTTGAAGCCAATTTCAATATATCATCGTGCAGAATGTGCAAGAATGTTAGATGATGATAAATCTGAATTAAAACAATATCAGCTATTGTTTAATAATTATCCAAAACATAAATTAAGTATTCGCTCTCGTTATTTAGCCGGTCAAAAATTGGTTAAGGATAGACCTCAATTAGCTAAAAAGTATTTTGAATATATTATTCATAATGCGCCGGATACTGATTATGCAATAGCATCTGATTATTATTTGGGTATTATTTTAAAAAACAAATATGAAAATGCAAAAATATTCCCACAATCTGTAAAAGATGATATGCAGAATCATTTCAGACATTATATAGAAAAAGCTCCATCTGGGAAATTAGCATTAAATGCTGTAAATGACTGGTTAAGTATTGATACGGAAATATCAAAAGATGACTACTTACTTATGGCTAAAACGTGCTATCTTTTTGGTGAATATGAAAAAACAAGAGAGCTTTTACATAAAACAGATATATCGGAAGCATGGGCGCTTGATGTAAAAAATTCTTATGCTTTGAAAAATTATCCTAGAGCAAAATATTTAACAGAAAATGGATTACAAAAGCATGCTCAATATGTTACGGAAGATGAGATTATTGAAGCTGTGGATATATATAATACATTGTCTGATTCAAAATCAAAAGCAGTTGATCGATTACTTGGTATTTCTTCAGGAAAAGGTCGAGATTATTTACTAAGTTTAAAATGTCAAAATGTTTCTCTAAATGATAAAACAACTTGTTATAGTTATTTATATTTAAAATACCCAAATGGAAGATTTTCTGCAGATGCTCTTTCAAATATATTTTTTGCAAAAATTAAATCAAGAGATTATGAAAATGCAAAAAAAATTGGTAGAGATCATTTGAATAAGTTTCCTAATTCAAATTCATCGCCAATGGTTATGTACTGGATGGGCAAACTTGCAGAAAAGACAAATAATTATCAGGAATATACAAGTTATTATAAAAGTGTAATTGATAAATTTCCAGATTCCTATTATGCGTATAGAGCTTATTTAAAATTAAGTAGAATTAATGGACCGTTGGTAACAGATTATATTAATCCAAAGCCTGTTGTGTATCCTTATAAATATGCTCATAATAACATAATCGTAAAACTTGTTGAACTAAAAGATTATGATATTGTAAGTGAATTAGCTGATAATGATGATTTTGTAAAAAGTTGGGTTTTGTATAAAAAAGGTGATTATTCTCATTCCATGCTTGTAGCAAGAGATGCAATGGAAAAAATTAAAGATAAGCCAGATAAATATGATTTAAGATGGCGATTGGTTTATCCTGTAATTTTTTATGATGATATAAAAAAATTTGCTAATGAGGCAGGGAATAACCCTCCTTTGATGCTAGCTTTAACTAGAGAGGAAAGTTACTTTGATCCTTTGGCCCAAAGTGTTGTTGGTGCAAGTGGACTTATGCAACTCATGCCTTCAACTGCGAATGAAATTAATTCAAAATATAAATTAGGCATGAATATATCTTATTCTCTGTTTAATCCATATTCAAATATAAAATTAGGAAACTATTATTATAATTTTTTAAAGCGAAACCTTGAAGGTTTTGATATTTCTTCTGTTGCTGCTTATAATGGAGGAATAGGCTCTATTCAACGTTGGAAAACTTCTTTGCATTATAATGATACTGATGAGTTTGTAGAGCAAATACCATATCCAGAAACTCAAAATTATGTAAAAAAAGTGTTCAGGAGTTATTGGAATTATATAAGAATTTATAATGGAAATGACTAAAAAGCGATTTAATATTGAATTAAATCGCTTTATTTATAAGAGTATTTAACTATTGATATGAAATTAAATCATGTTTTTTCTGATATTTTCTTTTTGTTTGTCAATTTTTTTAATTCTTTTTTCAATTGATTTTATTTGTTTGCTTAAAGCTTTTCTTTCAGCTTTAATTGCTGTATATTGAGCATCAACATCAGAATATTTTGTTTTATAGTTTAATAATTCGTTTCTAACATCTACTTGTGCATTGTCTAATTGAATAATAGCATTTTGCATTTTTGTATTTCCAGTAGGTTCTTCGTTAACTGTAGATGATTTTGTGTTTACAGCTGAAGTAGAAGTTGAAGCTATTGTTCTAGTAGGTGAAGTTTTTGCAGGTGTGCCATAAGCTGTATCATCAAAATTTAAAGGTGTAAAAGCATTTCCATCTGCAAAAGCAACACTTGAGCATGCTAATAAAATAAATAATGATAAAATACAATTTTTAAAACTTTTTTTCATGCCAATTCTCCTTATATTAAATACAAAATATTTATATGTGATTAGTATATATTATGAATTATTAAAAAAACTCATTCAAAAAAATGAAAAATAAACGGAACAAAAATAGGGTTCTTTCGTCATGTATAATTGGTTAATTTATAATTATGAACTTTTGTAAAGCGCTAAAACCATTGCTATTTCAAAGTTTTATAAAAAACATTAAAAACATGAAAAAAACATGGAAACATGTGCTTGATTTCGAATTTTCTTTTGCATACAATAAGAGACGTGCCCAGTGCACAGCGAACATTAAAAAATAAGTCAAAAAAAATAAATAAAAAAATCGCTTGACAAAATTTTTTGATGATATAATATAAGAAATGCAGATGACACTAGCAATTAGAAATCAATAATAATTTGAATGCATCTGATTTATATATAAAAGTAGTAAACCCCATTTTTGAAAATTCAATAATGTGTCTGCGATAGCAGGACTCGTAATGAGTGGTCGAATCAAATAAAAGAAATGAACATTGACAACAGAATAGCTGAATACATAATACTTTGTTAATTCTAAAAAAACGAAATGATGAGGACGGCTTAAGAAATTAAGTCAAAGTAATGAGCTAGAAACTGTCCTAGAGACAGATACTAATAACTTTCTGACAATGGAGAGTTTGATCCTGGCTCAGGACGAACGCTGGCGGCGTGCTTCATACATGCAAGTCGAACGAGAAGTCACCTTCGGGTGATGGAAAGTGGCGGACGGGTGAGTAATGTGTAGAGAATCTGCCCTTGAGTGGGGGACAACAGTTGGAAACGACTGCTAATACCCCATATGAGCTTAGCTGAAATGCTAATCTTGAAAACTCCGGTGCTCAAGGATGAGTCTGCATCTGATTAGCTAGTTGGCGGTGTAATGGACCACCAAGGCTACGATCAGTAGCTGGTTTGAGAGGATGATCAGCCACAATGGGACTGAGACACGGCCCATACTCCTACGGGAGGCAGCAGTAGGGAATTTTGCGCAATGGGGGAAACCCTGACGCAGCAACGCCGCGTGAACGATTAAGCCCTTCGGGGTGTAAAGTTCTGTCAGTAGGGACGAAACTTGACGGTACCTACAGAGGAAGCACCGGCTAACTCCGTGCCAGCAGCCGCGGTAATACGGAGGGTGCAAGCGTTGTCCGGAATCATTGGGCGTAAAGAGTTCGTAGGCGGCATGTCAAGTCTGGTGTTAAATCCTGAGGCTCAACTTCAGTTCAGCACTGGATACTGGCAAGCTAGAATGCGGTAGAGGTAAAGGGAATTCCTGGTGTAGCGGTGAAATGCGTAGATATCAGGAAGAACACCGGTGGCGTAAGCGCTTTACTGGGCCGTTATTGACGCTGAGGAACGAAAGCCGGGGGAGCGAATGGGATTAGATACCCCAGTAGTCCCGGCCGTAAACGATGGATACTAGGTGTTG
>CAUDIU010000014.1 GCA_958449715.1 uncultured Clostridium sp. | reverse complement strand
TATTGTTTTTAGATTGAATTGTAACTATAAGATCTTCATTTATCTTAGTTTCGTAATATCTTACGTTATAATATAAACTGTCATTGTTATATTTAATGCTGTCACTGTCTAAAAGTATAGTTTGTCCGTTGTTATCAGCATTAATCCAATTCTCAGCTTGGACGGGAAGCATGAAGATAGATATATAAAATAAACTTATTAATAAATTTTTAAAATAGTGCATTTTCTGCCTCTTCATTATAATTTTCTTGTTTTGGTGCTGTTTTGGGTTTAGTTTGTTGTTTATTTGAATTTGGAATTGATTTTGTTTTGTTATGTGTTGCATTATAGTATGCTTTCATATCTGTAAGTCTTGATTTCGCATATGTCGCACTATAATATTCATATGGGTCATTTTCAATAATTTTATCTAAAGTTTCTATTGCTTTAGTATAATATTCGATATTTGAATAACTTATTGCTAGAGTATAAGCTATTTGTGTGTTGTAGCTAATATTTAAGAGATTAGTTAAATATGGAATTGCTTGTTTATATTCTTCTTTATTGTAGTAGTGATATGCTAAATAAAGGTTTGAATCATAATCCTTTGCATCTAATTGAACAATTTTTTTGTATGTTTGGAGGACTTTATCAATATTTCCAAGATTATTATGTATTTGAGCAATAGTTTTTAATAATTCTAAATCATTAGGTTTTTGTTTTATTGCTTTATCTGCATAATCTAAAGCAATATTATAATCTCCTTTTTGCTGATACATTTCTGCTAATCTTTTTAATGCTTCATAGAAATTTTTTTTATATATTAGTGCATTTTTATAATTTGAAATAGCTATTTTGGTAAAATTTTCATCTTTGTAGATTTCACCCATATAATAATAAGCAGTTGGATTATTATTGGAATTTATTTCTTCTTGAAATAATTGGGCTGCTTCATCTTTTTTCCCTTCTTTGTATAAATTTTTTGCTTTATGTATATTTTCTGATAGTTTATTTTCTATAATATCAGGGATTTTAATTTTATCTGTTTCATGTGGGATAATTGATACATCTATATTTTTATTTATTATGAATAAAAATGCAAAAACAAAAACTGCTCCAATGAAAAATGTGAATAATACGATCAAAATATATTTTAATATTGGCTTTTTATGATTACTAATATTGTCATTAAATTTGTCAGCAGATTCATTACTATTTCTATTTATTTCTGTTTTTTTATTTTCATTAAAAACTAAACTTTCTCCACAATATTTGCATGTATCATCTGCAATAGGAATATATTCTCCGCAAAATGGGCATTGCTTATTAATTTGTTCTGTCATAGTATTAATCTTCCTCATATTCACAAGCGTATAGATCATTTAAACTCACACAAGTTGTATAACCGTTTTCACAAAAGTATGATTTATAATCCACTTTGCATTTAATTTTTCTTGTTGCTATATCATAATCCCAAGGTTGTAATAAGTAAGCTTTTCCTGGTTTAGATGTAAGAACTGCTTCTGCTGAACAAGTATATGTTTTTGCCTCTTTATCGTAATTATCCTGTTTTTCATATTTTGTTATAATATCGTCTGTATTATTTTTAATATTATATAAATCAGATTCTTTTATCAGGTTGTTAAGTAAAATTTTAACTGAAGAATCATAACAATTTGGTAATACAAATTGAGCATTTATATCAAATTCATTAAAAGCAACTTTTTTATATGAATATTCAATTTGTGTTGGAATTTCTTCAATATTTGCATTAATTGAACAAGAATATCCTTTTTCTATTCGTTTTAATTTATATGCAGAATCTTTATGAATAATTAGATTATTAATCTCTGGATAATTAGATATTAAGTATTCTTCCAGTTTAGATTGAATATAATAACTTTTACAGCTTGGGATATAAATAGCATAAACAGTAATAGAGACAATTAAAAGTATTATAAGTAATATACCAATGATAATCCATATATTATTTTTAAATCCGTTAAAAAAGTTTTTTTTATGATAATTTTCAGATTTTTGGATATTCTCTTTTTCATTTATTTCCTCATCTTTATTTAGCCATTCCCCACAAAAATGACATTTTTTTGCGGAAGCTTTAATTTTTTCTGCACAAAAAGGGCATAAAATTTCTTCATCTATCCAATTACCGCAGAAACGACATTTTTTTGCTTCTTTGTTTATTTTTGCACCACAAAAGGGGCATACTTTTTTATCATTATTCTTTTCCATATTATCTTCCTATATTAGTTTTCTTTTTATATTATATATATTAATTTATTTGTGACAAGATTTATAAAATTATCAATACAATTTAGATAACTAATACTTTATAAAGGTTTAATTATTTTTTATATTGCAATATTACATTAGCAGTTTGTTTTATTATTTCATCTGTGTGGGCAAAAGATACAAACATAGATTCAAACTGAGATGGTGCAACATAAATTCCATTATTCAACATATGATTGAAATAGTCTGCAAATTTGTTTACATCACAAGTTGAAACATCTTTATAATTAGAAATTTCAGTATCCGTAAAAAATACAGAAAGAAGTGAGCCTACTCTTTTAGTTTGCAAACCTATTTGTTTATATGCCTTTTCTAAAATTGAAGCTTTACGATCAATTTCTGAATAAATTTCTTTATTTTCCATTAGAATTTTCAAAGTTTCAATTCCTGCAGTAACAGCTACGGGATTACCTGAGAGTGTTCCAGCTTGATATACAGCTCCGACAGGAGCAACGCAGGACATAACATCTTTACGTCCGCCATATACAGCTAAAGGCATGCCTCCGCCTACGATTTTACCGAAAGTTGATAAATCAGGAGTAACCCCGTAATATTCTTGAGCTCCGCCTAATGCTAATCTAAAACCTGTTATTACTTCGTCAAAAATTAACAAAGCTCCATATTGCTTGGTAATTTCTCTTAAAAATTTCAAAAATCCTGATTTTGGCGGGACAACTCCCATATTTGCGGCAACCGGTTCAACAACTATACAAGCTACATCATCGCCATATTGTTCCATTAATTTTCTTACAGAATTTTCGTCGTTATAATCCGCTAGGAGTGTATATTTTGCATAATCTTTAGGAATACCTGCACTGTCAGGGATTGCTTCTGTTAAAACTCCTGAACCTGCTTTCATCAAAAGTCCGTCAGAATGTCCATGATAACAGCCGATAAATTTTATTATTTTATCTCTGCCTGTAAATCCCCGTGCAACTCTTACGGCACTCATTACAGCTTCAGTACCTGAACTTACGAGTCTTATCATTTCCATTGATGGAACACATTTTTGTATTAATTCAGCTAATATCAATTCTTTTTCTGTCGGAGCACCAAAGGTTAATCCGTTATCACAAACTTTTTTTACGGCTTCAATAACTTTAGGATATGCATGGCCTAAAATTCCAGGTCCCCATGAGCAAACGTAATCTATATATTTATTTCCGTCTGCATCATAAATATATGCGCCTTGTGCTTTTTCGACAAAAAACGGTGTCTTTTTTACTGCATTAAATGCTCTTACAGGACTATTTACGCCACCTGGCATTATATTTTGTGCTTTTTTAAATAATTCTTCTGATTTTGTCATACAAACCTTTATTTTTATTCATTTAACCATTTTGCCATATCTAATGCGTGATATGTGATTATTATATTTGCCCCTGCTCTTTTCATTGCAATCAGGTTTTCTGTTACAATTCTTTTTTCATCAATCCAGCCTTGTATTGCAGCAGCTTTTACCATTGAATATTCACCGCTTACGTTATAAACAGCGAAAGGCATATTATAGGTTGAAGAAGCTTCTTTCAAAATATCCAAATATGCTAATGCGGGTTTTACCATTACGATATCTGCATTTTCTTCGATGTCTGCTTCAATTTCTCTCAATGCTTCTTTAGAGTTTGTAAAATCCATTTGATAACTTCTTCGATCGCCAAAGCAAGGAGCAGATTGAGCAGCATCTCTGAAAGGTCCGTAATATGCTGATGCAAATTTTGCACTGTATGCCATAATAGGTGTGTTTTTATAACCTGCATTATCTAGAGCATCTCTGATAGCAGAAACTCTTCCGTCCATCATATCTGATGGGGCTACCATATCAGCTCCAGCTTCAACTAGACTTACTGCCATTTTGCATAAAAGCGGTAAAGTTTCATCATTCAGAATTTCTCCATTTTCAACAACTCCACAGTGTCCATGTGATGTATATTCACAAAGACATACATCTACTATGCATAAAATTTCTGGATAATTTTTTTTGATATATCTGACTGCTCTTTGAGTAATCCCGTTTTCTTCATAGGCTTGTGTACCATATTCATCTTTATCTTCAGGTTTTGGAATTCCAAATAGCATGACGCCTGATATTTTGCTTTCTTTTACTTCGTCAAGAATTTCAGACAATCTGTCAATAGAATATTGATAGACATTTGGCATTGAATTTACGGGAGTTTTTATATTTTCTCCGTCGATTACAAAAATCGGGTAAATAAAATCTTTTACATTCAACCTTGTTTCTCTTACCAAATCTCTCATTACTTCGTTTTGTCTTAATCTTCTTAATCGTTTCATTTTTAATCCTTATTAAAATCTTTTTCTATACTTTCTATTATGCCATCAATATTATATTTATCTGCTATCAAAACTTTTTCTGCTTTATATTTTTTTATAGCTTGTGCACATTTTTCTCCGATACATACTATCTTAATATCTTTGTTAAGGCTATTTTCAAAGCTGTCAAAGAAGGTTGTTACACCTTTTGCACTTCCAAATACTAAATAATCTACATCAAAAGAATTTATCTTTAAAGTTGAAAGAATTGTTTTTTTCTCGAGATTTTCTTTTAATTCATAAATATGAAAATCTGTATATTCATATCCGTTTTCGTTTAATTTATTTATTAAAAAATCACTGCCTTCTTTTGCTCTGCAAATTAAAATTTTGTCATTTTTTTGAAGTCTTGCTAAAAGTTCTTCTGTCAAAGTTTCGGAATCAAAATGATTAGGCATTAGGTCTGCATAAATCCCGTATCCCAAAAGTTTTTCTGCAGTTCCTGATCCTATTACGGCAATTTTTAAATCAGATAATAATCTTATATCTTTGTGTTCTTTTTTTAGTTTTTCAAAAAACTGTTCTATTCCATTTTGACTTGTGAAAACCAGCCAATCAAAATTATTGAAATCGGGTAATTTTTCGTTGTTATTGACAACATCTAAAAAGCTCCAGTCAAAAATTTTCCATTTTTTAGATTTAATTTTTTCACTAAGTTTTTTCACAAAACTATCAGTACCTGTAACTGCAATTTTTAAATCTTTAATATCATTTTTATAGTTTGAATTTTCGGATAATTTTCCTTTCAAATCTAAATTTACGCATTCTCCTATAACAATTATTACTGGTGCTTGAATATTTTGTTTTTCAATTTCAGATGAAATATTTTTTATATTTCCTTTAATAACTTTTTGTTCTTTGGTGCAACCTTTTGAAATTATTGCACAGGGTGTATTTTCATTCATTCCTGAATTCAAAAAATTGTTCATAATTTCTGGAATATGATGATAACCCATTAAAAATACAATAGTTCCTCCAAGTTTTGTAAGTGCTTGGTAATCTATCGGAGTAATATTTTCTTTATTATCAATCCCGACAGATGAGGCTGTAAGAACTGTAAAATTTCTGCTCAATTGTCTGTGTGTAAGAGGAATTCCTGCAAGTTCCGGTACGGCTATGGCTGATGAAATTCCTGGAATAACTTCATAGGAAATATTTTCTTTTTCTATTGCTTGAGCTTCCTCTGATCCTCTGCCAAATACATAAGGATCTCCGCCTTTCAGACGCGTTACAATTTTTCCTGATTTTGCATATTTTATAATTAAATCATTTATTTCTTCTTGAGGCATTGATTTTTGGTGGTATCGTTTCCCGACATAAATTTTTTCGACATTTTCAGAAAGTTTGTTAATTAATTCTTCATCTACCAAAGAATCATATAGTACAACATCTGATTCTAAAAGTTTTTTTAAACCTTTTAATGTGATTAAATCTGCTTCGCCGCAGCCTGCTCCGATTAAATATACTTTTCCTGTCATTATTTGGATTTCCTATGATTTTATTTGAGATACCAGTTTTGGAATTTCTTCAAAAATTTTTGAATATTCTCCACTTTTTTTAATTTCTTTGCCTTTATACATTATTACAATTTCTATATTATTTTCATCGGAAAAATTGCTATAAATTCCGTTTATTTCACTGCAATTAACTTGCAAATTTTTTAGGATTTCTCTTTCTATTTTGTATTGTTTAAAAGTTTTGTTATCATTGATTTTCAAAATTTCATTTTTTAATTTGTAATCTCTTTTTGCTTCGATTGCAATTATACCTTGACATGCTGCAGGTATTATTTTATCAATATCAAATACTTTAAATTCAAAATTGTATTCTGTTGTATTTAATAAGTTTAATCTATCAAGTCCTGCTTTGGCGAGAACTATTGCATCATATTCATTATTTGCTAATTTTTTTAGTCTTGTATCAATATTTCCTCTGATTGTTTTTATTTCAGCTTGGGGAAAATATTTTTTCATATAAAATTCTCTTCTTGGACTGCTTGTTCCAATTACAGAAATCTTTTTTTGTTTTTTTCGTGTTATTAAAACGTCTTGAGCATCAGCTCTTTTTGGGGTGCATATAATCTCTAATCCCTCTTGTAATTCAGATGGTAAATCCTTTGCACTATGGACTGCGATATCAATTTCATTGTTTAAAAGAGCGTTTTCAAATTCATTTATGAAAAGTCCTTTATCTCCAATTTCACTTAGCGGTTTATCCAGAATTTTGTCACCTTGAGTTTTAATAATTACAATTTCTGTATTTAAATTTGGAAAATGTTTTTTTAACGCTTCTTCTACAATTTTTGTTTGAGCAATAGCTAATTTGCTTCCACGTGTTCCTATTTTTATTTTATCCATTAAACACCCATTTAATTAATTTTTTATACTTATATTTTCTATTAAATTATTCATTTCTTTTTTTAGTTCATTATAACTGAGTTTAAAATTATTCGTTTCATAATATTCTAAAAGTGAATGAATAATTTTTGCTCGAACTGTTTGCTCAGAGATTTGAGATTTTAATTCTTGTCTTAGTAACCCTAAATTTTCAATAACTTGTTCGATATTTTCAGGAATAGTTTGTTCTGTTAAATTTTTCAGATAAGCTGCCACATCAGGAACTTTCCCGCTTGTTGTAAAGCCTGCTGTAAAAGCATCTTTTTTTATTAGTGCAGGAAAAATAAATGAACAATTTTCGATATCATCAACTGAATTTACAAAAATATTATTTTCTTTGCAAGTTGCTGCGATTAAATTATTTATATTCCTGTCGTTTGTTGCAGAAATTACGATAAAAGATTTTTTAATATCATCAATTTCAACTTTCTTTTTTTTGTAAATTAAATTTTGATTTTCTTCTAAAAGTTTTTCTAATTCGATACAAATTTCAGGTGAAACGATTATGATTTTTGCCTCGAATGGAATAAGTTTTAAAACTTTTCTGAAAGCAACTTTCCCGCCGCCGATAACTAATATATTTTTATCTTTTAAATCTACAAATAAAGGGAAATATGCCATTAATTAAACTCCCTTCATTATTTTCAATAGTATTTATAACGTTTGCAAAAGATTTTGCATCTAATTTATCTTTTAGATAGTATAAAAATTTTTCTAATGAAAAATCTTTAAATTTTTCATTTTCTGCTTGAATTTTTTCTAATGCATTATGGTAAATTATATTTTTAAAGATTTTTTGTAATTCTTGATTTAAAATATCTTGAGCATCAGCTACAGCTTTTTCTTTTTTTAAATTATTATTTTTCACAATTTCTTTAAAATAATCAATTGTAATCAGTGTACAATTTTGTATTTTAGAAATTTCTCTATCAATATCATATGGTGATGCTAAATCAATAAAAAGCATTTTTTTTGAAGATATATTTGATAATGTATCTTCGTAGTTTATTGTATAATGAGGACTTTTGGTTGCAGAAATTACAATGTCCACATTTTTTAAATATTCAAATCTTTTTGTATAATCTAAAACTTCAACTTTATCTGTAAAATCAACAGTATTTCCATGAGATCTTTGGGTTACATAAATTTTTGCATTAAAATCTTTATTTAAAATGTTTTTAATTATTGAAGAACCAATTTTTCCGCTGCCTCCGATTATTAAAATAGAAGGTGATGTGATATTGTTTTCTTGTATAAAGTTTTTAATTTCATTGCAGGTTAATGTTGCGAAAGATATTGCTGATTTTGCAATTTCTGTTTGTGTTTTTATTTTTTTTGCACAGGATAATGCACTTAAAAATGTTATATTTAATTCATAACCTGTTCTTTTTTCTTGTAAAGATTCTAGATATGTTTGTTTTACTTGAGAAAGAATTTCGTTTTCGCCAAGAATCATAGAATCAAGACCGCAAGTTACTTTAAAAATATGTTCTATTGCACTTTCTTCTTCATAGTATCTTGCGTATTTTCTTATTTCACTTATAGAAAGTTTTGTTTTCCTTGATAGTAAATTTTCAAGAATAGAAAATACTCCATTATGTGATTCTACGTATATTTCAGTGCGGTTACAAGTCCCTAAAATTACGCATTTTGCATCGGTTATAAATTCACTTAATTGAGATAAAAAATCTTTTTTTTCAGAATTTGTAAAAGCAAATTTATTTCTGATATCTTCCGGAGCTGTTTTGAAACTTATACTTATACATTTCAAATTGCATACTCCTTCACTATATCCATAAATTTATCTTTATTATCAGTAATCCAGTTTTCAAAAGTTGAATTTTGACTTTGAATTTCTTTTCCGAGTTTTCTAAACATTTCAGGAATATTATTTACTGGAATTGTGCCAAGAACTTCTCCAAAGCGTTCGTCTCCTTGAATTTCATTACCGCCATAGAATAAATCAAATGCATCTGTCAAAACACCATCGACTTTTTTCTTCCCGCCTTTAAATCCGATAATTGTTGTTTGGTGTGCAGCACAAGAAGATTGGCAGCCTGAAATACAAAGTTTTGGTAATACTCCGTCTGCAAAATTTTCTTCCTTGTCAACTTGTATAATTTTTTGTAAAAGTCCGCTTGAATCTGAAAGCCCTTGTTGACAAATTGTCGCTCCTACACAGCTTACCGATTCTTGCAATTCTGTATTTGCATTGTCAGAATTTAGTATTTCAATAACTTTGTCTGCTTCTTTCGCTGTTAAATTAATTACAAATAATTCTTCTTTTGTTGAAATTCTAATTCCAATGCCTTCTAAAGATGAAAGGAAATTGTATAAATTTTTTAAAACTTTTATAGAAGGATTTCCTAGCGGAGGGTGATATTTTACGGCAAATAGCCCTTCTTGTTTCTGTTCGATGACATTTCTTGAAATCTTTGGTATAGAATTATCTCCTTGTTTTGAAATAATTGTATTTTCGATTTCAAAAGCTAAATCTTCAGAATTTTTCAATTCTTCAAAAATACGGTTAAATTCTGATAAGTATTTTTCTTCTCCAATAGTTTTTGGAATATATCTTGTTCTTGCTTTAGATCTGTTTTCATAATTACCGTATTTGACAAATATTTGTACCATAGTCATTACATAATATAGAATATCTTTTGGATCTATATCTTCAGCAGTCTTAACTCCAAATTCAGGGTTTACACCAAGTCCGCCTGCGGTATATAAATCAAATTTCCCATTTGCTTTTGCAACAAATCCCATATCTCTATATGTTGCGTGAACTATGTTTTCAGGAGAATTTGAAAATCCTACTTTTAATTTTCTTGGTAATTTGATTTTGCCTATTAAATCAATTAAGAAATCAGAAACAGCTTTTGCATAAGGACTTATGTCAAAAAATTCACCTTTTTCAACGCCTGATAGTGGTGAGCATAATACGTTTCGAGGATTATCGCCGCCACCGCCTATAGTGACAATTCCTGAATCAAATGCTTCAAGCATCAATTGAGGGATAACTTCAGGTTTTAAGTTATGTAACTGTACTGATTGATTTGTTGTGAAGTGTATTTTTTCAATATTATATTTTTCAATGCTGTCTAGAATAAATTTCAAATTATCAATTTCTAATATACCTGCAGGTATTCTTAGTCTGAGCATACCGGTTTTATGATTACGTTCAGAATATGTGCCAAACCCGCCGGAGATAGATTTATATTCAGGGATTGAAAGTTCCCCGTTATAAAATTTTGTGCAAGTATCAGCAAAGTTTTGTATTTTTTTTCTTACATCTTGTCTCTCAGTATATTTTTCTGTTTTTGTCACCGTAATCATTCCTTTTCTCCTTTTAGGTTTATTATAATATTTTAACCCAAAATTATAAATTCTATATTAAATATTAATAAAGATTTATTTTAAAAATTTTCAGAAATCCTTTGACAAATCTCATATTAAATATTAAACTTATACAATAGTTTTATTTTAGCTTGGAGTTTATAGTATGGGTTATAAATTTAATTTTGCAGAAGCTGATAATCTGTTTAGCAGTATTTTTGATAAATATGATGTATACGCACCAAAAAGATTTCCGAAACAGGGAAGATATTCAGATACAGACATAATCAGATATGATAAAGTGAAAACAATAAATGAGATTGAATTTAATCAAAAATCAGATTATTCTGCAAAAGAGGTCTTAGCTCCAATAAATGAAACTTTGTTTTATTTTACAGAAAATGAATTTAAAGAAAGTTCTGCTCCTCAAAAACCTATTTTATTATTCGCAAGACCTTGTGATATTAATGCTCTTGAAGTTCAATCAAAAATTTATGAGGAGAATGGTGAATTTCAAGATATTTATTTTTCAAGAATAAAAAATAATTTAAAATTTGTATTAATGGATTGCAAAGGTGGCGATGATACATGTTTTTGTGTAAGTATGAATTCTAATTCTACTGACAATTGGTCAATTGCAATTAAACAGCTTGAGGGAGAATATTTATTATCGGTTAAAGATGCTGAATTTGAGCAATACTTCCAAAGTTGTCAACAAATTGATTTTTTACCTGAATTTGTTCAACAAAATGAACTTTCTGTAGAAATTAAAGATATTCCAAATAAAGAAGTTTTAAACGAACTTAAACAACATTCTTTTTGGCTTGAATATGACAAAAGGTGTATTTCTTGCGGTGCTTGTACTGTATCTTGCCCAACCTGTACTTGTTTTACGACAAAAGATATAATTTACAATGAAAATAAAAATGTCGGGGAAAGAAAAAGAATATATGCATCTTGCCAAATAGAAGGTTTTGACCAAATGGCAGGGCAAAAAGAAATCCGAAACAAAGCATCTGAAAGAATGCGTTATAAAGTATTACATAAATTTCATGATTATAAAGAGAGATTTAAAACAAGACATATGTGTGTAGGTTGTGGAAGATGTATTCATCGTTGTCCTGAGGCAATTTCAATAGTTTCAACTATAGAAAAGATGAATAACGCAATAGATGAAATTTTAAACAAAAATATTCAGGAGTAACTTATGATACAGCAAAATAAAAATCCAATTATGCCGATAGCGTGTAAAATTATTTCAATTAACAAAGAGACTGATATTGAATGGACTTTTCGTGTAGAAAGTTCCTTTAAAGCAAATCATGGTCAGTTTATGCAGCTTTCTATTCCAAAAATTGGGGAAGCTCCTATTTCAATATCTGAAATAGGAAATGATTATATGGATTTTACATTGAGGGCTGTTGGAAAAGTTACCAATGAGATTTTTGAAAAACAAGTCGGGGATTTTTTATTTTTGAGAGGACCTTATGGAAATGGCTGGCCTTTTGAGGAGTTAAAAGGTAAACATCTTGTATTTATTACAGGTGGCACAGGACTTGCACCTGTTCGTTCTTTATTGAATGAATTTTACGAAAATACGGATTTAGTAAAATCAGTTACGCTTATTTCCGGTTTTAAAAATAAAGAAAGCATTTTATTTAAAGATGAGCTAAATAAATGGAAAGATAAATTCACAACATTTTATACATTGGATAATGATAGTATTGAAGGTTGGAATAGCGGACTTGTAACTAATTTTGTGAAAGATGTTGATTTCAGTTCGTTTGATAATAATTACGCTGTAATTGTTGTAGGACCTCCGATTATGATGAAGTTTACAGGTTTGGAATTAAAAAAATATAATATACCTGATGAAAATATTTGGATGAGTTTTGAAAGAAAAATGTCATGTGCAATAGGCAAATGTGGTCATTGCAGGATAGATGAAACATATATTTGTTTAGATGGCCCTGTTTTTCCATATACAAAGGCAAAAAATTTAGTTGATTAAAATACATAAGGAATGCTATGAATAAAGATATTGATATAAAAAAATTAAGATTGAATTGTTACAGACAATCAAAAGAAGCAGGGAAATTTATGTTACAAATGCGTGTTCCCGGAGGTTTTATTGATGCTAAATATTTAAGTATTATTCAGCATATTGCTCAAAATTACGGTGATGGAAATTTTCATTTTGGCACAAGACAAACCTTTAATGTAACTGGTATTCCTTATGAAAAAATACCTGAAGTAAATAAGTATTTGGAAACTTACATAAAAGAGGTTGAGACTTGTATTTGTGATGTAAATATGAATACTATTGCAGGAGAAGAAACTTATTGGGAACCGCAAAGCGGGTATCCGACAATAGGAGCAAGAAATATTACTGCCTGCATAGGAAATTATCATTGTATATGCGGGAATATCAATACTTTTGAACTTGCAAGAAAAATTGAATCAATAATATTCCCAAGCCATTATCATATTAAAATCAATATTTCAGGCTGTCCGAATGATTGCAATAAAGCTCACATGTGTGATTTTGGCATAATAGGTGTTGCAAAAATGGAATATCATCCTGAAAGATGTATTGCCTGTGGTGCTTGTGCAAGAGCTTGTGAAAAAGGCGCAACTAGAGTATTAAGTTTAAATGAAAATTTAGGCAGAATAGAAAAAGATGAATGTTGTTGTGTCGGGTGTGGAGAATGTGTAAGAGCTTGCCCTACAAGTGCTTGGACAAGACAAGAAACTCCTTTTTATAGGGTAATTATTGGAGGCAGAACAGGTAGACAAACTCCTAGAGCCGGCAAAATGTTTTTAAATTGGGCGACTGAAGATGTTATTTTAAATACGTTGAAAAATTGGCAGAAATTCTCTGCTTATGTAATGGATAACAAACCTGAATATCTTCATGGCGGTCATTTAATTGATCGAGCAGGTTATAAAAAATTCAAAGAAATAATGTTAGATGGAGTAAAATTGAATCCTGAATGTTTGGTTGCTGAAAATGTTTTTTGGCAAGAAACAGAGTATCGTTCTAACTTTAATGTTAAACCTTTAAATCTCCATAAATAAAAATTTGTAATATAAAAATATAAAATAGCATTTCTTATTTTATGTATGCTTGTCAAGCATAATTATGAATACATTATAAGTATTTGCTATTTTATTTGATATCTGAAATAATAAGTCTATAAGTAAATATAATATTTAAAAATTGGTTGTGATGGTTTCGGAAATTTTTAACCTAAAAATCTGGAGGTAAAAATTGATAAAAAAGATATCAGTTTTGTTATTAACATTATTTGTTTTTCAAAATAGTTTAGTTTTAGCAAAAAATTGTGAGGATAAAAATATGGAAAAAATAGTTCAAACAGCAGGCAGAGACCAACTTGGAAATTTTGCTCCAGACTTTGCTCATTATAACGATGATATATTATTTGGTGAAAATTGGAATAATCAAGATATTGATACAAAAACTCGCAGTATTATAACTTTTGTTTCTCTAGTATCTCAAGGGATTACAGATTCTTCATTAAAATATCATTTGCAAAATGCTAAAAATCACGGAGTAACAAAAGAAGAAGCTGCTGCGATTATTACAAATACTGGTTTTTATGCAGGTTGGCCAAAGGCTTGGGCTGCATTTAACTTAGCGAAGGAAGTTTGGAATGAGCCAACAACTGCTGTAAGTGAAAAAGATAAATATGCTTCTACAATAATGTTTCCGATAGGTGAGCCAAATAATGCTTACGCAAAATATTTTATCGGTCAAAGTTACCTTGCTCCTATTTCTACATCTCAGATTAAAATGTTTAATGTAACTTTTGAACCTAAATGTCGTAATAATTGGCATATTCATCGTGCTAAAACAGGTGGAGGACAAATGTTAATTGCAATCGGCGGACGTGGTTATTACCAAGAATGGGGTAAAGAACCTATTGAAATGAAACCTGGTGATGTTATAAATATTCCTGCAAATGTTAAACACTGGCATGGTGCTGCACCTGATAGCTGGTTCTCTCATATTGCTGTAGAAATTGACGGTACTGAAACTTCTAATGAGTGGCTAGAACCTGTTACAGATGATGTTTATAACAAATTAAAATAGGATTTATCTGAAGCAATTATGGTAACTTATCCATACTGCCGCTTCTTAAACCTTCTAAATCAAGCGTAAAATACTTTAAATTTGTTTCTTTTTTCAAATTTTGGATAATATAAGTCCTGTATTTTAGAAATTCCTCTATATCTTTTAGAGGGATTTCTATACGGGCTGTATCTTTGTGAATCCTAAATCTGCAATTATTAAATCCATAACTTTTTATGATTTCTTCACCATTTTTTGCGGTGTTTAAAAGTATTTCATTTAACTCTGTGCCGTATGGGAAACGGGTTGCAAAACAAGGAGTTGAAGGTTTGTTATAAATTTTTATTCCTGAAATTTTTGCAAATTCTCTGATTTCGTCTTTTGTAATTCCAAATTCTGCAAGAGGTGAGAGAATTTTTAATTCTTTTAATGCTTTTATCCCAGGTCTATATGATTTTAGATCATCTGCATTTGTTCCATCTATTACAAATTTTTCGCCGGCAAAATCTTTGAGTTGAGAAAAAAATAGTTTTTTACAATGATAGCATCTGTCTTTAGGATTATTTTTAATAATCTGATTTTCAAGCGGGTAATATTCTATTATTTTTTGAGGAACTCCGTAAAATTTGCATAAGTCTTTTGTATCGTCAATTTCTTTATCTGTTTGGAATACTGATTTAAAGGTTACTGCTGTTGTATTTAAGTCTTTGCATAAATAAAGAAGTACTGTGCTGTCAATTCCGCCTGAAAAAGCAAGACATATGCCTTGCTCATTCAGTCCGGATAAATATTTTTGGAGTTTAATAAATTTATTCTTCATTCAATAATGCACCTTTTTTTAAGCTGATAAGTGAACAAATTCCAAACATTACACAACTGATAGTTATAAATCCTAAAATATTTGCAGGTATTGATGAAATATTTGCTAGAATTGCAGTTTTTGCTTGCACAGTTTGTGAAATTGCATATAATTGTCCTTGAACTTGAGGAATAATTGAATTTTGGATATTCAATAATGACCATTCAAGTCCATCAGGTTTTTGAGAAGCATATTGAGAAATAAATCCTGCTAATACAAAACCTAAAGTGCCAAAACAAATTGACAGTTTTTTGTAATCGAATTTTTTAGCTGCATAAAGAGCAAACCCTGTTAAAACTCCTTCAACTATTCCGATAGGAAGATGTATTGCCTGCATAAGACCTGTAAATTTAAGGATTGAATTTACCGCAATAGAACCTGACAAAGTTCCTTCTATAACGACTCCGATTGAACCTAATTGAAGTGCAACTATAGATGCTATAAATGCTCCTAAAAATGGTTTGTTTAGTTTTTCAAGTGGTTTGTAAAAAAGCGGATATGCAATAAAACATGCTAAGGCACCCATGTTTATAATATTGCACCCGAGAGCCATAAGACTTCCGTCAGCAAACAATAGTGCTTGTACAGTTAAAATACTGCACATTGCAAGAAAAGCTGTTGTAGGTCCTAATAAGATCGTAAGCAGTATTCCGCCGATTATATGTCCGCTAGATCCTGTTTGCGGAATTGCAAAATTTATCATTTGTAATGCAAATACAAGAGAAGTCAGAGCTACTGTATAAGGAATTTTGTCTTTTGAAAAATCTTTTTTTGCTTTTTTGAAAGCATAAAAAGCTGTTACTCCTGCAGCTATTAACATTGGAATTCCTGTCACAGGACAAATAATACCGTTTCCTAAATGCATAATTTTCTCCTTTTTTATTTTATTTTCATTACTCTTAATATTGGATTTTTGTAAGGTCTTTTTCCTCTGCCATATCCGACTTTTTTTATTACAAATTCTTCAGGTAGACTTTCGCCTGTATATAAAGAGGCGACGATTGCTGCACCTGTAGGTGTTATCATTTCTCCTTGGTTATTTGTAATTTTTATCGGAATTTCGTATTTTGAAACTATTTCGCATACTGCAGGTACAGGTACTGACAATTCTCCGTGCTGACAGGTGACTGTTCCTTGACCTTCTGTAAGTGTTGAAAAATAGACTTTTTCAGGTCTTAAATTGTCATAAAGTACAGCAAAACTTACAATATCTACGATTGAATCTATTGCTCCTATTTCGTGGAAGTGGATTTCTGAGATGTCTTTGTTGTGTACTTTACTTTCTGCTTCTGCAACTATTTTGAATATTTTTTTTGCTAAATTTTTTGCATTTTCACTAATTTCAGCTTTGTCAATAATTTCATTTACATCATTAAGATTTCTGTGTTCATGGTGATGCTCGTGATTGTGTTCATGATTATGCTCATGATATTTGTGCTCAGGTAAGATTACGTCAAAATCAGTTGTTGAAATTGCATTTACCATTTGTTTTGTAATTTTATATTGAAATTCGTTATCAAGTTTCATAGACGCAAGAGCTTTTTCTAAAATGTCTTTATCTGCCCCCAAATCAAGCAAAGCTCCGACAGACATGTCTCCTGAAATTCCTGAATTACATTCAAAATATAAATTCATATTATTTTTTCCTCTCGATTAATCTGTTTATTTGACTTGCACTGTATCCGCCATTATAGCCGTTGTCAATGTTTACAACAGTCATTCCCTCTGCACAAGAATTAAGCATTGTAAGAAGTGCCGAAAGCCCTTGAAAACTTGCACCGTATCCGACAGATGTCGGAACAGATATTACAGGAATATCAACCATTCCCGCAAGAACTCCTCCTAGTGCTCCCTCCATTCCTGCGACAGCTACAATTGCATTTGCTTTTTTTATATCTTCAATTTTGTCAAAAAGTCTGTGAATTCCTGCAATGCCGATGTCATAATATCTTTTTACATTGCTTCCGTAAAATTCTGCAGTGAGGGCAGCTTCTTCAGCAATCGGAATATCTCCTGTACCGCCTGTACAAATAGCTATTTCTCCGATTTTTTTAATTTCATTTTGTATTAGCGTTACAACTTTTGATGTTTCATCATATTTGATTTTGTCCCCAAATTTTTCTTGTAAAACTTTTGCCTGTGTTTTATTAGCTCTTGTACCTAAAACATTTGAACCTGCCTCATAGAAGGTTTCAAATATTTTGGTTAATTGTTCTTCAGTTTTGCATTCACAAAACACTGCCTCTGAATATCCGCGGCGTTTTACTCTGTCTATATCTAGTTTTGCAAAATCTAATTCTATATATTTACTCATCTTTTTCTTTCTTTGTTTTTGCTTTGGCAAATAACAATCCTAATTCAAATAACAAATATGTTGGTGTGAAAAGTAATACTTGGCTTAAAATATCAGGTGGTGTGAGAATTCCTGCAATAATTAAAATGGTCACAATAACATAAGGACGCATATTCTCAAATGTTTTGTATTCAACAAAGCCTGATTTGATTAGTGAATATGTAATTAGCGGAAGTTGAAACATAAGCCCGAAAGCTAATGTCAGCCATAATGACAAGTTAATTACATTTGAAATACCTAATACAGCTTTTATATTTTGTGTCGCAAAACTCATCCCGAAGTTTATTATCAAAGGAAGGATTACGAACAAACAAAATAAAGCACCTAATATAAAAAGGGTTGAAGATGTAAAAACTATTGATTTAATAAATTTTTTTTCATGATCATACAACGCTGGTGCAAAAAATTTCCAGACCTGTCTTGCGATGTATGGGAAACACAGAATTACATCTATCACAAGTGCTAGTTTGATTTGCAACAGAAATACTTCCACAGGAGAAAAATAATTTAATGCGATATTATTATCTCTTATGAGGAGTTTTATAAGCAAATTTAAGCACTTGGGAGCGACAAAAAGTATAGGAATTATAAATATCCCTAAACAGCTTATACATTTTATCAGCATTTCCCTAAAGGCTTCAATATGAGAAATTATACTTTCGTCTTTGTCTTCAATATTACTCATTATTAAACGTCTTTTGGTTTGTATTCTTCAGGTTTTTCTTGTGTTTCTTCAATCTCGTTTTTAAGATCTTCCGCTTCTTTTTGAATTACATTTTTAGCTTTTTTGTATTCATAAGATGCACGACCGAGTGCTCTTGCAATTTCAGGGATTCTTTTCCCGCCAAATAGCAGAACTATAACAACTAATATCAGTAGTATTTCTGTTATTCCAAGTGACATTTTAGATTTCTCCTTTCAATAATTATATTAAAGTTTGTTTTTTTACTGCAAATATTTCAATTGCATCGTGCCTGCATTTTAATTTACAAGCTCCACAGCCTATACATTTTGATGCATTGATGATAATTCCGTTTTCGCCTTTTGTAATAGCTCCGTATGGACATGCTTTGATACAGTGTCCGCAATTAACACATTTGTCCTCAATTATCATTGCCATAGCTATTCTTGTTTTTTGTTTATCTTCAAGGCTTAATCTTTTTATTGCACCTGTCGGGCATACTTGTCCGCATTTGTTGCAATTTTTATCGCAACAGCCTTTTGTATAATCAAGGTGAACTGTTGGGAATTTATCATCTGCTTTTGCAATAATTTTATTCGGACAATTTTCTACACAAAGGTTACAGTTATAGCATTTGTTTGCAAATCTTTCTTCGCTTTCTGCTCCGGGCGGCAAAATTATATCCTTGAATTTTTCTACAATTTTATCTTTTACAACTAATCCGGCCTTAATCATTGCTCCAAATACTGCGGCTGCTGTGATTCCTGTAATAATTTCACGGCGTTTTGGGCTGAATTTGATTTCTTCTTTTGGTTTTTGTCCATATTTAATCCCGTTTTTAGGGCATAAATCAAGACATTTTAAACATTTGACGCAAGTTTCGTTATCAACGTTTTTCTCTTTAGAATTTATACAGCCTGATGGACAATTTTTTTCGCACATTCCGCAAGATACACAACTCTCTTTATCAATGTATATTTTGTTAAATGAAAATTTTGAAATCAGTCCGAGTATAGTGCCTGCAGGACAGATATTTGTGCAGAAAAATCTGTTTTTGAAAAATGTTAAAATTAGTATAACTGCAATTGCTGAAAGGCCTGTAATTGATAGAGTAAAGGCTGATCCGAAATATGTATAAGGTTCAATATATCTTATTGCAATAGCACTTCCGCCTGCTAAAAACCCGAGAGTAATTGCTGCAATAAAATATTTTATCGGGTAATTTTTTGTATATTTATTTTTGCGTTTCCCTCTAAAAAATAAATTCCCTGCAATTTCTTGAATAATGCCTAAAGGACATAATAACGAACAATAAAGCCGTCCAAAAATAAGAGTTAAGATAATAATTCCTAAAAGCAATAATAATGCAGTGATAGAAAAATCTATAAAAACTCTTTGTAATACAGGTAAAAATTGAATATCAAATATTTTTAGGAAATAAAATATTCCGCATATTCCTGCAATTGCAAGTAATAGGGAAATAATTGCTATTGAAAATCTTATTTTGTATATATGTTTCATTATTTCATGCTCTTTTCAACTTCTTTAACTTTTTTATCAACATCTGCGAGTAGTTTTGGAATATCCAGTGATTGGGGACAATTTTTACTGCAAAGACCGCATTTTATACATTTGTCAGCTCTTGTAGATTCATCAAGTGCATTATAGTTATAGACAAACATAAAACTTGCGTTAGGGGCTGTGTTGCCTTTGAACATATTGTACAGTCCGAATATTGCAGGAATATTTATGCCTCTCGGACAGACTTCCATACAGTATTTGCAAGCTGTACAGCTGATTGCTCCTCCTGATTGGATTATTTGAGCGATGTCATGTGCAACTTTTTCTTCTTTTTCAGTTATAGCTTTGTAATTTACAAATGTATCAATATTTTCTTTCAGTTGTTGTAAATTACTCATTCCGCTAAGTATCGTGAATACTCTTTGACGGCCTGCAACCCATCTTAGTCCGAATGAGGCTTGAGTGTCATTTGGGCATTCTTGTTTTAGTTTATCTTTAGCTTTTTGAGGAAGATTACATAATACCCCGCCTCTCAAAGGTTCCATAACTATTACAGGTACTTCTGCTTCATCTGCTATTTTGTATAATTCATCAGCATTTACAACTTCCCAGTCTAAGTAATTGATTTGTAATTGACAAAAATCCCATTTGTGCTCTTTGATTACTTCTCTAAGCATTTGTGGATCTCCATGGAATGAGAAGCCGATATGTTTGACCAAACCTTCTTTTTTCAGTTTTACAAGTTCATCATACATATTGTTGTCGCGGTAATTGCTTAAAGTATTTTTATTGATGTTATGTACCATGTAATTATCAAAATATTTTACTTGGCATTTTTTTAATTGTTCTTCGCAAAGTTTTCTCACATCTGCTGGTGAATTTACAAGGTATGCAGGGCATTTGTCAGCAAGAATGAAACTTTCTCTAGGGTATTTTTTTAAAATTTCTCCTATCGCATTTTCTGATTTGCCATCTACGTACATATATGCAGTATCAAAGTAATTTGCGCCATGTGCCATTGCATATTCGACCATTTTGTCTAATTCTACCATATCGATTTTGTCATCTCGCATTGGAAGTCGCATACAACCTAATGCAATCAAAGGGGTGTCGATATTGGCAAACTTTCTTCTTACGACTTGCCCTTCGGCTTTTTTAATCTCTTTTTTGCCGCAACCTGATAAAATTGCTGCTCCACCTATTGCTAAAGCTGAATTTATTATGAAATCACGTCTTTTCATGTGTTTTCCTCTCTTATAAATTTAAATTATTAATCCAAGTCTTAATGTCTTCTATTTTAGCAGAGTTTTCATAAGATGTGTATCCGTTAAGAACTTTTGCATTTTGCGCAAATTTTTGGATATCTCTGTAAGTGTTGGAAGCTCCGCCTCCGCCATGGGTACAAAATGGTACTATAACTTTGTTATCCCAATTATGAGATGCTAAAAAAGTTTTGACAGGCGATGCCATAGTGTACCACCAAACTGGTGTGCCTACAAAGATTATATCATAATTTTGTATATCACCGTTGTTGATAAGTTCAGGTCTTGTATCGTTTTGTTTTTCAATTTTTGCCTGATTTACAACTTCATTGTAGTTGTTTGAATATTTATTTACGGGTTGGATTTCAAATATATCTCCATCTGTAATAGTTTGAATTTTTTCTGCGGCTTCTTTTGTGTTGCCTGAGTGAGAATAGTATGCAATTAAAATTTTTTTATCTGACATATTTGCCTCCTTTTAAATTAATAATTTTATCTTACTACTTGATAGTCGCTCTCAGTCAAGCAAAAAATTTATTTGTTTATCTCAGGAAAAAAATATCTCTAGCAAAAAATATTATTTACTGATTTTAATTTGGTATGAATGTAAAAAAAGGAGTATAAAATGGAAATAATAGAAGGAGGATGTAGGTATGAATCAATTCGAAATAATGCATTTTGGAATAATGCGAGTTTAGACACAAAATTTCATCCTGATGCTTCCGATTGTGAGCAAGCAGTTAATCATTTGATTGATTGCAAAAACCAACCAACTGTTGCACTATTAGCAAGAAAAAAATACAGGACAAATAACTATCCTGATTTTTTCACAAGAAATTTATTTGAATTATATGAATCTTCAAAAAGTGTTCAAAATGCGGATATGGCTTATAGGCAAACATTCAATAAACTCTATCCTAAAACAGGTAAAGCAAGAAAACTTTTAATTAACAATGAAAGTATTGTATTAAATTATGTGAAACCAATACAAAAAACATTCAAAAGAATTTTAATAAAACTTGCTAGTAAATTTTAAATATTTATTTATTGTTCAAGTTGTTTTAAAATCTTTATAACTTTTGGATTTTCAACCTTGTAACATATTTGGTTTGCATGACGATGACCTGAAATTACGTTTGCATTTTTCAGTATGGTCAAGTGTTGTGAAACTGTTGGTTGGGGAATTTGTAAACATTCACACATTTTACTCACATTGCATTCAGGTTGTGCCATTAAATTATATGCAATAGTTAACCTTGTTGGATGTGCAAGTGCTTTAAAGATTGCTGTGTATTCATCTATATCTATATTTTCGTTTTTCATATTATGAGAATATTACAATATGCGAATATTGTCAAATAATCTATTGACGAATGGTAAATAATTTGATAATATAAATATATGAATATACGAATATATAAAAACTTGAAAGAGGTTTGAATGAACGTAATTATAATAGGCGGTGGTGCATGCGGAGCAAGCTGTGCAACAAGATTAAGAAGATTAGATGAAAATTGTGAAATTACAATTTTAGAACGTACGAATGAGGTTTCAATCGCAAATTGCGGACTTCCTTATTATTGTTCAGATGTAATTGCGGATAGAGAAAAAATTCTTGTTTCAAACCCTGAACGTTTTAAAAATATGTTTAATATCGATGTTCAATTGAACTGTGAAGTGGTTGAAATCAACAGAGATGAAAAATATGTTCTTACTCAAAATAATGAAAAATTTTATTACGACAAATTAGTTTTAGCTCAAGGTGCAAATCCTATAAGACCTAATTTAGAAGGGATTGATAATAAAAACATTTTTACTGTCAGAACTTTAGCTGATGCTGATAAAATTAAAGATTATGTTGCTAAAAATGATATAAATAGTGCAGTAGTTGTAGGTGGCGGATTTATCGGAGTTGAAATGGCTGAAAATTTCGCTCACCTTGGGATTGATACAAAACTTGTTGAGTTGTCAGACCAAATTTTAGCTCCGGTTGACTATGAAGTTGCATGTTTTGCTCAAAATGAGATGAGAGCGAATGGTGTGGAATTAATTTTGTCAGATGGAGTTAAAAGCTTTAGTGATAATGTAATTGAATTAACATCTGGTAGAAAAATTTCTTCTGACATTGTAATTTTATCAATCGGAGTAAGACCTGAAATATCTTTAGCTCAAAAAGCGGGATTAGAAGTTAATCGAGGAATTAAAGTAAATGATAGTATGCAGACATCTGATCCGGATATTTTTGCAGGCGGTGACAGTGTTGAAGTTAAAAGTTTTGTGACAGGAGAAGATGTACTTATTCCTTTAGCAGGACCTGCAAACAGACAAGGAAGAATTATTGCAGATAATATTTACGGGATAAATTCTTCATATAAAAAATCTCAGGGGACATCTGTTTTGAAAGTATTTGACTATACGGTAGCTGCTGTAGGTTATAATGAAAAACTTTTAAAAAGAGAGGGTATTTCTTATTGGAAAATTTTAACTTTTGGAAATTCTCATGCAGGGTATTATCCTGATGCGACATCTACTTTTTACAAGTTGTTATTCAATAACGAAGGGAAAATTCTTGGTGCGCAGGCTGTAGGACAAGAAGGTGTTGAAAAAAGGATCGATGTAATATCTTCTGTAATGCGAAATGGTGGTAATGTTCAAGATTTATTAGATAGTGAATTATGCTATGCTCCGCCTTATTCATCTGCAAAAGATCCTGTGAATATTTTAGGAATGTGTGCTGATAACGTTTTGAGAGGTTTTGTAAAACCTGCGTATTATGAAGATATTGAAGGTTCGTTTGTCGTAGATGTCAGAATTCCTGCAAGTTACAATACAAAAACTATTGAAGGTGCTGTAAATATTCCGCTTGCTCAATTAAGAGATAGAACAGGTGATATTCCTACTGATAAGAAAGTTATTTTAGTCTGTGATTCTGGATATACAAGTTATCTTGCATCAAGAATTTTAATCCAAAAAGGATTTAATAACGTGTATTCTTTGATGGCAGGCATGAAGCTTTATAAAGAAATTCAAAGAGATAAAGAGAGCAAAGTTACAAAAAAGATTAATGCACAGGCTCTTGCAAAATCAAGTGAAAATGTTTTGAAAGTTGATGCTTGCGGGCTTTCTTGTCCGGGGCCGATTATGAAGTTAGCGGAAAATATCTCAAATATTCAAGAGGGTGAAGTTTTGGAAATTACATCAACAGATAAGGGATTTTATGCAGATGTTGAGGCTTGGTGTAATTCAACAAATAACACTTTGCTTAATTTAGATAACAAAGATAAAAAAATTATTGCAACAATTCAAAAAGGTCAAGCATTTGCACAAAACCAAAATAATCAAATCCAAGCTAAAAAAGCTCAAACAATAGTTGTTTTTTCAAATGATTTGGATAAAGCTCTTGCTGCTTTTATTATTGCTAATGGTGCAAAAGCAAGCGGGCATGATGTTACATTATTTTTCACTTTCTGGGGGTTAAATATTTTGAGAAAAGATAATGTAACTGTGAAAAAATCATTAATTGATAAAATGTTCGGATTTATGATGCCAAAAGGTGCTGACAAATTGACTCTTTCAAAAATGAATATGGGTGGTGTTGGTTCTATGATGATGAAATGGGTTATGAAAAATAAAAATATTTCAACTCTAAAAGAACTTATCACTCAAGCTCAAGCAAATGGAGTTAAATTTATTGCTTGTCAGATGAGTATGGATGTCATGGGTATTAAAAAAGAAGAACTTATTGACGGTATAGAAATCGGAGGAGTGGCAAAATATATAGCTGAAAGCAGTAATTCAAATTCCAATTTATTTATATAAATATAATTATTTTTCTATTTATACTTCAATATCAAAGAAATTAGTAATTTCTTTTTTTGCAGAGTTAACATCGTCTGAAGAATGAACTAAATTGAAACGTCTTTCTCCAGGTGCAAATTCATTGCGGATAGATTTTTTTAGAGAATTAATTTTACTGATAGCGTCTTCACCACCAACTAATAATGCTCGGATTTTTCCTGATTGTAAAAAGTCAATCCATTCTTTAAAAAATGATTTATTTTTATATTGCGAGTAATTTCCTTCTAATTTTTTTCTTGGAGCTATACCTTCCCATTGTTGTATAATTTCCAAATCATTTTCGGAAATTTTTTGCATTATGGTTTTGTCAAGGTTTCTTTTAAAAGAATCAGGTTTCAACATCATAAAAGTTTTTTCGTAAGCCTGAAAAGATGGGGTATAATTGTTATAAATTCCGTAGTTAGAAAGTAAAGTTATCATAGTATTTATATAATACTCAAAAAAAATTTTTTTGCGTTTGAATTTTATAACTTATTAAAATAATAAAAAAATTAGATATATAAATTTATCCATTAAGATTACCTAATTTAATAAAGTTAATCGATCTATTTATAGCTATTATAAATATTAGTTATTTTGATTGAGTTATTAATTTAAAATTTATAGGAGAAAATTATGAACATGTTTTGTTTTCAATGTGAGCAAACTGCTCAGGGGAAAGGTTGTACAGTACAAGGTGTGTGCGGTAAAAAAGCTGATACATCAAATTTGCAAGATGAGCTTACAAGCAAATTAATCGAGCTTGCAAATTGTGCAGAAAAAAATGATATAAATACCGAACTTTTAATTGATGGATTGTTCACAACAATCACAAATGTAAATTTTGATGATAAATCTATTAAAGAATTTATTGAAAAAGTTCAAAAAAATATTCATTGTGATTCAAAATTTGATATAAAAGCTGTTTGGGATTGTAATGAGGATATTAGAAGTTTAAAATCATTGATATTATTCGGATTAAAAGGTATGGCAGCTTATGCACATCATGCTAGAGTTTTAGGCTATAAAGATGTTGATGTTGACAATTTTTTTTATGAAGCATTACATGAAATTTCAAAAGATTTATCAGCAGATGAACTTTTAAATTTAGTTTTGAAAACAGGTGAAATAAATTTAAAATGTATGGAGCTTTTAGATAAGGCAAATACTGAAACTTACGGAACTCCTGCACCTAGAAAAGTTACAACAAATATTGAAAAAGGCCCTTTTATTATTGTAACAGGTCACGATTTGCGAGATTTGAGCTTGCTTCTTGAACAGACAAAAGATAAGGGTGTAAATATTTATACACATGGAGAAATGTTACCTTGCCATGCTTATCCTGAATTAAATAAATATCCTCATTTAAAAGGTAATTTCGGTACAGCTTGGCAAAACCAGCAGAAAGAATTTGATAATGTCCCTGCCGCTATTTTATTTACAACAAATTGTATTATGCCTGTGAAAGACAGTTACAAAGATAGAGTATTTACAACCTCAGTTGTAGAATATCCTGATATGGTACATATTGGAGAAGATAAAGATTTTACTCCTGTAATAGAAAAAGCGATTGAACTTGGTGGGTATAAAGAAGATAAAAAAATGACAGGCATAAATGGCGGTGATACTTTAACTGTAGGATTTGGTCATGGAACAGTTCTATCTGTAGCTGATAAAGTTATAGAAGCTGTAAAATCAGGTGATATAAAACATATTTTCTTGGTAGGGGGATGTGACGGTGCAAGACCCGGAAGAAATTATTATACTGATTTTGTAAAACAAGCTCCAAAAAATTCTATTATCCTGACTTTAGCGTGCGGAAAATACAGATTTAATGATTTGGATTTAGGTGAAATAAATGGTATTCCTAGATTATTGGATATGGGACAGTGTAACGATGCTTATTCTGCGATAAAAGTTGCAGTAGACTTATCTAAAGCTTTCAATTGTTCGGTAAATGAGTTACCATTATCGTTAGTCCTTTCTTGGTATGAGCAAAAAGCAGTTTGTATTTTATTAACACTTTTATATTTGGGCATTGAAAATATAAAACTCGGTCCTACATTACCTGCATTTGTGTCACCAAATGTCTTGAATATCTTAGTTGATAAGTATAAAATAAAACCTGTTACAACACCTGAAGAAGATCTTAAGGAAATTTTGAACAGATGAGCGAAATAATTAGTTTAAAAGATATTGAATATTTGGATAAAATTAATAAAAAACTTGTATTTGATAATGAGCAGAGTTCTTTAACTCTGCTCTCATTTAAAGCCGGAGTAGAAAGAAGTCTGCATTGTGATGAAAAAGATGAAGTAGCTCAAATTATAGAGGGATTGGCAGATATTACAGTCGGTGATAAAGTTTACAGATTGAAAGCTGGAGAAATGATTGTAATGCCTGCAAAAACTCTCCATGGGCTTAAAGCTGTGGAAGATACAAAGATGTTACTATTACGTCCAAAACATATTCACTAATTTTTTATTACGAAAAGTTACAATCATTAAAGTTTTTGAAATCCTGTACCGTTTAATATTTTAGTATATATACAGGAGTATTATGAGTTTAGTTATTGATTCTAATCTGGAATATTTACAGAACGTCTTGCATATAAGTCAAGTTACATTTGAAGAAAAATATGCAAATATGTCTGTTGATGAGATTATTGAGGCTGAAGCTGCATCTGGAAATCAGTATGCTATTGAATTGGCTCAAGAATTAACTTCAAATACTAGCCTTGTTATGGAATTATTTGATTTAGCTGATACAAATAATAAATATATGATTCTGCGAGAATTAACAGCTCAACAGTTACAGGTATTTCTTCCTGAAATGGAAGAAAGTGACATGCTTCAAGGGTTATTTTTCTTTTCTCAAGATAAGTTAATGAAAATGTTAGAAGAATTGCCATCTGAGCAACTTGTTAATACTGCTTTTGAACTTTTTTCAAAAGAAGAAATTGTTCAGTTAATGCCTGATGAGCAACTTGATAAGTTTTTAACAAGTACTGATATTGATAAAAATAAAATTTTAAAACATATGCAATCAATTCCTCCTGAATATGTAGCTCAGGTTTTAGAGCAAATCACTGGAGAATCCCATGAAAATATGGATAGTATTGATTTGTCTAAAGAATTTGGGGAATTAAATCCTTTGGAATACCAAGATGCTCTAAAAGCTTTTCAGCCAACACAAAAGCAACAGTTAGTTTTGTCATTGGGTAAAGAGCATGAAGAATGGTTCCAATTATTTGATGCTCATGCTTATACTACAATTATGAATAGAGAAAAGCAGCAACCAGAGGTTGTTAAAGCAATGTCTGTAATTGAACCTGAATATATTCAAAATATGATTACAGAACTGCCTAATGATTTGTTATCTCTTGTAATTACACAAATGGATACTGAAAAATTTACAGAAATTTTAATGGATGAGTTTCCTGAAGTTATCGCTGAAATAATTATGAAATAATTTTCTATTTTTATTGCGTATTTTTTAAAGTTTCTAAAACAAGTTTTAGAGCCTCTTCAGAGAACAT
>CAUDIU010000013.1 GCA_958449715.1 uncultured Clostridium sp. | reverse complement strand
GCCATTACTATACTTAAGACAATATTAATTGTAGATGTTTTAATTACGCCTAATCGTATTCTTTTAAATTTTCTTGCTCCGAAGTTTTGTGCAACAAAAGTTGCTAAAGCAACACCAAATGACATCATAGGCATTGTAGCTATCTGTTCTATTCTTAATGCTGCTGTCATTGCTGCAATTACGTTTGATCCGAAAGAGTTGCATACACTTTGGATTATAAGAATACTAATTCCAAGAATTGAAAATTGAATTGACATTGGAACACCTATTTTAAGATGTTCATAAGCTGAATTATAAAAATCTTTGTCAAATTTTATAAACCATTCATTTCTATGTATTCTAAGGATTGGGAATTTATATTTTATAAAAATTGTACATAATATAACAGAAATCCCTTGTGATAAAATTACTGCGATAGCAGAACCAGGAACTCCCATATGAAAAACTATTATAAAAATAAGAGCTAATATAATGTTAATTAAAGATGCAATAATTAAAAAATATAAAGGAGTTTTGCTATCACCAAGAGCTCTTATAATACTTGCTAACATATTGTACATTGTCGTTGCAATTAGGCCTATGATGATAATTTCAACATACCAAAAAGCGTTATGATAAATATTATCAGGTACGTTCATCCATTTTAAAATGTAATTCATTGATAATGCAAAAATAGATGAAAAAATAAAAGTTACAATTACGCTTAAAATTGTAGATATGACAACAGAATTTCGCACACCTTTTATATCTTTAGCCCCAAATCTTTGACCGGTTACTACTGCAAAACCGTTTGTTAGGCCGACAATAATGAATGTAATTAAGAAAAACAAAGGAGCTACAGCTCCGACAGCTGCGAAAGATTCAACACCTAAAGTTCTTCCTACAATAACAAGGTCTGCTATGTTATATAATTGCTGAAAAACATTCCCGATTAAAAGCGGTACAGAAAATAGCAATATATGTTTTAAGGGGCTCCCTTTTGTCATATCAGTAATCATAAAACCATACCTTTTTAATTATCTTTTCTAAATTAAATTATACTAAAAATAGAATTGTTTTACAAAATACTTGAAATTTAAAATATTTTGTGCAAAGATAGATTTTGTCAATTAAATAATAAGACTTATGGCAAGGTAGCTCAGCTGGTGAGAGCGCACGGCTCATACCCGTGAGGTCGAGAGTTCGAATCTCTCCCTTGCTATTTTTATTTGTTACTGATGTTTCCTTTATAAGCACAGGGAATGTTTTCTTCTTTTAAATAATTTAGTCCCCATTTATTTAATTCTATGATTGCAGGAATTAAACTTTTTCCGCGTTCTGTTAGAGAATATTCTGTTTTGGGCGGAACAACAGGGTACAATTTTCTTTTTACAATTCCGTCTGATTCCAATTCTTTGAGTTGTTGGATTAACATTTTAGGAGTTGCATGTGAGATTAGTTTTTGTAATTCACTATATCTTAAAGTTTTGTCTATCAAATGACCGATTATAACCCCTTTGTATTTTCCGCCTATGATTTCCATTGTTGCCTCTAATGGGCATTTGTATTCTGTTTGTTTCTTTTTTGCCATAATTCCTCTTTTTATACTTTCTTTTTTAATACTATTATACTAAAAAGTAAGTATTATACAAAATAGTGCATTCTTGTTTTTTTTATAGTCATAATTTAAGATGTATAAAAAGGAGGGAAATGATGAAAATTACTCAGGTTAGGAATGCAACTATTATTGTGGAATTTGATAAAAACAAATTTTTAATTGATCCTTGGCTTGGTCCAAAAGATTATATGGAAGGTTTTGAAGCAGGTATAAATTCTCATATCAGACAACCGAGAGTTGAATTACCTTTTGAAATTCAACAGATAGTTGATGTAGATGCAGTTATTTTAACACATTTTCACCCTGATCATTTTGATGAATATGCTGTGAATGCATTAAATAAAGACATTAAGTTTTTTGTTCAATCTCAAACAGATTTAGAAATAATACAATCTTACGGTTTTAAAAATATTGAAATTATAACAGAAGATGGGATTACTTATAAAAATATAAAATTATACAAGACAAATTGTCAGCATGGTAAAAGAGAGATTATAAAACCGATTTGCGAAAGTGTAGGAATGCCATATGATTCTATGGGTGTTGTATTCAAATCAGAGAATGAGAAAACTCTCTATATTGCAGGCGATACAATTTGGTGCAAGGAAGTAAAAGATGCTTTAGGCAAATATTCTCCTGACATTATTGTAGTGAATGCTTGTGGTGCAACAGTTTTTAATGGTGAACATATTATTATGAATATTGATGATGTAAAAGAAGTACTCAAATACTCTCCAAATTCAACATTAATTGCAAGTCATATGGATACAGTTAGTCATCTTTCAGTTACACGTGAGGATTTGAAAAATTTCGCAGAAGAATGTAATATTTCTAATTTATTAATTCCGAATGACGGTGATACATTATTATAAATTAAGTTTTACATCAATATATTCTATTCAAGAGGATTTTTTTATCCTCTTTTTTTAGTATCTTGAAAAAATTTTATTTTTAAACAAAATGAAATATAATAGCATTTGTTTAGAAAGGGGAAATTGTGCATTATACAAAAACGTTGCCATATGAATTAGATTTAACATCTCGTGTGTTACATGAGGTTATGGTGTCTTATTTTAAAGACAATAATTTCCCAATTTCACTTGAGGAATTTATTATTTTAGACTGTTTGTATATAAATCCAGGAATAATACAAATGCAAATAGCAAAATTAACTCTAAAAGGTAGAGGGCATATTGGAAAATTTTTAAAAGCTTTAGAGGATAAAAATTTAATAACACGTACTCCAATAAAACAACAAAACAAAATAGTTATAAAAATTGAAATTACTGAAAAAGGCACAGAGTTATATAAAAAATTAGATTCTCAAATAGAAAGATTTGTTGAAAATATAAATTCTGATATAGAACCTAAAATTAATGAGATAATTGCGCAGTTAAAATTAATTAGAGAAGATGCTATTAAAAAATTTAATATAAAATTTGAATAAAAAAATAGTTGCATTTTTAAAAACCTTGTGATTAAATCTACATGTAGAAATTTCTACACGTAGATTTAGGAGGTATTATGGCAACAAATATAGCTGGAAAAGATTGGGAATTTAAAATAAATCCTTGGATAACAATGATTCCTATTATGTTAGTTATCATTATGTTTGCATTGGATGAGACAATTTCTAATGTTGCTTTACCTTATATGGCAGGAACTTTTTCCATAAGTCATAATGAATCAACTTGGATTATTACAAGTTATTTGGTTGCAAGTGGTATTATGATTCCTGCAGTAGATTTCTTTTCTAAGTTGTTTGGGAGAAAGCAATATTTTCTTTTTTCTATAATTTTATTTACTTTTGCATCAATTCTTTGCGGTATATCAAATTCAATGGGAATGATGCTTTTTTCAAGAGCATTGCAAGGGATTGGTGGTGGAGGAATAATGCCTATTGGCCAAGCAATTATTTTTGAAATTTTTCCAAAAGAAAAATTAACTCAGGCAATTTCAATTTTAGGGCTTGGGGTTATTATGGCTCCAATTATGGGGCCTGCATTGGGTGGTTGGATAACTGAAAATTGGTCTTGGCCATTTATTTATTTTATTAATCTTCCTATTGGGATAATTGCTTTTATTTTGGCTAAAAAATATATTGAAGAACCTCCTTATTCAAGAAAACAAAAAAATGTTACAATGGACTATTCAGGTTTTTTCTTTCTGGCAAGTTGGCTTTTAACATTACAAATTGTTTTAGATAAAGGTAATGATGCTGATTGGTTTGGTTCTGCCTGGATTTGTAAACTAACTGCTATTTCAATTTTATCATTTATTGCATTTGTGACAATTCAGGTAAAAAAAGGGAAAAGTAAAACAGGATTAATTGATTTAAGTGTATTAAAAAATAGAAATTTTTTAATTAGTACATCAGTAATGGTAATTTTAATGGGTGTAATGATGGCATCAAGTTCTTTTTTGCCTTCAATGTTGCAATCATTATTAGGGTATACGGCATTTTTAAGTGGAATTTCTATGATGCCGAGAGGTTTAGGTTGTTTATTAGCAACTGTAACTTGTGGTTTATTATCACCTAAAATTGGTATAAAAAATAGTATTGTAATTGGACTTATAGTATTAACTTGTGGAGGTTTGGCATTTGGTGAGATAAACTTATCTATTTCATTAGTTGATATTGGAATCCCAAATTTATTATTTGGTTTTGGTATGATTATGGCTGTTACTCCTTTAACTAATATTTCTTGTGCTACATTAGAAAAAGAACAACAAACTAATGCTTCAGGAATTCAAAATTTATTGAAAAATGTTGGAGCTGCAATTGGAACATCAATTGCAACTACAATGATTTCCAGATTTTCTCAAGTTCACCAAATGATGATGATTAAATCTTTGACAGAAACAAATGATGTTTATATGCAAAAATTAAATTCTTTTATTTCATCATTTGCTCAATATACAGATTTATCAACTGCGACATATATGGCAAAAGTTCAAATTTATGAACTTTTAAGGCAACAAGCAACGCTATGGGGATATATTGAGACTTTTAGATATTATGCTTTAGCATCTTTATTAGTAATTCCTTTTATTTATCTTTTACATGAAGATAGAAAACGTAAAAATAATAATTAAAAATTGTCCATGTATAAAATTTAGAAACCCCGTAAAATAAATTTTTACGGGGTTAATTTTTTCTATAAAAGTTTAATTATTTAATTAATTATAACCTATTTTTTTACGTTCTTTTACTTGTCCTTCTTTTACAAAATTATTAATAGCTTGTTCAAAATCCTCTTTTGTGATTTTTAAATTATCAATATCTGATTTTACAAATGTTCCATTTGCCATTTTGTCAAATATTCCTGCACGTTCAAATGCATTATTATGTGCATCTGAAGATAAGCGAGCAATATCTGCTCCTGTTGCATGTATGTCAAATAATTTTTTTGATAATGCTTCTTTGTCAATTGATTCATCTAAAGGTTTTTTAGCTGTATGGATATCTAAAATTTGTCTTGTTCCTTGTAAATCCGGCAGTCCAATTTGAATATGTTTGCCAAATCTGCCTGAACGCATTATTGCATCATCAAGCATTTCTATTTTATTTGTTGTTGCTAGGATATAGACATCATCTCCTTGTTTTTCTATATCACTCATAATTGATAAAAATTGATTTACAAATTCTGCACTGTAATTGTCAACTTTATCTCTTTTTTTTGCAACTGAATCAAATTCATCGAATACAATTATACTTGGTTGGTTTTCTATTGCTCCTTCAAATAAGGTACGTAAATTTTCTTCTGATTCACCCACCCATTTTGATTTAAGTTCAGATCCGTTTAGTTTTAGGAAAAACGCATTAGACTCATTAGCTAGAGATTCTGCAATTAATGTTTTACCTGTTCCTGGAGGTCCAGTAAGTATTATGCCATGGTTTACTTTGATATTTTCAAAAGCTTCCGGATATTTTATTGGATATAAAACACCTTTTTTTAATTCTTCGATAGCTTTATCTTGACCTCCGATATCTGCAAATGTTAGAGGTTTATTTTTTTCTTGTGTATCGAGAACTAAAGATTTAAGTTCTTTGGTATTTTGTCTTTTTATGATATCTTGTGAATCTTTTGTAAAATCAAATACTTTTGAAAAAATGTGGCGTTGAAATGATAAATTTGTTTTAGGTTCATCTTTAATTTTAATTCCCATATCACCGATGTATAGAATATCATCTGTGGTTACATAAAAAGAATTGTTTGGTTTTAGAGCTTCTTGTCCAGTTGAATTGCTTAAATATAAATCAAAATTGTTTATATTTAAAATTTCTTTATCTCCTGTTGCATTTTTGTAAAAAGCTAAACTACCTTGGATATTATCGTCTTCAATAAAAAATATTCTTTTAATAACGTGATCCAAAGAATCTAGAGAATTTTTCAAAGCTCGTTGAGTTTCTTTTAGGTTTTTACCTACAGTAATTATATCTCCACGTTTAAATACATCAAATAATGATGCAATTCTATCTTCTAAAGGAAACTGTTTTGCTAAAGTTATAGCAGTTTCATTAAGATTTCCAAAGCTGATTGATTTTTTCTTTGGTTTATTTTGTAGGACGACCACATCTGAGGATAATTGATTTGAAGCAAATTTGGTATGATTGTTATTTGCTCTTGTTTGTTGAGGTGAAATAGTGCTAAAATTTTGAATTGGTAAAATTTTCATAAAAAATACTCCTACAAATAAATATCCTACACATCTGCTACAATTGTAGCAGATTGAAATAAAATTAGTACACCAAAAAATAAAATCTTTACAATTGTTAATCTTACACTTATAATTCTGAAAAATATTTTTGGATTTACAAAAGTTCAAAACCTGTAAAAATTTATTTTTACGGGTTTTATTAGTTTTATGAAAATATCAACTATAAATATTCAAAATAAATATTATAATAATTTACCAGCGCAAAAACCTGTATTAAATTCATCAAAAGTATCCGACAGTTTTTCTTTTACAGGAAATTATGAACGTTTGAGCAGAGATACTATGGAAGTTGTATCTTCAATTTCAAATGCGTATAAAGATATTTTGAAAAAAATATCTGAAAAAACTCCTGAAGGTATGGAAATTATTCAAAAAGAATATAAAGATTTCAAATCAACAAGAAGTTTAATGTTTCATAACTGCGGGGAAAATAAAACATCTATTCAAGTGCGAGTTCCTGATAGTCAAGATGGACGAGACTTTATAAAAATTGTTGTAAAAAAGGGTAGTAATTTTTCTCAAGGAAAAGTAGTTTTAGATTCATATACTATAAAGGATTTTGATCGAATTGTTGAAGATAATGATAAAAATCATGTTTTTGTTTTCCCACAAAATATTAAATATGCAAATTTTGATAAGCCGTTTGAATTAAAATTACAAAAAGTATTAGATGATTTAGATTGTGCAATGCTGAAATTTAGGAAATTTTTAGCAAAATATGATGGGCAATATTTAAAACCTGAATTATTTACATTTAGTGATACAAATTTAAAAAGATTAGCAAATATTGATTCTTTATATAATAAAACTGATGAATTGTTAAAAGGTCTTTATAATAAATTATCATTAAAAATAAAAAAAGAATTTGGGGATTATAAACTCCAAGTAGCGCAGCCTGTGCATATTCTGAAAAATATCGGAGAAAATAAAAATCAAATTGCATATAAAAAATTACAACATCCTGAACATGGAATATTAACCAGAATAATGGTTTATGACAAAAATGATGAAATAATTGATGGTTTTCTTCTTAAAGAAGATCAGGGATTAATTGTTTCTAATTTTAATTTGAAAAATTTTAGTATAATACCGCCAAAACTTTTGTATCACGATAAATCTTCTGTACAAGAAATTTTACCAAAATTGGAATTATATATTTCAGGTTATGAAAAAAAACTTGAAGAGTTTAATAAATTTATTTCTCAAAAATTATATGAAAGATCATTAGGGCCAGTAATTGGGAAATTAAGTGAAGATCTTTGTGTCGATATGGAAAGGATTGATTCTGCGTATAAACAAATATCTGATAAATTTGTTATGATAAACTCTGATTTAGTGTCAAAGATAAAAACTTCTTATCCAAAATGGAATGGGGTTGCTGGACAAAGAGGTTTTACATTCAAAGTTTCAGATAATGAGCAAGTTTCTATCTTAAAAATGAAAAATGCAAAAAGAAATAATCTTACACGCTTATGTTTTTCAAAAAATGGTGAAGATAAATTTTTCTTGATAAATCAAGATATGGTTGTAAAAAATTTCAATCCAAAATATCCGACGATTATCCCTCCGGAATTAAAATATTATAGTGATATTGAACTTGAAGAGTTAGGATTGGAGACTTTTTTGAAAAAAGCAGCTGATGAGTTACAGGAATTTGAAAAGCATGCTGAAACTTCTATTATTAAAAAAGAGAATGGGGTTAAAAGGAATAGGATATCGGAATCGAAAAATGTAGAACAAAATGAATTTACTACTCCTGTAAAAAAAGAAAAAACAGTAAAAATAAAACAAAAACCGCTTTCAAAAACTAAAGAATATAAACAATTGATGAAAGAATGTAATGAGAAATTAACTCTGGCTATGAAAAATGCTGAAAATGATTTGCAAGGATTTAATAATGTAATTCAAGAAATTCAAAGTAAAATTGCCGGATTTTTCTCAAAAACAAAAGAGTAATTTTTAAAATATATTAAAATTTGCAATCTAAAATATTGATTACATCAACGTTTAGAGCTTCTGCAATTTTGTATAATGTTTTTATTTTAAAATTATATGCACCACGCTCAATAGAGCTTATAGAATTAGTGCTTAATTCAGACTTAAATCCAAGTTCTTCTTGTGACATATTTTTTTGTAAGCGGATATATCTTATGCTTTGACCTAATTTGAATAGTAATTTATCTTGCATATTAATATTTTAATCGCTTGACAAAATTCATTCTAATATGTACACTTTTAATATTACAAGTATACTTGTAATATTAAAAGTACAATAGGAGAAATTCATGCAAAGATTTAAAGCTTTTACTTTAGCGGAAGTATTAATTACTTTGGGAATAATTGGTGTTGTTGCGTCTCTTACAATGCCTTCATTAATACAAAGTCACAGAAGACAGGTTGTAGAAGTCCGATTACAAAAATTTTATTCAACGATAAATCAAGCAATTACAATGTCTGAAGCTGATAATGGAAATAAAGCTGATTGGGTGTCAGCAGATACAGATGATTTTTTTAATACTTACCTTAAAAAATATTTATCATATATAAAATATGATAATAAACGTGTTGGTACTGGAAATGATTATAGGTTGCTTTATCTTTCTGATGGAAGTGCTTTTTTGTTTGATATTTATGGGACTTGGGATTCAGACGGAAATCAAACTTCAAAAACTAATGGCGGACATTTTATTTTTTGCCCAAATTCAAAAGATTGTATAGATGGTGTAGACTATGGTAAATGGGGTAAAAAACAATTTGTATTTGCTTTTTGGCCCAATGAAAGTGCTGTAAATTTTAAATATCATAAAAATAAAGGAGTTGAGCCATATTTGAATGCTTGGGATGGTGATGAAGAATCATTATATACACAATCTAATTATGGGTGTAATCCTGAGGCAAAAAATTTTTATTGTACTGCAATAATTCAGCATAACGGCTGGAAAATTCCTAAAGATTATCCTTATAGTTTTTAATTATTCAATTCTTTTCTCCATTCTATATAAAAATAAATTGCAAGGATAAAGTATACACCCCACATTAAAACTGTAGAATATGCTTTTGTCCCTGAAAAAATGACTAAGTCCAACCACATTATAAAAGATAATCCGTTTACTACCATCCATACAATCCATTGTTCTATTGCTCGTCTTACGGTCAAATACATTCCAAGGATTGATAAAAATGTTGTAATGCCGTCAATTATTGGGCTTTTGTCATTGAAATAATGTAAAATTAAAATTGTAATTATACAGCCTATAAGTCCTATTATGCTTATTATTATTTGTTCTTTAAGATTCAGTTTTATTTTGACAATTTCTTTTGATTCTTTTTTTAAGTGTTGTTTCCATTTAAAAATTCCTAAAATTTGCATTGGAATATAATAGCAAAGGTAAAGTAACATATTACCCCATAAGGCATTTTTAAATGAGAGGAATATGTAACAACTGGAGCCTAAAAGTCCGAAAAAATAACAGGAAATTTTTCCTTTGCCTGCAATAATTGTGTATAAAATTCCGCATATAGCATTAATTATTGCAGCAGGATTATCTTTTAGGATTACTGCATTTATGAGAATTATTGAAAAAACTATTATCAACCCTATTATTTCAAAGTTTTTCCAGCCTTGTAATTCTTTTTTTATAAATTCTGTGATTTTCATTATGAGCATTGTATAATGAATTGAGATGAAAGTACAAGCGATTTACAATAGCAAAATATTAAAAAAGGGATTGGAATTTGCAGCAGATAACGGTTCGTTATTTGTAGCTTCAGCATCTTTAGCTTTGTCTACTGTTGCACGTCCGCTTGTAATTATGGGAACGCCTGATACTGACAAAGAAAATAAAAAATATGCTTGTGCAAAATCTCTTGCATCAAGTGCTGTTGGGTATTTGTTAATGCTTGGAGCTTCTTTGCCTGTATCTAAGGCGATTAAAAATATTGATAAAACACCTTCTAAATATTTAAAAAATTCTACTATTGATGCTTTAAAGGCTGGTGAAAAAACGCTTGCAAAATCAAAACGTTACAGTTTTGCAACTCAATTATTCAAATTAGGTTTGGGGTTTGTAATTGCTGTGCCAAAGTCTATTATGACTTGTGCTTTGATTCCGCCTTTTATGTCAAAGATTTTCCATAAACAAGATGAGAATAAACCTAAGAAACAGTTGTCTTTTACAGGTTTGTATAATAACGGGGTTGAAAGTTTATCGAAAAGGTTTGGGAAAATAATTGATACAAAACCTGTTCAAAGAATGGCTGAAAAATTCCATAATACAAATTTTGAACAACATATAATTTCTTTAACAGATGTACTTGCAACAGGCGCGTTTATTCATCAGACAGCTAAAAGTAAGGGGATTGAAGAAAAAAGGAAAAAAGCATTGATGTATAATGCTGCAATTTCTACAGGTTTGTGTATTGCAGGTGGTTATGCTTTAAATAGTTTACTTGAAAAACCAACTGAAAAATTTATTCAGAAATTTTCTGAAGTAAATAAAAATTCACCCAAACTGGATAAGTATATTGAGGGAATAAAAGTTGTAAAACCTGCGTTAATTTTAGGTGGGATTTATTATATTGCAATTCCAATAATATCAACTTTTCTTGCAGATAAATTTGACAGAAAAAACTTAATGAAGGAGGGTAATAATGAATTATTCGGAGATAAAATTACAAGGTCTTGATAAAGACGGGAATGAAAATGAATATACTTTAGCTGATTTTAAAGGGCAAAAAGTTGTATTGTACTTTTACCCTAAAGATAATACATCAGGCTGCACGCAAGAAGCTTGTGATTTTAGAGATAATATGAACAGAATTACCCCTTTTGCAACTGTAATTGGTGTGAGCCCAAATGATATTAAAAGTCATAAAAAGTTTAAAGAAAAACAGGATTTGAATTTCCTTTTATTATCAGATACTGAACATACATTATCTGAAGCTTTTAATGTTTGGAAAGAAAAATCTATGTATGGTAAAAAATATATGGGGATTGAACGTTCAACATTTATTCTTGATGAAAAAGGTAATACCATTCAAGAATGGAGAAAAGTAAAAGTGAACGGGCATGTTGATGAAATTCTAAAATATTTGAACAATTAATTAGAATGTTTTAAACTATATGGCGTTTCATACTTAAGCGGTAGATTTTTAGTATTATCTATTATTCTTTGTAATTTATTGATAAATTTTTTATTATGAATATTTGAAGGTCTTTTTATTAAAGTCCATAATTGACCGCCACTTAATTTTTTACCTGTTAAATTTTTTTCATCAATTCTAAATTGAATATATGCTTCGGAATATTTAATTTGTTGTTCACGAGGCATTTTATTGTATTCAGAAATTGTTACACTTTTCAATTTATGTCCATTTTTATTTGCATGAGCGATTGCTGTTTTTAGAGCTGTTGCGTCCATTTGTATTAATCCATAGACACCTGCTCCCTTTGCCGCAGGGTCGAATCTTGATTCTTTAAAGATTATTGCAGCAAGATCTTCAGGATTACAATTAAGTCTTTCAGATACAGCTGTTAATTCGTCAAAAAATTCTTGTGAAAGACGTGGTAAAACTTTTGTCCAGCTATCATGAAGTTCTTTACTAATATTTTTTTCTTTTTTAGGTTCTATTGGTTCTGCAGGTTTTTTGAAATTAAAAATAGGATTAAATTTTGGAAGTTCAAATTTTAACTCCGGTAGTTTTATAGAATCATGTCTTAATGGTCCTATTCCTTGAATATTTTTTTCATTACTCATAAAACATTAACCTTTCTTACGTGGTATTAATACGTCAGAAAAGTTAAAAAACTTTAGCTATTATTAAATAATTGTTACATTTTGATATTTTTACCGAGTTCTTTAACGGTTTTGAGATCTTCTTCAGGAGCTTTTCCGACAGTTGTAAGATAATTGCCTACCATAATCCCTTCAACGCAGCTATTTAGAGCTTTGCGTTGATTTTCTTCAGATAGCCTCATTCTCCCGCCACAAAAACGTAAAATTGAATTTGGATTTGCAATTTTGAAAATTGCCAAAGTTCTTAATACATTTTCTTCATCAATTTTATCGTGATAATTTTCAAATGGAGTTTCAGGTATTGGCATTAAGATATTTATAGGAATTGAATCAGGTTGAATTTCTGCAAGTTCAAGAGCCATTTCAATTCTTTGTTCAACGCTTTCTCCCATACCTAAAATTACGCCGCAGCATAATTCCATTCCGTATTTTTTCACTAATTTGCAGGTGTTTAATCTGTCATCCCAGCTATGAGTTGTGCAAACACTTGGGTAGTATGATTTTGATGTATTTATATTATGATGAAATCTTTTTAGTCCTATTTCAGATAATTTTTTTGCTTGTTCTTCATTTAGAATTCCGATTGAAGCACAGCTTTTTAAGCCGTCAATTTTATTTACTTCTTCAATCATTTTTAATATAGTGTCAAAATCACTTTCATCAGGAGTTTTTCCTGATGTTACAATTGCAAATCTTGATGCTTTATGAGATTTTGCTTCTAGTGCAATTTTTTTCACTTCTTCTAAAGGAACAAGAGGATAAGATTCTATATTTGTGCAATAATGAGAACTTTGTGCACAATATTTGCAATTTTGTGAGCATTTACCGTTTCTTGCATTAATTAGTGAACAAAATTCTATGTCTTTTTTTATATATTTTGAAGCTGTTTCTAAAAGTGTATCTAAATCTTCATTGTAAAGTCTTAATAATTCTTCTTTATTCATCTTAAATCCTCTGGGATTAATCATATATCCTTAATTGACTAAAGTCAAATCATATGTTAAAATTGGCTCACAAAGGAGCAGAATATGTTTTGTCCGAACTGTGGAAAACAAATTAAAGATTATGATAATTTTTGCAGATATTGCGGTATTGATTTAAAAAATGATAATTTCAATCAAGAGCAAGATAAAGAAGTGTTTATTGAAAGACCAGAACATCAGCAGGAAGTTGTTAATTTGAATGATAACAAGATAAAAAAAGAAGAATATAAGCTTCCTGATGAAAATGCAGAAGAACTTGTTTTATTTGATATAAAAAAACATTGGATGGCTCTTTTTTGGCCTATTGTTATGACTCCTGTTTTTTTCATTTATTTTTGGACAATATTTTTAAATACTCATAGTTTTTTCAGCTGGGTAGTAGTATTTATATTATTATTGCCTATTGTATATCCTGTTTTGAGATTTAATTCTGATAAAATTGTTATTACAACTAAATATGCTCATATTAAAATTGGAGTTTTAAATCCTGAAGAAATTGATATTCCTTTGAGCAAACTTGATATTATGGATGTTTATCAAACTTCAATGGGAAGAATTCTAAATTATGGAATGGTTTCTTTTACATATAAATCTGAAAGATTTGATTATAGTTATATTAAATCTCCAGAAGATTTGCAATACATAATTGATGATCCTGCAAGATTTGTGCATGAAGCATTGGAAGAAGATGATGAAACATTTATAAAAGAATAAATTGTTTAATTTTATTTTATATTTTCAAATTTAATTTTATTTGAATATAAATTATCAATTAATTGAGCAATATTTTCTTTATCTTTTTGAGGAATTGTTTTTATATTGTCGTAACATCTTGTAGCAATTTTTGCAGGTTCTATTGGCTTGTATTCTAAATTTTTGTTATTTACCCAACTTGTTACTTTTTCTGTTACAGGATCAATTTTTTTGATTATACTAACAGTTTTTCCATCACGTTTATAAATTGATATTGTAATTATTTTGCCTGTTTCTAAATCATATTCTTGAATTGATGAAATTTTAGTTTCGTCTTTAACATTAAAGTTAATAGTACGAATTTTTTTACCTGTTTCTAAATCATATTCATCTACAGATTTATATAAAACATAGTTGATAGTACGGATTTTTCTACCTGTTTTTCTGTCGTATTCATCAATTGAGCGAACTTTTTTATCATTAAAATAGTCATAGTGTGTTGTTTTAATTTTTGATCCTGTATGAGGATCAAATTCAATAATTCTATCAACAGACTTACCATTTTTACGGTATACTACTTCTTCTCTTGTTTCTGGATGCATATTTGAATAAAGAAGTTTTAAATGAGAATCTTCTGTTTCAGATTTGTGTGGTAACACTTTGTGAATAGCAGTTAGTAGTTTCATTTTAAATTTCTCCTACATATATAATACATGATAAAATATTTTTTACTATTTTATGTAAAGTATTATACATTATTAAAATTAGTAACATATTACCCGACACGGCAAATTGTTATATAGTAACATATTAACTTCTTTTTGCTAAAAGTTTCAAGAAAGTTTTGTAATCAGTTCCCCAGCTTGCCATAGCATTTAAAACCGTAGCAAGGCTGTATCCTACATCTGTAAGAGTATATTCTACTCTAGGTGGGATTTGTGGGAATACTTCTCTTTTGACAAGTCCGTCATCTTCCATTTGCCTCAAATTATGAGTAAGGACTTTTTGTGAAATTCCGCTGCAGGATTTTTTTAATTCCCCGAAACGCTTTGTCCCATTTAGCAAATCCCTTATAATTAAGATTTTCCATTTTTCCCCAATAAGTTTTAATGTTGTTTCCACAGGACATTTAGGTAGTTCTTTTAATTCCATAAAACCTCAATTAGTATCTTTTGGTAAGTAAGGATATTTTTATCCTAACAAATTTCAAAAGAAAAGTCAAAAAAAAGATCGCTAGTTGCGATCTAAATAGTTAATTATAGCTTTTGCAAATGCTTCGCTGGATTGAAAATTTTGTCCTGTAATTAAGTTTCCGTCTTCAGTTATATTTACTGCACCAATGTCACATTGGACGAATTGCGCTCCTGCGTCTTTTAGGGTGTCCTCTAAGTAATAAGGAAGCAAATTTTCTTTATTGTAATAATGTTCTTCTTCATTTGTAAAACAAGTTAATTTTTTGCCATTAACAAAAGAAATTCCATTTTTTACTGCTGATAAAAGCCCCGCAGGTCCGTGACAGATTGCTGCAATAAGTTTATGTTTTGTAGAAAAATCGTTAATAATTTCTCCAAGTGTGTTATTTTTGTACAAATCAAGCATAGGTCCATGTCCTCCTGGCAGTACCAGAGCATCGAAAGATTTATAATCTATTGAATCTAATTTGTCAGTTTTTTCAAGTACTTTTTTAGCTTTTTCCCATTTAATTTCATTTTCCAAGTTTTCACTTTCGGGATCTATTGGAGCTTGACCACCATTTGGGCTTGCAACTGTAACTTTATAACCTTTTTCGATAAATGCAAGATATGGTATTGCAAATTCTTCAAGCCATAATCCTGTTTTATGTTCGTTATTAAACTCATTTGCACTTGTCACAACCATTAATATATTTTTTACAGGTGTTTCAAAATGGCACATTTCACAAAATTCTGTTTCGCAAATTTCCTTATCTTTATTATTTTCAGACATAAAAAATTTCCTCCTTTTAAGATTAATGAAATCATGAAAGGAGGAAATCTACATTGGTAATAATAACTATATAATTTTATAAATCAGATAATAAATTATTGATGAAATAATCATACAAGCAGGTATTGTAACAACCCAAGCAATTACGATATTTCCAACAACTCTCCATTTTACGGCGTGTGCATGGAATGTGGAACCAACTCCCATAATTGCTGTTGAAATAACATGAGTTGTACTTAATGGAATCCCGAAATGAGATGCTGCCAAAATTAATCCTGCAGCTGATGTTTCAGCTGCGAAGCCATGAATAGGTTTAAGTTTTATGATTTTATGTCCCATTGTTTTGATAATTTTCCAACCGCCATTCATTGTACCTGCAGCCATTGTAAGAGCACAAGTAATAATTACATAAATCGGGATTTCAAAATCCCCTGTAGGGCTTCTATGAAGAACTCCTCCTGCTAGTAATGCAAGTGTGATTATACCCATAGTTTTTTGAGCATCATTTGAACCATGGCTTAGTGCCATAAGTCCTGATGATAATAATTGTAATTTTCTAAATTGTTTGTTAACAGTGTTTGGAGTTTCTTTCAGAACAATTACAACCCAAGCTATTAAAAGCATTAAAGTAAAACCAACGCAAAATCCCAATACTGGAGATGTAAACATAGGAATTATTACTTTATCTATAAGTGTATGGAAATGTACAACGTCAATTCCTGCTTTTACTATTGAAGCCCCCAGTAATCCTCCGATTAGTGCGTGTGATGAACTTGATGGAAGTCCCAGCCACCATGTGAATAAATTCCATATAACAGCAGCTAAAAGTGCACAAAATATTACGGTTAAAGTTATTAAATCAGCATTTACAATACCTGATCCGATAGTTTTTGCAACGTGAGTACCGGTTAGAGCTCCGATAAATTCTAAGCTTGCTCCGAATAGTACAGCTTGTTTGGGAGAAAGAACTTTTGTAGATACAACAGTTGCAATTGCGTTTGCACAATCATGAAATCCGTTGATAAACTCAAATGCCAAAGCAACTAATACAACTGCTATTAAAAGTAAAATAGTTATACTCATTTTTTACCTTGCCTAACTTTGTTTTAATACTACATTCAGGATTGTATCTGATACATAGAAACAAGCATCAAAAGCGTTTTCAATTTCTTTGTACATATCTCTTAATTTGATTACATCGAGGGCTTCATATTGCCCTGAAAATAAATTGCCCATAGCTCGACGGTGAATTTCATCTCCGTGAGATTCAATTTCTTTCATTTCAATATTGAGTTCTGTAATTTCTTCAACATCAGATACTTTTTTGAATTGTTTTATAATTTCTCCGAGTTTTTCTGTAGCTTGTACCAAAGTTAAAGCCTGTTCTTTCATTTCGTCAGTGTAGTTATTTAATCTGTACACTTCTAAATTAAGACAGGCTTTTACAATTTTTTTAGTTATTTTATTTAATTGAACTGCAATTGTTTGAATATCTTCTCTTTCAATCGGGGTAATAAAACTTTTATTTAACTGTTTTAGACAGGCTTTATATGATAATTTACCTTTCCTTTTATATTTTAGAGCTTTTTCTTTGTACTCATCATTCAAATGATTGTGCATAATCTCATCATATAGTTTTGCTGTTTTCAAACAAATTTCTGCACTTTCCTGAAAGTATGTAAAAAACATTTTATCTTCAGGAGGCATAATGTACGACATTAAATTGAATTTTGGCATGATATAAATCTCCTTTTCATACACACACGCCAAGCATAACCAAAAAACAATTTATTTAAAAGTACATGTTTACAAATTTTAATGCTTGTTTTGTTTGCAATTTTCAGGCTCTGAATGGATTATAATTGTAGAGGCCCCTAGTTTTTCTTGAATTAATGCTTCAATTTCATCACATATATTATGGCATTCATAAATTGTCATTTCATTAGGGAAAAGCATTGTAATTTCAATATCTGTAGAAGGGCCTGAACGTCTTGCTTTTAAGTTTTTATAACCTTTGATACATTTGTTATTATATGAATTTATTATATCTTCAATAGCTTTTAAATCTTTAGCAGGTAATGATCCATCTAATAAATTGTTTAAGGTTTCTTTGGAAATTGAATATCCTGCCTTTACGATAAACAATGCAACACAAATTGCGATTATAGGGTCTAGAATATTTATTCCTGTTATTTTTATTAGAATTAACCCTGCCATAACGCCTAATGATGAATATACATCAGTTCTCAAATGTTCGCCGTCAGCAAATAATGATACTGAATTTGATTTTTTTGCAACGTGAAAAAGGTAGGCGCTAACTAAAATGTTTGCAACGACTGCAAATAACATTACATAAATGCCTAAAGTTGTATCCATTTCAGAATTTGCACCGAAAAATAATTTTCTGCAGGCTTCGTAAATAATATAAAAAGCTGCAAAAATAATTAATCCGCCTTCAATAAATCCTGACATGTCCTCATATTTTCCATGTCCGAACGGGTGGCATTCATCTGCAGGTTCTGAAGATTTCATTACCGCGAAAAATGTTAAAACAGAGGCTAAAAAGTCGCTCAATGAGTGAATTGCTTCTGAAATTATACTGATTGAGCCTGATATAATTCCTGCTATAAGTTTTAAAATAATTATTATGGCATTTGATGAAATTGATAATCCTGCTGCCAATTTTTTTTCGGTTAAAATATTCATATCTTTACTCTTTTTGTTGTTTTATCTTTTCAAACATTTTAACAAATTTTTTGTATCTTTATCAACCCTTAGCGATTCACATATTTTTTGAATACTTTTGTTAAATGTCCAATTATCAAGTTTTGAAGTCTTTAAATATTTGTGAGTTTTTTCGGGCAATTTAATATAACATATTGAAAGCGCCCATGCAACACTCATTTTTGAATAATATCTATCATCTTTAAAATTGTCGATTAATTTTAAGATTTTTTCAATATATTTTTCTTCAATAAAATGAGATAAAAGCATTACATACCCAAAACGTAGGTCATATTCTTTGTCGGATTTAAAATATGGTTGTATGAATTCCCATACTAATTCTTTATTTTGATTTGTAAATTTAAGGCTGTTGCAAAAAGTGTCACATACTGCCCAGTTATCAATTTTAGGGATAAAATTTTTGACATATTCAAGAATTTCTTCAGGATTTTTTTTAATAAGTCCGATAATCATTCCCTGAAGCATCACTTCTTCCATAAATTCACATTGTTGCTTGTTGACAAATTCTTCCCATTCTCCGCTTTTATAGATTTCTTTTGCAATTTTTCTTAAAGTCGGTAATCTGACACCAAGTATATTGTCAATGTTTGGGATTAGTGAGGCTGAAAATTTTTTATAATCAGGGTCTGCTTCTTTTAAAATTCTTTGTTTTATTTTCTGATTACAAATTTCTGATTTGTTCATTTTATTTATACTCTTTTTAAAAGCACGACAGCGTGAGCTTCTATTGCAAGTTCTTGGCCTACTGCGTCCATTTTTTCATTGGTTTTTGCTTTTATTGAAAGTCTATCAGGTTCGATTGAAAGAATTTGTGATAAAACTTCTTTCATTTTTGGGATATAAGGCATCATTTTAGGCTGTTGAGCTATAATATTGCTGTCTATATTCTCGATTGCATATTTTTTTTCTTTAATAAGTTTATAAACATCTCTTAAAAGTACAGTACTGTCAGCGTCTTTGTATAAATCGTCAGTGTCAGGGAACAGTGTGCCGATATCAGATAGAGCAAGTGCACCAAGCATTGCATCAATTATTGCATGGATTAATACATCAGCATCAGAATGTCCGAGAAGTCCTTTTTCATGGGTAATTTTTACCCCGCCGATTATTAAATCTCTTCCTTCTGTGAGTTTGTGAATATCGTATCCCAGACCTATTCTATACATTTTTACCTCATATTACATATTTTTCAATAGCTTTTACAAAACCGTCATTTTCAACAGTGTCAGTTATGTAATCGGCACATTCTTTTAATTCAGGTGTTCCGTTACCCATTGCAACTTTAATCCCGCCTGCTTTTAAAAGTTCTATATCATTATTTTGATCGCCGATTGTAAGAATTTCTTCTTTTTTCAATCCCCATTTTTTTGCTAAAAATTCAACTCCGAGAGATTTTTTGGCTTGAGCACTTCCTATTTCGCAAAAATAAGGAGTTGATTTAACTATGTATAATTGTGGGAATTTTTTTTGCAATTCTTCTACCCAACCTGTAACTCTTTCTGCATCATTGTAGTCAATTGCAAGAATTTTGTTCACATTTTTTATCTCTAAACTGTCAAATGAGCATACTGTGTATGATACAAATTTGCCGTCAGTGTATTTTTTTACGCAATCGTTATCTTTTTCTACATACAATTTATCATCAATGTATAAATTTATATGAATATTATTATCTCTTGCCCATTTAATAATTTGTTTTGCAATTTCAGAATCCAAGTTTTGTTGATATAAAGTATTGCCGTCGCAATCTTTAATTAGTCCGCCTTGATATGAAACAACAGGTGTTTTAAGTCCCAATTCATTCGTTATATGATGAGTAGCACAATGCATTCTGCCTGTTACGAGTACAACTTTAACATCTTTTTTGCAAAGATTTTTGATACAATTTTTTACACCGTCAGAAAATCCGGTATCCCATTTAACAATAGTGCCGTCAATGTCAGTTGCAACCATTTTAATTTTTTTTTCAGCAGACATAATTTATCCTTTAATTTGGGCTCTCATTAATGCACAAAGAGTTTTTGCGTCATTAATTTCACCGTTATCAATCATTTTTAAAACGTCATCATATTTATATTCAAGTGCTTGAATAATTTCGCCTTCATCAGGGTGGCAGTGAGTAAATTCTAAATCTTCAGCTTTGTATAAGTACAATTTTTCATCACTATATCCCGGTGATGTATAGACAAAACCTAAATCAGTCCATTTATTGGCACAATAACCTGTTTCTTCTTCCAATTCTCTTTTAGCTGCTTCAAATGGATCTTCTCCAATTTCAAGTTTACCTGCAGGTAATTCATACAAAACTTCTTTCATTGGATATCTGAATTGTTTAACTAAAAGAATTTTATCTTCTTTTTTAGCTAAAATTACTACACCGCCTGAATGTTTAACAACTTCTCTAAAGCTTTTTTGCCCTGTTGGAAGTTCAATTTTGTCTTTATAAAGCTTTACTACTCTTCCGTCAAAAATTAATTCTGATTCAATAGTTTTTTCTGTAAATTCCATAATTAAATCTTACCATGAAAAAACTTACAAATTTATTTGCAACTTTTTAATTTTTTCCAGCCAATTTTTTCAGGACAATGTAAGTAGTCCATATTTTCATTGTAAATAATCCAAGCTGTACAACCTCTACCTTCTGATTTTTCTCCTATACAACCTTCTTCAAAGCTATTATTTCCAGAATTTTCTAAGTTGGTTCCTGTAGGTATTATTCTATTTTTTGTTATATGAAAACTAAATACATCACGTCCAAGAATGTTAGGTTTTTTTTGTCCATTTATATCTACACGCATTTGTCCACAAATTTCTTTTACATTACCTGAATTTTTAGTACAAGTTTTATCTAGAACATATGTTAGAATGGCACTTCCATCTGCTAAAATTGCTTTTGAATAATATTTATCTGATGAATGTTGAAAAATTCCTCCTGTTAAGGTGGTTGTATTACTCCAGCATTTATATTGTTCACTGCCACAGTATTCAATAATATTTAAATATGGTTTAAGATAATTTAAAAAATTAGTATTTTCTTCCCCTAAAGATTCATTATAATTTAATAAATCCCAAGTATCAGGTGTTCCAAATTCGTTTAATGCAAGATTGTATGCTTGTGAGGTTATAGAATAAAATTTTTTTAATCTGCTTACAGTTTCTTTTTCTTTATAATTTAATATCAATACTGGTAATGTTAATGCTGCAATAATGCCAATGATACCAAGAGTGATTAAAATTTCTGCAAGAGTAAATGCGTGATTTTTATTACTCATATATTAGCCTTTCTGCAATATTCTACATATAACTACTTGTATAATTATAAAATTACTCATATACGAGTAATATATTAATTAATTTAACGTGAATTGTCAAGTAACATATAATCATAAAATGAAAGCCAGAAATAAAATAAAATCTCTAATTGCATTAAGGTGTTTAACCATAACTAAACTTGCTATGTTAATGAAAGAAAAAACAGGTAAACCGTATACTTTTAAAAGTCTTACAGGTAAACTCCAAAGGGGGACTCTTTCATTAGATGAAGCTTATATAATTGCAGATTTGTTAGGATATGAACTTGAATTTATAGATAAAATGAAATAGTTACAATGCTCTGATAATAGCTTTTATGTTTATATCAGTTACCTTTAGTAATGCAATAGTTCTTGCTGTATCGTTGAAATTACCTAAAGATTTTAATGTTTCTGCAGTTTTTAAAATTAGAGTTTGATTATTTGATTTTAAAAGTTCTCTAATTGCGATTACATCTGTTGCAAAATCAAGTGCGGTAAAAACTAAAGGACTATTTTCATTTAATTCTGCATTTACATGTTTTTCTAAATCTTTTTTATTCGCACTTTTTAAAAGTTTTTTAATATCATTAATTTCATTTCGTGTATTTTTGTCTTCATCAAATAAATATTCGTCGTTTTCTGTTAAAACTTCAAATTTTTCTTGAGCATTTAAAATTACGATTGCAGTTTTACTGTCATCGTAATTATTGATTAGTTTTTCAAAAACTTCAAACAATTCAAAGTCAAAAACACATGATAGCGGAAGGATTTCTCCAAGTCCGTTAATTATGTAATTGATTGCCAATAGAGTATTTTCATAATATTTATCAAGCAAATCAAATAAATTTTCAAGATAGGGTATTTCTCCTGCAATGTTTTCAGGCATTGTAGAATTTTTCATTGTTTCAAAAATTGCAGGAATAGCTTTTTTATCTCCATATGCTACTAAAAATTTTACAGCTGATAATTTTTCGAAATCATCACCGTTGTTCAATTTTGTAATTGCAATATTATATGTTTCATTATCTTGCCATTCTCCAAGTGAGGATGCGCAATTATGGGCAAGATAGTCATTTTCTGAATATGAATTAGCTTTCAAATATTCATAAGCTAGGGGATCTTGGATATGCCCAAAATATTTTGCAGCATAAATTTTTTCTTCTATAGTGCCATTTTCAAATTTTTCAAGCATTAAATCCGTTAAATCTTCATCAGCATGTTTTACAAGAGCTGAAATGATTACATCTTCATAATACGGAGAATAATATTTTAAAAATTCGATTAAATTTTTATAATTATTTTCATTAATTTCTTTTGCAATTCTTTGGGCTACATTGTCTTTTACAAAATCAAACAAAAAACTATCATTATCAACGAGCTCTTTAAAAAGTTCAGTATCACAATCATTGATAAGGTGTTTTGCAACGGCTTCATAGCCGAATTTACCCGTAAGTTTTTTTAATTGTTCAGACATATAAATAGATTTCCGTATAAAAAATGGATTTAAAAATTAATCTAAATAGAATACAGTAATAACTTTATGACCTTCTTCAGCGTATTGAACTGCGTTATGCAAAGTTTTACTTGTATGAGACAAGAAACAAATTAATTGGTTACAATCGTCAATAATTTCTCTGTTGCAAACACGAGAAGCATCAGCTAATGTCATCATTGCTCTGTCAGGATGTTCGATGATATTTGGAACTCCGATAAGTTGATTTTGAACATCAGAAGGCTGTTGTCCGATTGTTTGAGGTAAAATAACTTTTAATTTATCAGGATTAGCTTTCATAGCGCCTCTGATTGCAGCAGCGTTTGTACCAGAAGAACCGCCTGATGTAATAATTGTATTTCCTTGAGTTACAAGAGCTGTAGCAAGTGTCTCAATCATTTGTTGATGAGTAATTGGAAGATTACGACTTCCGATAATTGCAATTTTCTTTGCAGATTGTTGAATTGTAGCTAATTCCATTGCTAATTCATCTACCGTATCAGGTGAATCTGACGATACTGTGTCCATGTCATCAATAGGTACAACAATTGAATTTTGTTTTTCTTTATTTTCGTCTTCAGAACCCATAAAAATATTCATCATGTCAGTTTCCACCATTTTTCCTACTTTCTAATTGCAATCTATATATTTTTAGTTTATGCTGATTATATCACAAAAATTTGATTTTGGGAATAGGGATATGGAAAATATACTGGATAATCTTAACAAAGAGCAGAGAGAAGCTGTTCAAACAATTCAAGGCCCATTGCTAGTTTTAGCAGGTGCAGGGAGCGGAAAAACAAAATTACTTACCTCAAGGATTGCTTATTTAATTCAAAACGGTGTAAAACCGAGAAATATTTTAGCGGTTACATTTACCAACAAGGCGGCTAAAGAAATGAAAGAACGTCTTGGAAATATTTTGGGTGAAAATGTTGTTAAATATATGTGGGTAGGCACTTTTCACGGTATTTGCGGAAGAATTTTAAGAGAAAATATTGAAAATTACAGCTTTCAATCCGGTAAAAAATTAGATAAGAATTTTTCTATTTACGATGAAAATGACAGTAATGCCGTTATTAAACAGGCTATAAAAAAATTAAATTTAGATGATAAAGTATATCAGCCTAAACTTGTAAAATCCGTAATTTCTAATGCAAAGAATAAAATGCAGGACGCTTATACATTTGCGACTTTTGCAAGAGATTTCAAATCTCAAAAAATTGCGGCAATTTATGAAGAATATGAAAATGCTTTGAATAATAACAATGCAATCGACTTTGATGATATGCTGCTTTTGACAGTAAAACTGCTTGAGCAATGCAAAGAAGTTCGTCAATTGTATTATGACCGCTTCCAACATATTCTTGTAGATGAGTTTCAGGATACAAACATGGCTCAATATAAGTTAATTAATATGTTATACACAAATCTTGAGCCTGAAATCCCTGATGAAAGATCATTATGTGTAGTAGGTGATGTTGACCAATCCATTTACAGCTGGCGTGGAGCTGATTACACAATTATTTTGAATTTCCAAAAAGATTTTAAAAAGACTAAATTAATAAAATTAGAGCAAAATTACCGTTCAACAGCAAATATTTTGAACGTTGCAAACGCAATTATTGAAAATAATACAGAGCGTGTGGACAAAGTTCTTTATTCGCAAAAAGGAGACGGTGAATTAATTGATTATTACGAAGCTCAAGACGAAGCTGATGAAGCAAACTTTATTGCAAGCAGAATTAAACAGGATTCAGGCGGGGATTATAACCGTTACGCAATTCTTTATCGTACAAATTCTCAATCCCGTGCATTAGAAGAAGCATGTATGGCAGCAGGAATTCCATATAGAATTTATGGTGGTTTGAAATTCTATGACCGTAAAGAAATCAAAGATATAATCGCTTATCTTAAATTAATCTACAACCCTGATGATTCGCAAAGTTTCAGACGTATAGTAAACGTTCCGAAACGTGCCATAGGTGATACTACGGTAAAAGCACTTTCTGATTTTGCCGACTCAAAAGATGTAAGTCTGTTTGAAGCAATTAAAGAAATTGAAGAATCAGAATTATCTCCGAGAGTTCAATCAAAATTAAAGGATTTTGCAGAATTAATACTTAAATTTAAAAATGCAGTAGGCTCATATTCATTGCAAGAGTTTGTAACTCTTGTTATAGAAAAATCTGGATATTTGGCTGAATTGCAATCCCAAAATACTCCTGAAAGTGAAGCTGATATTGAAAACTTGCAGGAATTAGTAAATGTTGCAGGTGAATTTGTTCCTGAAGAATCTGATAATGCTTTGGGTGAATTTTTACAACAAGTAGCATTGGTGTCAGATCTTGACGGAATGGACGATATTTCAAACAACGTTACTTTAATGACTTTACACTCTGCTAAAGGTTTGGAATTTCCTATAGTATTTTTAGCAGGTTGTGATGAAGGTGTATTCCCGCATCAAAGAACATTCAATATTCCATCAGAAATGGAAGAAGAACGTCGTTTGATGTATGTAGGCGTTACTCGTGCAGAAGAAAAATTGTATCTGTCTTCTGCTAAACGTCGTCAAATGTGGGGTGAATACAAGTATTACAACCCTTCAAGATTTATTGATGAAATTCCTCGTCAACTTCTTAACTCTATCGGTTTTGAAGGGTCTACAAGCGGAACTTCAACATTCCAAAATGCTGTATCAAAAGCTAAAACAGGCAAATCTGATTTTTCATATTCTGCAGCACAATCTGACAGTTACGGGTATGTAAAACCATCTTCAGGATTTGGAAAAGGTTTTGTTGCTCCGACAAGAGGACTTGCAACAGGAAATTCTCAAAGCGACAGACAAAGACAAAATTCTTCATACTACAACCAACCTCAAAGGACTCCAAGTCGTACGATTTTGGTTAAATCAAAAGAAAATAAACAGCGTGATGAAGAAAAAGTAAAAGAATTTTTCAAAGACAATGCTATAAAACGTATGCTCGAAGAAAAAAGACAAAAAGAGCGTATGCAACAGGAAGCGGAAGCAGAACGTCAAAAGAAAATGGAGACTACAACTCCTATTGAATATGTATTTAATGAGGGAGAAAGAGTTTTCCATGACAAGCTCGGTATAGGACATATCAAAGAAGTTACCCAAATCGGTGACAGCATGATGTATACAATAGACTTTGGCCGTCAGGGTGTAAAGGCTATGGACGCAGCTTATGCAAAATTGAAAAAGTTCTAATCCTCGATATTTTTAACAAAAATACTAAAGAATTCAGCCAAAGTTATTCCCATAGCGTTGCATATTGCATTTATAGTTGAAATTTTAATATCTTTAGTTCCTTTTTCAGCATAACTTACACAACTTTTTGATAAATCAGCTGACCATGCAAGTTTTTCAGCTGTCAAATGTTTGCTTTTTCTAAGTTCGGATATTCTTTTTGCAATATGTTCATTAATACTCATATAATAATACCATTTAATTAATATTGACATATTAATACTAATTTAGTAGAATCAAATTCTATATAGTGGTATTACTATAAAGAACTATAGCGAATAGGGAATTGACAATGAATTTGAATGCAACTCAAATAAAAATCTTAGAGGTATTATCATCTGGTAAAACTGCAAAACAAACAATGTCAGATTTGAATTTATCAAAATCTGAATATTATAAATTATTTAATAATTGTAAAATTCAATTGAATGCTAAAAATAAAATAGAGACATTGTTAAAAGCTATAACTTTACAAATTATAGATAAAAATATTTAATATGAAATTTTATTTTCATTAAGAATTTTAGCTGCACAATCTATGCCAGCGTAACTATAAGGGACTGTATCCCTTGTTGTACACCATTTGGAGTTATTATCTTTTCCTGCAGGAATAATTATTCCATTTGTTGCATCGAGTACAAATGTAAATATATCTTTTCCAAATGTATTTGGTAATTTTTCTCCATTTACATCAACAAAAAATACAAGAGAAGGTTTATTAGTATTGACTCCTAAATCTCCTTTTGTTGTTTGGAATACATCAAAAGCAATAGTCATGCCATCAGTTAATCTTGCGCTTACTGAATTAGCTCCAACTTGAGTACTATCATACCAGTGAAATTTATTACCTTGTAAATCATTTACTTCGTTTACCCAACAACCTTTTTCTTTATCTTTGCAATATTTTAGTACTTTTAAGTATGGTTTGTAATATGAAAATAATTTGTTAGTGTTTGTGGAATCTTTATCTACAATTTCCCAGTACTCACTATGTTCATTATTTTCTATTGCCATTAGTGTTGCTTGTGAAAGAATGGAGTATGCTTTTTTTAATGCAGTAATTTTATCTTTATTATTAATATTTTTAATTAATGTTGGCATTGTCATTGCAGCAACAACACCTATAATTCCGAGAGTAATTAAAACTTCTGCGAGAGTAAAAGCTTTTGCATAATAACAATTTAAAAAGGGAATTTTTTTTGATAAATTATAAGCTCTATTCATATTCATTTCCAAACCCTATAATAATAATATCTAACTATATAATTAGATAATACAAATATACAATTAGATTGTCAAGCTTTTGTCAATATATAGTAATGTAATGGAAAATGAATATATTTTGTCAAAAGATAATATTAGAAAAGTAATAAAACTTTTAACCGCATTTGAAGGTAAGACTTTAACTCGTTTAAAAGTTGATATTAATCATAAATATAATAAAACTGATTCGCTTGAAAATTTAACCAATAAACTACGTAACGGTACTATAAAAGTTAGTGAACTTTTAGAAGTGTTTGATGTTCTTGGATATAATGTAGTTGTAAAAAAAAAATAAACTGATTTTTACTTTATTTTATTTAAAAAAAGTAGTTTGGACTGCCAAGAATAGGACTTCTTCTGAATTGACGTAATAATGTTGCTGAATAAGGTAGTTCTTCATACATTTTTAATTCTTCTGGGAATGGTGATACTTTCATTCCTGTGTATGTTTGTATGATTTTTTTGTCATATTCTTCAATCCCTGATGATTGTGTTAATTCTACATTTTTTATAGTTCCGTCTTTTGCGATAATACATTTCATTACAGGTTCTTGTGGAATGTATGAGTAGATTGTCGGAATTCTATCAAATAAATAATCGCTGACTTTGTGCATGTATTTTTGATATGCTTGTTTAACTTCTTCAGGAGGTTCGACAGGCATGATGGACATTCTTGCTGTTTGGTATTTTTGAATTTTGTGTTGGAATCCGCTTGTCATTACGATATTTGCAAGGTTTGATTCTTTTGGGAAAGGTTTGAAAGGAGCTGATTTTTGAACAGCTTCAATTACAGCTTTATCAAAATTTGTTCCGCTTGCCTGCTTAACTTGAATATCGGTAACGCTTCCGTCAGGGTGTATTGTATAACTTACTGCAGATACTGCATCTTCAGGCCCTGTGTATTTTAGATTACTTTTTACTATATTTTGAACTTCTTTGCCGTATTCATCAACGAATTTGTTTACATCAAAGTCATCTGCAAATGCAAAATTTGTTAATAACCCGACAAATATAAGTAATTGTATAATTTTTTTTAACATTTTAGCACCTCATTTTAGAATTTACCAGTTGACAGGAATAAATATAGGAGGATAAATTCTTGTATTTTT
>CAUDIU010000012.1 GCA_958449715.1 uncultured Clostridium sp. | reverse complement strand
GCATTAATCATTTCTGACAGTAACACAGCTATATCAGTAAAAGTATGTATTGATTCATCAGAAAAATCCTGTGTAAAATCAGTATTAGAGATATATTGTCTGAATTCCGAAATCATAAGATTAAATTGCTTTAAATCATTATTCAGCTTAATCAAATCAAATGCAAGTATTTGATGTATTAATTTGTCCTTATTTTCCATATATCCCTTTACATTATTATGCTTTAATTCATTAGATTATGCTATATATCATAATAATAACATATATAGCATTGTAATGCAACTAAAATTATAATGTTTATTATGAATATCCGAAACGAAATAAATAGTATTGTTTCCAAAAAAGGACAAACTTTTAAAAAAGTTTGTGAAATCATTAGTGAAAAAACTAATAATCCAACATTCAATAGCAACAATCTCTCATCAAAAATATCCAGAAAAACTATTACAATTAGAGATGTTGAATTAATATTAAAAGAACTTGGTTACAGAATTGAATTTGTTGAAGACAAATAAACTAAAAAATTTAAAACCAATCGATTAAAGGTCTGATTTCACCGCATTCAAGCTCGTATTGTTCGGCTTCAGGACTTCTCAATATAGTATCAATACGTAAACGTTCTTTAATCGGGTTTTGCAAAAGGACTTCGCCAGTTTCTCTATCGAAAACCTTACTGTAATTCAATCCCTTATTCACGCAGTAAGGCAATCTTATTCTGTTTGCTTCCTCATCATACCAAGCAAGTCCATGAGCTCTGCAGACAATCCCGCGATATTTATATACACAACACATATTATCGATTAAAAACGGACATTTATACCATTTTGGCTTTTCTTTTTTCAATCGTTTAATTTCTTCTTTTATTTTATGCTTTACCCCAAAAGGAAGCTCTACAAATCCTGACATCAAATATTCTAACTCAAGTCGCGAAAATGGATATTGACCAATTTCACAACAAGCAGAACAGCCCGGTTTACATTTTATAAACTCGCACTGTTCTTCAAAATAACGCTCAAATCTTTTATCTAATTTTTCAAGAAATTTTTCGTATCTTTTTAACATTAATGAACTTTCACAAGTGAATATTTTCTTCCATCTAATATTATATCAAAATCAAGAGTTTTATCCACCTGTGGCATTTGTTTTTCCCTTACAACTACAACAACATCTCTATCATCAAGAATATGCCCTAGTTTTGCCATTTCTTCTTTATCGTCTTGAGAAATAAAATACACTCTGCTTTTTGTATTTTTATCTACAGGAGAACCGTAATAATATAAAACAGAATACTTACGTTCATTATTTAAAACAACAATTTTTTTGTTATTTTCTTTTGCATATTTTGCAAATTGCATCAAATCATTTTGCCCAAATTCATAATCCATATTATAAAATAGTTTTGTACCAAATGCTGAAGTAATTATTATTAAAAGAGCATAGCAGGCAAATACACCTTTTCTGCAATTTTTCACTGCACACAAAATACTTAAAATACCAAAAATAATTACAAGACTTATACAAAACCATTTTATGATAAGCAAATCAGAATATACTTGAGAAGGAAGCACATATTTTGCAAAACAAGTCACAACACCTGCAAAAATACAAATTCCGCCTAAAATATAAACCGATAAATTTACAGGCTTTTTATATTTTTCATCAAATACATAACTTTCCCACAACGCACCCATAATAAATGCTGTAAAGAAATATACAGGCAAAATATATGTAATCAATTTTGTACTTGATGATGAGAAAAATAACATTGTAACTGCAAATGCAATTACGTTAAACAATAAAAATTTATGTCTGTCAGATAAATTCTCAACAGCAAATTTTTTAAATGATTTAAGTTTAGTAATTCCAACAGCAATTGCAGAGAATACCCAAGGAATTAATCCCCATAATACAGTGATAAAATAGAAATAAAAAGGTTGTTCTCTATTGATTTCATTGGAATTCAAAAATCTTTCCAAATGATGTTTTATAATATATTCTCTAAAAAATAGAGGATCGTGAATCTTGAACATAATCAAATGCCAAGGTACAACAATTAAAAAGAACAATAAAAAACCAGGTAAAATATACTGTGGTCTAAATACCTGTTTAAAAGTTTTGTTTGCAATAGTTACAAAAAACATAACAGCAAACGGAACTACAAATCCTGGAATTCCCTTAGCCATAACAGCCAAACCTGAAAAGATATAAAATAACCACCAGAAATATTTTTTATTTTTATCCTGAACAAACTGTGTCAAAAATCCAAACATTACAGAAAATCCAACACAAGTTGTAACTACAATATCTAATATTGCAAATTTAGCTAACATTACAAATTCAAGAGTAGTAGCAAGAATTACGGCAGAAATAAATCCAAATCTTCTTGATACAATCTTTTTACCTGTAAAATAAACTATTAAAGTAGATAAAGTTCCATACAAAGCAACAGGAAATCTTGCAGTGAATTCATTTATCTTTCCAAAAATTGCAAATGACAAACATTCACCCCAAAAATAAAGAGGAGGTTTCTCAAAGAAATACTCTCCGTTTAAATACAAAGTCAAAAAATCTTTGCTGTGAAACATATCTCTAGCCATAGAAACATAACGAGTTTCATCAACATCCATCAAAGCATAATTACCTATGTTAAAGAAAAATACAAAGTAACAAATAAGTAACAAGCCTAAAAATATGAATAAATCACTATGTTTCTTTATAAAATTTATTGTTTTTTCCATAATTTCTCTCCTAATCACTTTTTCTATTCTAGCATAAACAAAACTGCCTTAAAAACTAATATTATTAACAACTTGAAATTTAGATAAAATAAGTTATAATATCACTTATGAAAGAAAAAGCACAAAAAGAACTGGATAAATTATTACAAGGAAACAAAAATTTCGTAAACGGGACTCCTACAACTAAAAACATGAGTCTTGAAACATTACAAAAATACGCGTTTCATCAAGAACCTTATGCTTGTGTACTTACCTGTTCAGATTCAAGAGTAGTTCCTGAAATTATTTTTGACTGCGGAATAGGTGAATTATTTGTTGTTCGAGTAGCTGGAATGACTACAGGACCAAATATTATTGAAAGCATTGAATATGCAGTAAAAAAACTGCAAGTTCCGCTTTTAATACTTTTAGGCCACGATGACTGCGGTGTGATGAAATACGCAAAAGAGCATTATCCTGAACCTATGAAAGATTTTTCATCAATCTTAAAATGTGTATATCCTGTACTTGATAAAGATGAAGATATCTCATGCCACAATTTCTTCGCTCAAGAACATACAAAATGGGTTGAAAATTATTTGATGAAACATTCTGTAATTATTAATGAAGCTGTAAAAAATGAAAAATTGCGAATAGCAAAATGTCATTTTGATCATTCAACAGGACTTGTAAACCTTTTATAAAATAAAAAAATGCGTCTAATATGACGCATTTTTTATTAATTATTCAAGTTCCCATTTCCCCATAATTCATCATATTTTCTTTGATTTTTTTCATGGTATCTAGGTGAAATTTTTCTTTGGGTATTTACTATATCTGCATCAATTTGTCTTGCGATTAAAATCATACGATTTTTCATATCTTTCTTACGCTGTTTCGCCATATAAACTAAAAATGCAATAATACCTGCGGTCATAATCCCTGCATATGCAGTAACTTTTAAAATACTTTTCAAATTTTTATCCATAATTAAACTCCTAAATTTTCACATACCTAACGCATAAGCAAAAAGTTCTCCAACCATTTTGTTGTATAATCTCCCATCATCTTTGGCAAAAAGATTTTCCCAATGACTCAAAGTGCTGCCATCAGCAGAATATGAAGGATTAGTCATCATAAGATGATGAGTATTTGTATCATACCTTAGCGGGAATAAATCATCCATTTGCATAAAACTCGGTAATTTATCACTCGCCTGATAAAACCCAAAAAGAACTGTATTAATTCTATTTAATTTTTGATCATATGAAAGTCCGCCAATATAATTATCGTTTGTAACTTCGACCCCTGGAGCATAATCTCTTGAATAACTCAAATTTGCAGACAATTCTTTGACTGCCTCAAAGTTATCTCCTGTAATATAATCAGTTCCGGCATTAAGTCCCATATTTTCAAATCTTTCAAAATCATCAGAACTTTTTTCACCGACAAAACTAATATCAGTTTTTCCTGAACGCAATCTTATTTCATTCAAAATATACTGCATCTGTTGATATTCAGGCAAAGCCCCGACACCTGTATAATTTTCCATATCATAACCGCCAATATGTTTTGCAGAATCTATAAACATACATTCAAAACCTAAATTCATAAGTTTTACACATTCATTTATATAAATTTCCACATGTTCAGGATTACCCCAATTAAAAGTTTCATCATCTTTATAATCTCTCGCGATTTTTATTTGATCTGCAGAAATTACATGACGAAACCCGACTTTTATTCCCCTAAAATGTGCTAAATCTACAAATGCTTTTAATTGTTGTTCAGGCGGGATTTTATCTGCAATAGAATAATCTATCACATTATCACTATATGATGTATTTAATCTTAGTGCATATATAGAATTTTCTTCAAAAGGCCCTTTTTCATAAGCATCACCATAAATATTCTGCCAAATTTGAGATAAAATAATACAATTTGCCCAACTTTTTGCAGACGGTGGTATTGCACAAAGAAGTTTTATACAACTCAAAATTCCGCTGCAAGTACAGCCATTGTCCATAGTTGCAATTGCTCTGTCATTAATTTCAATATAATTTGCAAAACGCCCCCAATTATCACCATAATTCGGAGTTTTTATCTCATCCGGGAAATTATCATAGAATTTTCCGTCCTCGACAAGCGTCATAATAATATTCACAGCTTGTTTTACAGACAATTTTAAAACGTCGGATGGTACAACATTCCCAAGCCAGCGTTTATTATAAGCACTGCCAATCCCATGGAAAGCAATATAATTACTAAAAGAATCCTGAATTAATTTTGTATCTTCACCCAGAGCTTTTAATAAATTATTTACAGCATTTTTTCCCATAACATGATTATTTATAACCAATTTAGGAAAAATTTTCATTCCCTGAAATATTAATTAAATTTTTCTATAATCCGCCATACATTTTTGAAAGAGGTTCTTTTTTGTCAGCAGGAATAATTAACATTCCACTATACGGATTATTAGGATCTTTTACCATTCCGATTTTTTCTGTATAAAATCTTCTAGCCTCAGGCATAGCATTTAATCTGATATTTCCGACACATTGAGCTTCATCACTTCGTCTTTGAGCAATTTGTAGTAATCTTGTTCCAACACCTTTGTAATAATCTAAATTTTTATTCCAAAAAGGTGTATTAGGCATTGAATAATTTCTTAAATCATCAACTAAAACATGACTTGGATCTTCCCTATACATAATTTTGTCATAGTTAAAATATTTGTTAATTTTAGCTAAAAATTCACCGATTAATTCATCTTTATTATTCTTCAAATAATAACGTTCATGTCCACAATCAAAATGCTTAAAAACATTTACAAATTCATCTGTACCTTTTGTAGCATTTTTTAATAGAACATGCCCGATAAAACCCTCACCCATCATTCCGATATTCATATGAGTAAGTCGTTGAATATCTCCTGCACCTGTAAAAGAAGGTTTGTTTAATTTTACATTTCCATTACCTGATTGTAAATTTCCGCATTGATAGCGATACATATAATTGTTTTGAATATTAATAGCCATAGTGATTTTTATAACTGATATGAATTTTTAAAATTGCCTAAAAATAAAATTTTTATTAACAAAAGTTTATAAATCCATTTTTAGTGATAAAATTAAGAATTGAAAGAGAGGCATAAAATGATTAATGAAAAATTAGAAAAAGCTTTTAACGACCAAATTAACAAAGAATTATATTCAGAATATCTATATCTTTCAATGCAAGCATATTTTGAAAGATTAAATCTTAAAGGTTTTGTAAACTGGATGTCTGTACAAGTTCAAGAAGAACATGCACACGCATTAGGAATGTTTGATTATTTGAACCAACGCGGTGGAAATGTTCAATTAGAAGCTATTGACAAACCAGAAACTGATTGGGAATCTCCTCTTGCTGTATTTGAACAAGTTTTGGAACATGAAGAATATGTTACATCAAGAATTAACGCTCTAATGGATGTAGCAGAAGAAACAAAAGATCGTGCAGCAATGTCATTCTTAAACTGGTACTTAAAAGAACAAGTTGAAGAAGAAGATAACGTAGGTAATGTATTAGCTACATTAAAACTTATCGGAGATGACAAAAAAGCTCTATTAATGCTTGATAAAGACTTAGCGACAAGAACATTTGTACAACCTGTTATCGGATAATGAATTTTAAAATTGAAAAAGTTGAAAAACAAAATATAAAAGAACTTGCAAGTCTGGCTTATGCTATTTGGCATGAATACTGGACTTGCATTCTTTCTCCTGAACAAATTGATTACATGGTAGAAAATTTTCAATCAGAACACGCTATAAATAAGCAAATTGAAAATGAAAATTACACATATTATTTTATAATCCAAGATGGTCAAAAAGCAGGATATTTTGGAATATCAGACAAAAAAGATTACTTATTTTTATCAAAATTATACATACAAAAAGATTTTAGACATAAAGGACTTGGCACAAAAGCCTTTGAAGAAATAAAAAAACTTGCAAACGGCAAAAAAATTCAACTCACAGTAAACAAACATAATATAAGCTCAATTAATGCCTATAAAAAATGGGGATTTAAAACAATAGATTCAGTTGTAACCGATATAGGCTCAGGTTTTGTAATGGACGATTACATAATGGAAGCATAAGCCAGTTTATTCAGCAACTGACTTTAAAATAAATGTAAGCCCCTGTAAAATACAGAGGCTGTTTTTTGTATAAGAAGGTGTGTAGAAAAGATTTGCATTTATTGATTAAGTTTCAGCTGTTAACTGTTTTTGTACCCGCATTTCTGTATCCGATACCTGCCCTATAACCTGATATAAAATACATAAAAGGTAATGCAGGCTCAATCCATTTAAAACCTGATAAAATCCCTGCAGTTGCTATATCATCAGCGTGCAGAGCAATATCTAAAGCTTCAGGTCTGCGTTCATTATACAATCCTTTTTTATTATTTTTTTCACCAAATAACGGATTAATACAATGTTTGCTCACAAAATTTGCAATATAACTTCCGCCAATAATTCCTGTTGCCGTAATTCCTGTAAGTATTACAGCTAATTTTTTCATAGGAGTAAGCGGTTTAATTTTCTTTGCTTTTTCTAACTTTTCAGAAAGAAAAAGGGCACTACCGGCACCTACATTACATAGGAAGATATTTGCAAGATACTGGTATAAGCCCTCTTTGACCTTATCGGCCGTTCCTTTTCTAGTGATTTTATGTGTAGTTTTATCCGCTATAATACCGCCTGTCACACCACCGACTACCGGTATAAGACCTAAAAGAGACAACCTTTTTATTTCAGAAAAAATCTCCTTTGAATTTAGATTTTTCTTTTCAGGTAAAATTACACTGAAAAGCTCTTTTTTCGCAGGAGATTCAGGAAGTTTATTGATTAATGTATCTATTTGTTTTGGAGATAATTCTTTTAATTTAGCAGTACGCAAAATCCCTAAGATTTTTTCATCTTTAATCTTAGCTTTTTTAATAAATCCGTCAACCGCCTCTGTATGAACTTTTTGCAATTCAGAGAAATGGACTCTTTCCATTAACCCGTTAAAAATCTTTTTCCCGCCAATTTTTAATCCTCTTGTACCCAGTAATGATGCACCAATTGTACTTGAGATTACTATTGCGTTTTGAATAAATTTTTGTTTTGCATGTTTTTTATCTTTTTTAGCATTACGAAAAGAATCAACTACTCCATAAGCACCACCTGCTCCGATCAATAATGCAGGCATCTTTTCATCCAATTTATTCAAAATCATAGGCTGGTCTACATATTTACAGAGTGTTGAGATTTTCATATTAATCCTTATTTGTTAGTCTAGACTAACTTTATATTAAATAATTATTTTTGTCAAGAGGGATTAAAAAATTTTTTGACTATAAAATTCATTCGGTTATTTATATAATTTTTTCAAATCTATATCTGATTTTTTAACATAATCGGTTAACTTCACCATATTTTCAAACAATTTATCAGATACAATATGTTCCATTTTGCAAGCTGTTTCAAGTGCTTCTTCTTTTTCTACTCCCAAAACTTCCATAAAAAATTTCGATAAATTTTCATGTTTAATCAAAATATTTTTAGCAATAGTTTCCCCTGCAGCTGTCAAAGTAATAGGGGCATAAGGAGCGTAATTAATAAGTTTTTTTTCGGCTAAAATATTCAAAGCTCCTGTCACAGATGCTTTTTTAACATCCAAAGCAGAAGCAATAGCAGTAACTTTAGCTTGACCATTTTTCAAAACTTGATTATAAATTTCTTCAATGTAATCTTCCAAACTTACAGACAATTTTTCCATTACAAACTCCTAATTAAATTTATTATATCACAAGGGTTGTCTATAATGAAATCAGCACCTTCAAGATCTTTACGATCCCTAAATCCCCACAATACTCCTATGCACCTCAAATCTGAATTTTTAGCAGTTTCGACATCAACCTCAGAATCTCCAACATAAATTGTAGAATGTTTGTCTGCACCCAATTCTTTCATAGCTTTAAACACACCGTCAGGAGCGGGTTTTTTAGGTACATCATCAGCTTGACCTATAGCTACATCGATTAAATCACCAAAATATTTTTTACATAATCCTTTAACGGCGGAATCGAATTTGTTAGACACTACGCCTATTTTGACACCATCATCATGTAAAGTTTTTAGTATCTTTAAGATACCATTGTAGGGAACAGTGTTATTACACATATTTTCAGAATAATTTTTCTTGAAAACGCAAAGACATTCATCAACATTTTCACAATTATCAGGTACAGCTCTTTCAATGAGTTTTTTCACTCCATTACCAACAAAACACCTGATTTCTTCGAGTGATCTTTTAGGATAGCCAAATTCTGAAAGTGCAAAATTTGTTGCATCTTTCAAGTCTTCCAAAGTATTTAATAAAGTTCCGTCCAAGTCAAAAATTACAGTTTTAATCATACTCAAATTTTATCACAGAAAAAATCATAAAAATGGTAGAATTGAAGCGGATATTTCTTAGTCAAAGCTTCCAAAAATTCAACATATTCTGATTTCAATTTTTCCAATTTTTCTTTTCTCGTACCTTCAGATATAAATTTTTTCAAATGAATACAATATTTTCCGTTTTTCTCCAAAGTACAGGCTATAAAATAAATAGGAGAATTAAGCATAAGCCCGAATTTAAAAGCTCCAATCGGGAATGAAACTTTTTTACCTAAAAAATCAGATTGGAATACAGCATCTTTATTATGGGCAGAAACCCTATCTCCTGCAATAAAAAGGACTTCGCCTTTATCCAGTTTGTCTTTAATCTCTATTGATGTTGTAACATCAATATTTTCAACAGGATAAGCAGTGATAGGATTATTTGAAGAAATTGAGTTTAAAAAATTCTTGAATATACTGCATTGATTTCCTTCCAAAAACAAATTCACCCTTGTATCGTCAATAACTTCACCTGAGCGGAAAAATGTTCTCATAGCATTGACATTTCCAAGATGTGAACATAAAAAATAAATACCTTTTTTATCCAGCAAATCATCATAAAAAACTTTTTTTTCTGCTTCATCAGCAAAAAATATATTCTTAAAACTGAAATTATCCGTAAACATTTCAATTTTATCCACAAGACTGTATGAATAATTTAAAAAATGTCTGAATGATGAGAATATATCACCTTTACCTGTCGCAATTTTCAAATATTTTTGAGAGCATTTTCTAATTTCAGGTGCTCCTAAAAAAGCAAAAAGAGTTACAAAAAATACAATGAATTTAACAGGAGCTTTACCTGCAATATTGTAAATATACCATAACAGCATTAGCCTTTTACGCCCTGCTGCTTGTTCTTTTACCTCATACCATTTTAATTCGTTATTCTCTGAATTCTCTGACAAATTACACCCCAATCAATTTATATTTTAGCATTTTACACACGATAAAAGAGTATAATCGTGAATTCCGATATTTTCATGTTTTTTATCGAGCTTTAGTCCAGCTTTTTCAATAAGTTCAATCATTCTTTTTTCAGAATACATTTTACTTTTTCCGTTAGCCATACAAGTAAAATACAATGAGATATGAACAAGTGAATATGTAGCACCATCAAATAATTGTCTATCTGTGAAAGGTTCTAAAATAAATATTTTTGTATCAGCAGTCATAGCATTTTTTATATTCTTTAAAATCGTAATAATCTGCTCCTCTGAAAAACAGTCTAAAAACTGACTCATAAATACCGCACCTGAAATTTTTGGGAATTGAGATTTCAAAACATCAACACCATGAAATTTTAATCTGTCATTATGCAAATGATTTTTAGCTACCTCAATATTTTCAGGCAAGTCAATCATATTGACAATACAATCTTTATTGAATTCCAAACAAGCTCTCTCAAATTTACCGGTATTCCCACCGATATCAAAAATTTGTGCAGGCTCATCTTCAAAAATAATTTTTAAAACTTCTTCAAAACATCTGTCTGAATAGTAGTGATCAAAATCAAACCAACTTTTTTTCATCTCAATCGGCAATTTATGAAGAGCATTATAAATAGTTTCATAATTCCCGATAAATTTATGACACCCTACAGGTTCTTCTTTTACAAAAGATTCCCCAAGTTCAGAAGCTCCAAGATAACATACATCTTTTACAAAATTGAAATTAACCTTTGTCATTTCGTTATGCAAAAATGCTGAAGCGACTAAAGAATTTGCAAACTTATCACCTGTTTTAATAACAATACCGCAAGCTGATGCAACTTCTAACAAAGTTTCTGCAGTGTATTTTGATACATTACAATTTTCAATAATTTGCTCAACTGTAGAGGGATTTTCATCTAAAAAGTCCAAAATCCCAAAATTTAACATTGCTCCTACAGCTTGAAAAGTCAATGGTGCAAATGCAATTTTTTGAGCTTCTGATAATGCCTTAACTTGTGGTGATATGTGTCTTTTAATTCTTCTATACTTCATTTTTGTACCTTAATTATATTAAATTTCAATTCTCTCTGCTGTTTCCTTTATTAATATTAAACTAAAAATATAAGAACACAAAAGTCCAAGTGCTAATACAATTCCCAAAGAACTAATCAGCTTAAAACCTGCACAGGCAAGAAGTGAAAAAGAAAATACACTTGTCAGACAAGATAATAACACTGCATCACCTGCTTTTCCCGCATTATTGTATCTGAATACCGAATAATCAAGTCCAAAACCAATTATAAGAAATATAGCAAGCAAATGGAAAAGATTTACAGGACAATTGAATACACCAAGCACTCCAAATGCAAATGCTACAGACAAAATCGACGGTAATATAATCTTTAATCCACTTTTGTAATCATATATTTTTGAAAGAATTAAATACAAAATTCCGAAAATAGGTAACAGCAGACCTAAACAAATTTTTCTGCATTTTCTAATTTGAGCTGAAATATCTTTTTGGAAATTGATTAAACGTGCATTATTAATCTCCCCGCCATCGTAATCATAGACAACAATTATAGAAGTGTTTTTATCAATTAAAAAATTCTTTTTCAAAAATTCAAAATCATTATTTAAAGTCAAAAATCCATTTTTATAATCTTGATTAATTAATTTTATACGCTGTGCAGGCGGCAAAAAAACAGCATAACTGTTAATTCTATCTTTATATAACTGTTTTCTAAGTGCTTGATTGCTTTTTTGTCTTTTAACAGATGGAACATAGCGACTTAGTGATTGATACTCTATATTTTCTAAATCAAGCTTATCTTCTATTGCTTCTTCTTTTTGGAGTAAATCCTCAAGATTTTCCCCTTTAACAACAAAAATTGATGTATCACCATTTGTGCCTGCCAACTCACCAAATAGTTTTTCTGCATTCATAAGATGTTTTGGCGGTACATACATATTTTTTATATTGTCATCAAAATGTGTTCTGAAAAGTCCTATTATTGCAATTACACAAACCGCATAAACTGCTATTTTACCCCATTTTTGAGGAATATTAAAAGATTTTATTTCACGCTTTTCAAACACAAAATTTTTAGGTAACAAAGGATAAAAAAGAATAACGAAAAGATATACAACCGTAAGTCCTGTAATTGTGAATACAGAAATTTGTTTTAGTAATACAAAATTTGCAAATAACAAAACAATAAATGCACTCACAGTAGTAAGCAGACTGACAGTCAAACTCATAAAAATCTCCCCGATTGTATCTTCGCCTTTGTCTGATACAAAGTAATGCAAAGAATAATCAACACAAATACCTATCAAAGTTGTCGAAAATACAAAGGTTAGAATATGTATATCTTTAAAAATTAAAGACGTCATACAATATCCAGAGAAAATTCCTAACCCAATACTCAAAACAATTGGCAATAATGGCTTGAATGACCTGAAATACCAGAATACAAGCCCAATTACAAATAATGTAGATAAAATACAAATTAAATTAATCTCAAATATTGAATGACTGCTTGCATAATAAGAATGAATAGGTGCACCTGTAAGATAAATCTTTACACCGTCTTTTGACAATTCATCTTTTATTGAAATAAGCTTTTTCACTTCATCATTTAAAATTGTAGGAGCAAGCGCAATATCACTATCTACATCAAGCATTATAATACTGAAAAATTTTGAATTTTCGCCATCTTTACTATACTCAAACGGCATGAAATTACTTACCTGCTTATTTGGAGATAAACTCATCACAAAATCCGTTAAAAGCAAAAACGGATCTTCTTCAATAGAACCTACAGGAGGCATAATCGGATTATACAAAGTTTCAAGTCCGCTTTCTTCGACAATATCGTATTGCTTATTTTTTAAATTGATACGCATTTTTCCTGAAAGCAGATTATTATGATATTTTTCGTAATTTGTCAAAACTGCATTTACATTCATATCAGATGTGTACATCTTTGTTTTATCAAGTTTTGAATAAAGAGTTTTTGCAATCTTTTCAGACTTTTCAGGACTGTCGCTTTCTACAATTACATTAATTTTTGCAGAAAACTTACTGCTTAAATCAACTAAAATATTGTCCTGCAAAGATGAAAAAATCGCTTTTAAAATGTTAGTTTCCGTATGTGCAGGCCTGAAAAATACCAGTAATCCTAAGATTACAAGAATAAAAATAAATAATATTCTAAAAGTTTTTTCTAATTTGTTTCGCATTTAAAAGAAATATCCGTAACCCCGTTTTTTATAGTGGATATTTTTATGTTTTGTATATCCTCTTTACCTTTTATAATAATATCATGTAATTGAGATGAGGCAACTGAACCCTTTTTAGGCTTTAGACCAATCGTCCATAAGCCGTTAGTTTTTTCATAGTACAAATTAAAATTTTTATCTAAATAAGAATAATTTTTATTTGAAATAGCGACAATAATATCATTAATTTGTTTGTTTTGAGAAGATGTATAAGATACAGTAGATCTAATCGGGTATAGTGTTTCAAAAATCGCACCTTTATTTTTTATAAACTGGAAGTTTCCGCCTGATTTCAAAACAGTTTCCCCAATTCTTTTTTCTTGGGTAAATTTGCAGTATGCATCCCCTAACTTTGGCATCTGCTGAGCTATCGCTTTGCTTGTAGAAAGATGATTAAATACATCTTCGGCAGCAAAACACAAATTTATCCCGCATAATATTAAAATCAATAATATTAAAAATTTACGCATAAGCCTCCAATTTTTCAACAAATCTTTTTGGAGCAGTATATACACTCTCTCTTGTCGCTGTATCTACACATATTTGCATACTCTTAGCTTTGAAGATTTTTTCTCCGCTTTCACAATCAAAAATTTCATATTTGATATTCAAAGCAGGTTCATAATCCACAATAGTTGATACAACTTTTAATTTTTGCATAAATTTTGCCGATTTAATAAATTTTAAATCCATAGTAGCAACAGGATAAGCAACTCCATCAATTCTCATATCATCATAGGTATAACCTATTTTTGAGAGCAAATCACATCTAGCAACCTCTAAATATTTCACATAATTGCCATGCCAGACAACATTCATAGGATCTAAATCATAAAAAGGTACATCAATAAAAGTTTCTGCAAAAATATTTTTCATAGCACTATTATAAAACAAAAGTCCCTGAAGAAAAAATAACTTCATCTTTCGTAAACTTATACTCAACAGCTTTATCAGTTTTGCATAAAGTCAATCGGACTTTCATATCAGGCTTAATTATTGATGAAAACTTAACTTTTTTAACCTTTTGCGGAACAAAATCAAGATGAAAAACATCTTTGATAAATTCTTTTACAAAAAATAATTGCACAACACCCGGTAAAATAGGCATTTGCGGGAAATGCCCTTCAAAGAAGTTACTGTTTTTAGGGAAAATCAAATCCAAATAAGCATTATCGCCATTAATATTAAAGTCAATCACATAAGGATATGTCACATTGGTATTAAAAATTTCCTTAATCCTTGCTAAATGAGTTTTCCCTCTTTCATTTACGGGCAAATCATACAAAAATCTCCATTTTTTACAACGGACATCAATCCCTGACATATTATTTTTCATATTGTCTTTTAGGATTTTAACTAACTCAAGTTTCCCGTTTTCTTCTAAAAATTTACGGCCTTTTTCGTTCAACACAACTGCTGCACACAATTTATCATCTAGCTTTAAGCAATATGATTTTTCAATAAATTCATCAGAATTTAAAATATTTTCTATCTCATTTAAAGAAATACGTTTTTCTTGAATTTTAACAATCCTATCTTTACGCCCTTTTACCCTAAAACCATCATCAAAAAATTCAAGTTCGTCACTCAATTCCAATTCATCTTCATCAAAATACGGTGATAAAATTTTCCCGTCATTGTAATGAACATTTTCAAAAAAACGTAAATTATCTTTAGCAGACTGCCTATAAGCAATCACTCCAGCTTCTGTGCTTCCGTAAATTTCAGTCACTGCCTCTGAAATACCTTGCAAATACTCAAATAATTCATCATTTAAAGGGGCACCTGCAGAAAAAATCATCTTTGGCTTACGTTTGAATTTGAAATTATATTTTGCGAGCTTTTCCAAAAAAGACGGTGTCGACACAAACACATAATTCTCATAATCTTTAATATCTTCAGGATACAAAACTCTTTCACCATCGACAACACAGCCTAAAACTCTAGGCAGCATAACCGTAAAAGTAGTGCCATACATATAATCAGGATTTACTGTCGATACAAATACAGTATCATCTGAAAAATTAAACAATTTTGCTAAATCCTGCCCTTCTTTCAAAACGCATTCATAGCTTTTTTCTATAATTTTCGGCTCACCTGTGGAACCTGATGTATTAAAAATAAACGTTTTTTTACCTTCTTCGTTGATTATCTTATAATTTGTCATATCCCAGTCAGTCGCTATGCTCCCCTTTTTGCCTTCTGTCATATTTTGCTCTCAAAATAATTCTTACAATATATTCTACCCCGAACATCAAACCTAGGGCAATATATGAAATACAAGCGTTATACAAGGTCCAAATTTTCGGGGACATAAAAACAGTTGCAAAAGAAATTGACAAATTTATGAATAAAAAAACACACCATACATAAGTAAGTTTTCTTGTATAATTGCTGGAGAATTCTGACAATTCACCGTCCATTTTTTTTGCAATTTTTTGAATTACTGTCTCTTTGCAAAAAAGCGATGAGAAAAATACACAAAAAATAAAACTGTTCACAATGACAGGGTAAAATTTTAAAACATACACTTTGCTAAAATGAAAAAGGCAAACAATAAACAAAGTCCCGACAAACGGCAATAAAGGCTTAATTTTCTTTATATAACCCATTTGCCCGCCTGACATCTTGCCTTCCAATCTGTCAGTTTACAGCAATTCTTCAATAGCAGAGACAACATCGTCAATTGTTCTAATTTGCTTAAAGTTTTCAGGAGAAATCTTTTTCTCAGTGAATTCCTGCAATTTTACAGCCAAATCAACCGCATCAATGCTATCAAGTTCCAAATCTTCAAACAAATTTGCATCTAATACAAGTTTTTCAGGCTCAATTTCAAAATCATCAGCCAGAATACTTTTTAATCTATCAAAAATTTGTTCTCTTGTGTATTTTTTAGCCATTTAACTAACCTTACTTCTTATAAAATCAGCAATTGTTTTAACTGAATAAAAATATTTTTTATTTTCTTCCTTGTTGTCGCTCAAATCAACATTATACTTTTTCTTTAATGCCATACCGAGTTCCAACGCATCAATGCTGTCAAGACCAAGCCCGCTGATAAATAACGGTTCATCGTCTTTAATATCATCGACAGTTATATCCTCTAATTCAAGCGACTCAATGATTAGAGTTTTAATTTCATTTTCCAAGCACATCTTAATTCACCTATATTAATATTTATAACTTAATTAATTAGTAAAGTCAAATTAAAAATCAATATAGATTAAATAGCAGGACCACCGTATTCATTATAAAGTTTCATTACATCATCAGAGATTTGCTCTTTTCCACCTAACGCTTTATTAATCAATTTTTTATAAACTTCAGCTACAAATTCCAAAGGTGATTCTGAAGCATAATTAGAAATACTATTAGCTATTTCTTGTTTTTTAACATTGAATATAAAATCAAATGTAATATCTGATATTTTTCCTAAATTATACATACATTCTTCAAGTTTACCCATAGATAAAAATTTGTCTTTACCTATTTTTAAATGATGTTCCAAATGCCCATTTTCATGATAAATTATCTCTAATGTATTTACTGCTGGATAGTCTAAATGAATTCCTTGATCTAAATCAATATAATTATTAATTATATCTTCAAGTACATTTTTTCGTTGAAGTGCCGGTAACTTTTCTATTTGTTTTAAATCAGGCAATTTTGAATGTGCTAATAAAGTTTCTTGTATACTTTCATTTTTTAATATTTGTTTTAAATTTAAATAAGGAGATTTAAAAAAATTAACTCTTTTATTCCAAATCAAATTAAAATATTCATTTAATTCTACTCTATCTATTAAAGAAAAACTACTTGGATTATCATTAAATTTATTTAATTTTTCTATAAAATGGTCAGATACCTTACCACAATTATAAAATGGTTTTAATAAAATTTTCTTATTTTCATCTCTATACAAAATATTATTATCAATGCAAAAATCAATTGATAAATTTATATATTTGCCCATTTTTTTTGTATGCTTTTTACTGATATTTAATATTGCACCTAATTTAGGCTCCTCAATATTATTATCTACATAACATAAATAACTACTATTAATTAAATCATATCTTATTGTATCAAATAATTTTGCTTTGCCTTTTCGTACGTTATTGATATTTGTAAGTCCCTCATTTACCCAATTCATTACATCCAAAGACATACTATCATCATAATTTTTTACACCCAATTTTGTTTTCGCAAATTCTATTGCTTCCTGAGTTGTCTTAGCAGGAGTAAAATCAATATGCTCAGCAAGTTTTACAACTCCTTCTTGGGCTGCACCAATTTTCCCGCAAAACGACAATGCCTTTGCTGGCAAAGCAGCCATACCAAACCCAATCCTCAATTTTTGAGCGTTTGAAAATCCTTTTTTCTTAACATTAATCTCAACACTATCTTGTGGATATGGCTGTGTTGTATAATTAGAATTTATATTTTTATTTCCGAAATTTATTCGATTTAAACTTTTTGCATTTGCAAAACCTAGAGGTTGTATTGACATAAAAAAACCTTTTTATCTTGTTACATTTATAAAAAACAAAGATAAAAATTTTTGTTAGCTAATTAGTAAAGTCTAATTTGATTTTTTCAGAAATAGCTTTTCTCAGCTTAATTTCTGATTTTTCATCAAAATCAGACAATTTTATGGGATTAAGCTGACTTATTGTATAAGTAATTAATCTGTCAGAAGCATCATATATCGGCTGCCCCTTTTGCAAAAATGGGTAATCGCATTTAATAGTTACGGGCACAATATCTGCACCTGATGCAATTTGCAAAGCTGCTGCACCTTTATGAATTTTCAAGTCTTCACCCTCTACTGTCCTTGTACCTGTTGGAAAAATTATAATATTATAGCCGTCATTTAATACTTCAGTAGAAATTTTTTTAAATTCATCTAATTCAACATTATTCGGAATATAAACATTTTTTATAATATTTTTCAAAAATATATTATTCAACAACTCTTTTTTCGCCAAACATAAAGAATTGTCATAAAGCCCGATAAGTATCATAATATCAATAAATGTCGGGTGAGTAGAAACTATTATTTTTCCTCTTACCTGCTCAAAATTTTTCAAATCAATTTTGATAAGCCCGAGTTTAACAAAAAGATTTGTATAAAAATGCCAAAGTTTATGGATTAATCTTGAAAATCTTTCACGCTTTCTTTTGTCTTCTTTATCGTTTTTTATTGAATTTTCACTATCACTATGAGAAGCTGACTCCTCAGTTTTTTCAAATTTCATAAAAATTTGCAACAGAGGCAATACTACAAAACCCAGAAAAAATGAACAAACTCCGAATATGGAAAATAATAATACAACACCAAAACCTCTTATAAATCTAATCATTTACCCTCTCCATAATGTATAAAGGACAAATATATCGACCGCCCTTTAAAAATTCGGTAAAACTGTTAGATTCCAATTTTTCATTATTGCTTTTTAGCCTTACTCGCTCACCGTCTTTTTCATCTATTAATATTGAAACACTCTCATATCTGTCAACAGATTCTGCATAACAAAAAAGAGTTTTCCCTCCATTCATTACAGCATCTAAAAGTCCGTAAGCCAAAGTATCTTCCCCCGCAGCAACAGAATTATAAGAATGATGCAAATTCTTCAAAAGTGAAAAAAATCCAATTGTAGAATTATGAACAGAAAAACTAAAACCTGTCGGAGATATTTCATTTTCTTCATTTTTTTGTTTGATAAGTTTCAAAACTCTTTCTAATTCGCCATATCGAGAAGCATAACACAATTTCAAATCATCACTTCCATCATAGCACTCTAACATTGTACTCAATGCAATTTTACCAACAGGAGATAATTTTCTCCTCATAAGCATCGGCACTTGTGACAAATCAATATTTTCACCGACAGAATAAGAAATCTTTTTTATAAAAAATTCCAGATTAATTCCATTCATGCTAACATATTATCATGAATGAGATTTATATTACAGATGCCTGTGCATTATTCGCTGATAAACTAACGCCTGATGAGAAAATCGTTAAAGGCAGTAAATTTTATTTCGGCAAATTGGAAAAAGATTTTGAACAAATACAAGAACCTAATTATAACTTGAGATGCAACAGACTTTTGAAATTTCTTGTTGACAAACTTGATTTGTCAGAATATGAAAAATCAGAAATCGGGATTGTAATAGGAACTACAAATTCAGGAATAGAAGAATACGAAACAACAGAAAACAAACACCACGCAGAACTTGGAAACCCTGCTGAATTTTTAAAATGGTATTTAGGCACAACAAACTATGCAGCCAGCGTATCAACTGCCTGCACATCAGGGATTAAAGCCTTTGCAACAGCAATAAGACTTTTAGAAAATAATGTCTGCAAAGCTGTAATCGCAGGCGGAGTGGATACATTAGCAAGTATGCCGACATACGGGTTTCACGCTCTTGAAGTATTATCACATGAAAAAACAAATCCATTTTCCAAAAACCGCAACGGCATAAGTCTTGGCGAAGGCGGAGCACTATTTCTTCTAACTAAAAAATCTGACGGGATAAAAATTCTTGGAATCGGAGAAACCTCTGACGCTTATCATTCTGCAACACCTGACCCTGAAGGTACTCAAGCATCAATCGCAATTCAAAAAGCTCTTGATGAAGCAAAGTTGTCACCTGATGATATTGATTACATAAATCTCCATGGTACAGGTACAATTTCAAATGATTTAATGGAAGCAAATGCTATTTATAAAATTTTCCAAGATAAAGTCCCTACAAGTTCAACAAAACCAATCACAGGTCATTGTCTTGGTGCAGCTGCATCTATTGAGACTTTCATCTGTTACGAAATTTTGAAAGGTAAAAGAAAATTACCAATCCACAAATTTGACGGTGAATATGACGATAAATTACCTAAAATTAATTTAGTAAATGAAAATATCGAATATGGAGAAATAAATACCTGCATGTGCACATCATTCGGCTTTGGCGGAACAAATGCAGTAATTATATTAGGAAAAGGAAATACAAAAAATAAAGATGTAAAATACAATTTATCAAATATTTTACCTCACGAAAAACCAATGATTTTAATTGACGACATCTTGCAAATTGATATGAAAAACCAATTTGCAAAAGCCTCTGTCACAATAAATGAAGATAAAGTATTTTTTGATAAAGAAATTAACGGGATTTCCCCGCTTGTCGGAATTGAATTTATGGCTCAGACCATCGGCTGTTATGCATATTTTAAAGCCGGAGAAACAATTCCTAAAATCGGATTTCTACTTGGAACACGATTATATGAAAATTCATTAGAAAAATTTGAAAACGGTAAAACATATACTATCACCGCAAAAGAAATTTACGGGGACAACGAACTTGTTTCATTCGAATGTTTAATTTATAATGGTAATCAAGAGGTGGCTAAAGCGGTTATTAATGCATTTCAACCGGCAGATGCAGAAAAATATATAAAGGAATTAGGATGAGTGTGAATAATCTAAAAAAAGTATTAGTAACAGGTTCAAGCAGAGGTATAGGAAAAGAAATAGCACTATATCTAGCTAAAAACGGTTATGATATTGATGTTCATTACGCACACAACAAAGAAAAAGCACAAGAAACAGCTGATGAAATCAAAGCTCTTGGACGTGAAGCACAAATTTTAAAATTTGATATTAAAAACAGAGAAGAATGTGCATCAGTTTTAGCTGACAAACTTTATTACGGCATTGTATTAAATGCAGGTATTGCAAAAGATAATGTTTTCCCGACTCTTGAAGGTAATGAATGGGACGATGTAATTAACACAAATCTTACAGGCTTTTACAATGTCTTAAAACCTCTTGTAATGCCTATGATTTCAAACAGAATTAAAGGAAGAATTATTACATTATCATCAATTTCAGGGCTTTGCGGGAACCGAGGTCAGGTAAATTATTCCGCATCAAAAGCAGGTATAATCGGAGCTACAAAAGCACTTTCTCTTGAACTTGCAAAACGAGGGATTACTGTGAATTGTATAGCCCCAGGGGTTATAGAAACTGATATGATAAAAGATGTCCCTGTAGATGAAATCAAAAAATTAATCCCGATGAAAAGACTAGGCCAAGCTCGTGAAGTCGCAAGCCTTGCAAATTATCTGATGAGTGAAGACGCTTCATACATAACCGGTCAAGTAATTTCCGTAAACGGAGGTATGTATTTATGAAAAGAGTTGTAGTCACAGGAATGTCTTTGACAAGCCCTTTAGGAAGTGATATTAATACCGCATTTGAAAGCTTACAAAAATTGGAAAACTGCGTTGAATACAACAAAGATTTAGACCAATACAAAAGATTAAATACAAGACTTTCAGCAAGAACAAAAGGCTTTGAAATTCCTCCAAATTACAACAGAAAAGTTCTCCGTACAATGGGACCACTTTCGGTTATGGCAGTAAGAACAGCTGAACTGGCTCTTGAAGATGCTGGACTTTTAGGAAACGAAATTATAACAAACGGCCAAACAGGTGTCAGCTACGGTTCATCTTCAGGCTCGTTAGATGCAATTATTGATTTTTACGGAATGCAAGTTGACAAAATTGTAAGAGGTCTAAATTCAGGCTCATACGTAAAAATGATGCCTCAAACAACAGCTGTTAATATTTCATTGTATTTTAAAACCATAGGGCGTCTTGTTCCTTGCTCAACAGCCTGCACTTCAGGTTCTATGGGAATAGGATATGCTTATGAAACAATAAAAAACGGATATGAAACAGTTATGATTGCAGGGGGAGGAGAAGAACTCCACGCAACTGAAATTGCGATTTTTGATACTCTCTATGCAACAAGTCAAAAAAATGATACCCCAAAACTAACTCCATCACCTTTTGACAAAAACAGAGATGGTCTAGTAATTGGTGAAGGTGCAGGAACTCTTATTTTAGAAGAATATGAACACGCTAAAAAACGCGGAGCAAAAATTTATGCAGAAATTATAGGATTCGGCACAAACACAGATGGCACTCATATTACAAATCCAAACAGAAAAACAATGGGTATAGCACTTGAACTTGCACTAAAAGATGCAAACCTGTCACCTGATAAAATCGGTTACGTTAATGCCCATGGAACAGCAACCCTACAAGGTGACATCGCTGAAACTTATGCAACAGAACAAGTTTTCAAAAGACAAGTTCCGATAAGCTCAACCAAAAGCTATACAGGTCACACTCTAGGTGCTTGCGGTGCAATTGAAGCGATTTTAAGTATCGAAATGATGAACAGAGGCTGGTTCCACCCAACAATAAACCTTAATGAAATCGATCCTGAATGCGGCGATTTGGATTACATCAAAGGACAAGGCAGAGAAATTTCAACAGATTATGTAATGTCAAATAATTTTGCCTTTGGTGGAATTAACACATCATTGATATTCAAAAAAATCTGATTCATTTTCTTTATTCAATTTTTTTGCGAGCAAACTAGCTGCCTCATAAAAAACAATCGGTAAAGAACAGTAACCTGATACAATTAATGCATCTTTTATCGGAGTTTGTTTTTTCAAAGGCTTTATTTGTGATGCTTTTGGGGTAACATTATTAATTTTTACTGTCGGTACTTTCATAAAAATATTCTCTTATTTTTTATGAATAAATACATTAGACACAAGGACAGAAATTTTATTATTTTTATATTATAATGAAATTCAGCTGATTATATAAATAGGAAACAAGTATGATAACAACAGATAAATTGACCGTAAGATTCGGATCTCAAACATTATTTGAAAATGTAAACATAAAATTTACCCCAGGGAACTGCTACGGCGTAATAGGTGCAAACGGTGCAGGAAAAAGTACGTTACTAAAAGTTATAGCAGGGGATATCGAACCGACATCAGGTGAAGTGCATATCACTAAAGGACAAAGAATAGCTGTTCTTCGTCAAGACCACTTTGCATTCGATGATTATAAAGTTATTGATACCGTAATTATGGGTCATAAAAAGCTGTATGACATTATGCAAGAACGTGATGCTTTATATGCAAAACCTGACTTTAACGATGAAGACGGTATTAAAGTTGCACATTTAGAAGAACAATTCGCGGAACTTGACGGCTGGCAGGCAGAAGCCATGGCAGCATCATTGTTATCAGATTTAGGAATTCCTGATGAATTACACTATGAACAAATGTCTGAACTTGCAGGCAGTGAAAAAGTTCGTGTATTGCTTGCTCAAGCATTATTCGGCAATCCTGATATTTTGTTACTTGACGAACCTACAAACCACTTGGATTTGAATACAATTTCTTGGCTTGAAGAATTTTTAATCAATTTCCAAAACCTTGTAATCGTTGTATCACACGATAGAAAATTCTTGGATAATGTCTGCACACATATGGCAGATATTGATTACAAAAATATTCAGCTCTACACAGGTAACTACACATTCTGGTCACAAGCAAGCCAGTTGATTAAGAAACAAAAAGAAGAACAAAATAAGAAAACCGAAGAAAAAATGGAAGAATTAAAAGCCTTTATTGCCCGTTTCAGTGCTAACGCATCAAAGGCAAAACAGGCTACATCAAGAAAAAATATGCTTGATAAATTGTCTTTAGAAGAAATTAAACCATCATCAAGACAATACCCAAGAATTAGATTTACCTACAACAAAATCCCAGGTAAAGATGTTCTTCAAGTAAAAAATTTATACAAATCAGTTGATGGAGAATTGCTGATTAAGAATTTAAGTTTTGAAATTAATCAAGGTGAAAAAGTAGCATTTATTGCACGTGATCCTTTTATAATTTCAAATCTTTTTGACATTTTGGAAGACCGCGTAAAACCTGACAGCGGAGAAGTTACATGGGGTGTTACCGCAACTCATTCATATTTCCCAAAAGATAACAACTTTTATTTTGAAAACAATCTTACAATTATGCAATGGCTAGCACAATATTCACCGGATCAACATGTAAACTTTTTACGCGGATATTTAGGCAGAATGCTATTTTCAGGCGATGATGCCGATAAAAAAGTAAACGTTTTATCAGGTGGAGAAAAAGTCAGATGTCTGTTTGCAAAAATGATGATAGCTGAAGCAAACGTAATGATTTTTGACGAACCTACAAACCACCTTGATTTGGAAGCTATTACAGCATTAAACAACGCAATGATTGATTTCCCTGGCACAATCCTATTCACATCTCAAGATTACCAATTAATCCAGACCGTTGCAGATAGAATAATCGAAATATCTCCAAAGGGTTACATCAATATGCGCAACAAATATGATGAATATTTGAAAAATCCTGTAGTAATCAAAAAACGTCAAGAAATCTACGGAGCATAAAAATTATTTATCTTTTTGAAATAATTTATCAAGACCCTTTGCAATTGCAAAGTGGGTTACAGTTGCAATACCTGCAAGATATGCTGATATTTTATGCACAGTCATCTTGTTTGCAAATTTTACACTCTTCATGCCAGTAACTCCACAGACAGTACCAAACCCCATTGCAGTATAACCTGTATAAGATACAAGTTTTTTATGTAATTTTCTTTTATTATCATTTTGGACTAAAGGTGTCGAAGAAATCGGCTCTATCATTTATCCTCCTTTTTAAAATCATTTTTTACATAAATTGTATATTTGTCTTGACCAAAATGTGAAAATGTTATTTTCCCGATTGACGAAGCTTTGAAAAGTCCGCCTACAGGAGAAATTTTTACACTTTGAGGATGGAAAGAATATTTATGAAAATACTCTTTTGTATCATTCAGCAGTAAAAAATCTTTCTTTTTCAAAAAATGTTTTTTTACAGTGAGTTTTTTATCTTGATTAAATTGAGAAATTTTTATTATCTCAGCATTTGGAAAAATCTCCTGAATTTGCTCATCTGTTAATTGTTTTTCTTCAAAATTTTTGCCGTTATAAACTAATTCATAAATCTTTAATTCAGCATTATGGCAAGTAATCAAACGTCCGTTGAATACAAATTCATAATCAGATCCAAGCATTGTAGGTTCGTTATTGTCAGAAAAAGAATAGATTGAATAATTACCAGTACCTGTTGATGTTTTTTTAGATATTGAAATATCGCCATCATTAGATTTGCCAATCGAAAAAAGATTACTCTTTGGCGAATAAAAAAGTTTGGTATTATTTAATACAGGTTCCATATTCCCTGCAAATACAGGAGAGCAAAGAAATAAGATACTCAAAATAATTATAAAATTTTTCATAAAATCCTCTTTGTTTTTTATAATTATAATATTAATATAAAAATTTTAAAATTTATGCAATTGTCTGATTGGCAATAGAAGAGATTACGCCTATTCACTGATTTGTGAAAAAGTTTATGCAAAATCTAATATGTCTACGTGCGTAGCATAAAAAAAAGGAGCCTAACTCTCCGATAAAAATTTTCAAACTGGTTTGAAAATCTCCACAGAGGTGAAAAAGCTCCGTTGGAATTAAGAATAGCTGGAAGTATGAAAAAGATTTAATTATATTTAATATGGATTTACCGATTATGGCAATTACCCAATTGATTAATTTTTATAAAAAAAATGACGGTCACCCGTCATTTCTTCTTTTATACTTTAGCTTTAAACTCACTCAAACATTTTGCCAGTTGATCAGGACAGCTTGTTGGTTTGTCACCGCATCTTATACCGGAAAATTTTGAGATTACATCATCAATTTTCATTCCTTTCACAAGCTGACTTATTCCAAGCAAATTCCCCGGGCAACCGCCTAAAAAATTTACATCTGTAATAACTTCATCTTCATTTATTTTTACTTGCATTAATTTACAGCAAGTACCTTGCGTATTGTATTGAATTACTTTTTCCATTTTCTTTTTCTCCAAAATAAGTTTACAATAATATTGTAGTATAAACATTGACAAAATAGCTTAGCATAATTAATATTCATATATGATTAAAAAAATAATTATTATCTTATGTATTTTATCAACTCTTCCTGCAGGTGCAGAAACCATTTTGACAGGCGGAATAGATTATAACGTCGATTCTGCAAGACAAGAGCTTTTGCAAGACGGGACAAAAAAATTAAGTCCGCATTTAATTTCTAAAAATATGATTGACAAAAACAATCATAAAAATTTGGAATATTTATTGACCGGTAATGTTGAGTTAAAAGACAGAACTTTAGCATTCTTTTCTGATTCGACATATGCGGTTATGTATGAAAATGACAAATACCACGTCTGGTATTACACAAACAGCGGTGATTTAATCTATGCAGAAGAAAAAAATCAATTAGATTACCCATATAAATCATACAAATATGACACGTCAGGCAAATTGATTAACATGGGATTAAGAGTGTCAAAAGCTGAAACTTTTATTTATACCCCAAAAGGTAAATTAATCGCCCACTGGAAAGGTCAATATGCTTATGATGAAAACGGTAAAATAATTATGACACGAAGATACGCAAATTAAGGAAACAAACAAAAGACCGAAAAATATTTTCGGTCTTTTCTATATGTTTTTTATTTTTCTATTTTACTTTAAATTTGAAAAATAACTTTTAATTTTATCGACAAATGTAAGTTTTTTAAACTCTTTAGACTTAACCGATTCAATCATAAAAGGTTCAGGCTGAATAGTTCTTGCAAACTTAATATCAGGTTCTCCAAAAAGCATTACATAAGAAGGTTTGTAACCTTGAGGGATATTCAAATAATCAGATAACTCAGGCATCATTAAAATACAAAATTCAACAAGCCCGCACCAGCAAGTTCCAAGATTCATGCTTTGAGCATACAATTCAAAATAACTTAAAGCAATAAACGGATCCACACTTTTGCAAGGAGCATTAAAAGGTGCAGATACAACAACCATATGCGGTGCTCCTCTGAATAGTATATCTTCGCCATCTAAAAATGCTTTTGTATAACGACTCAATTTTTTAGCAATAACTTTTACAGGTTTTGTAGTCAAAGCCTCTTTTATTTTACCGTTCACATGATCTCTAAATTCATTCATTACTGAAATATCATCAATGAATGCAAAATGCAGTTTGTGAAAATTTACCCCGGTAGGAACATAATTAAGCATATCTTTTAATTTTTGCAATTTTTCTTGAGAAACATTTTCTTTTTTGTAATGTCTTACACTTCTGCGAGATTTGATTAAATTCAAAATCATTTCAGGATCTTGAGAATAAATTCTATCAGAATTCTCAGGACGTTTATCACATACAGATAAAGCTCCAACAGGACATACAGCCAAGCAGTGCTGACATTTGAAACATTTCTTTTCATCTATCTCAGGAATTTGTTTATCATTAAATTTCAAAGCCTTTACAGAACAATCTCTAATACACTGACCACAATGGATACATTTGCTTTCATCAATTTCGAACATAATAATTACCTTCCTACAAAATTTTTATACCTAATAATTATACATAAAATAAATTATCTTTACCCTGAAAAAAATTAATGATATACTTTTTGATACAGACAGGGATATTTTATGAAAAAATTTTTGATTTCTATTTTAATATTATTAATTTGCCCCTCTTGTTTTGCACAGCAAGAATTGAAAAAAATCTCTTTGCAAGAAGCACTTGATATTGCTCTAGAAAATAATATTGATTATCAGGCTTCTAAAATGAACGTAGGAATTGCAGAAAATAAGGTTAAAGAATCAAACAGATTGCAAAATCCTGAAATTAATGCATTCTTTAATATCGGAGATATCGCAAAAGGTAATCCTCAAATGGCAGGATTGTCAGAAAAAATAGAAATTGCAAAACGTGATGCAAGAAAAAAATTAGCTCAATCAAATTTAGAACTTACCAAGCAAAACTTAGAATACACTGAATTTGATCTAAAAATGGACGTAAGAGAAGCTTATGTTAATTTAGTAGCTGCTAAAGAAATCCTAATCGTATTAGAACAAAGACGAAAACTTTTAAACGACTTGCTTGCTATTGCAAAAAAACGTGTAGCAGCAGGAGAAGTTGAAGAAATTGATGTAATTCAAACAGAAATTGCACTAAATCAACTTGTAATTCAAGTAAATACTCAAAAAGCAAATGTAAAAAGTGCAATGTATGATTTTAACAAAGCTATTAATGTGAACAATAAAACATCAATAAAATATGATGCAGAAGATGACAATTTTTCAGATAAAGAAGACTTTATTGCTCTTTTAAGTCCAAAACCTATGGATAAATTACCATCATTTGATGAAATTTCTCAAAATTCTTTAAAAAACAGATATGATATAAAAATAGCTAAACAAGAAATTGATGTTGCTAAAAAAAATCTTATATACGTAAGTCGTCAAAGAGTTCCTGATTTGGAGTTACAAGGCGGATATGGCTTTATGACAAAAGCTACAAGTGATTCAGGTGCATTCACAAACGGTGCTTACGCAGCTGCTAATATTGTGAATATTCCACTATTTTATTCATACAAACCTGAAATTCAAAATGCAAAAATGCAAATTAATCAAGCTGAATTACACTATATGTCTGTACAAAATAAAGCTATGAACGATTTGCAAAGTGCTTATGAAAAATTTGTCACAGCAAAAATAAACTTAAATTACTATAACGACAATTTATTAAAAAATTCAAATGAATTAATAAAGGTTGCTAAAAAGAATTACTCAACAGGGAAATCAACTCTAACAACTCTTATCGTAATGGAACAATCATACAGATCAATAGTTGCAGGGTATACTTATGCTCTTGCAGATTATTATAAATGCTGGATAGACTTTTTAAGAGAGGTTAATGTTGAAAACTTTGACCTCAGTGAAGAAAGTTTATAAAATAATAAAAAAAGGATAAATATGTCAGGACAAGAAAAATTAATTAAAATAGCTCGCGGGCTTGAAAAAGCAGACTTAGTAATAAAAAACGCAAATATAATCAATGTACTATCAGAAGAAATTCACAAAGGTGATATTGCAATTTCTGACGGAGTAATTGCAGGTATTGGAGAAGGTTATGAAGGCAAAAAAGAAATTGACATAAACGGAGCCTACATATGCCCTGCATTTATTGACGGGCACGTTCATATCGAAAGTACAATGATGCTGCCTGATGAGTTTGCAAAAGCAGTTGTACCCTGCGGTACTACAACAGTTATAATCGATCCTCACGAAATTTCTAATGTCTTAGGATTACATGGGATAAGCTATATGCATGAAGCCGTTAAAAATTTACCGCTAAATGTATATACAATGTTACCATCTTGTGTCCCTGCAACTCCTTATGAAACCTCAGGATTTGATCTAAACAGTTATGATTTAGCTCTTTTAATCGATAGCCCTTGGGTGTTAGGAATTGCAGAAATGATGAATTATTCAGGACTTCTAAATCTTGATAAAAATGTACTTGCAAAACTCGATCTTGCAAAATCTAAAGGTAAAAGAATTGACGGACACGCTCCGTTTTTAAGCGGCAAAGATTTATGTGCCTACGTAGCAAGCGGTGTAAAATCAGATCATGAATGTACAAATCCTGATGAAGCTATTGAAAAAATTCGTCTTGGAATGTATGTAATGATTAGAGAAGGAACTGCTGCAAAAGATTTAGATGCATTAATCCCAGTTTTAAAAGAAAAAAATACAAGAAAATGTATGTTTGTAACAGATGACAGACATCCAAAAGATTTACGAGTACACATCAATGATATGGTAAGACGTGCAGTAGATGCAGGTGTCGATGTCATCAAAGCTGTTCAAATAGGAAGTTTAAATACCGCAGAATACTTTGGATTAAAAACTCAAGGTGCAATAGCCCCAGGATACAAAGCTGATTTATTAATTCTACCTGACTTAAAAACGTTTAAACCTGATATTGTAATAAAAGACGGAAAAATTGTTGCAGAAAACGGAAAACTTCTAAAAGCTTTCACAAAATTTGAAAAACCATCAGTAAGAAGTTCTATTAACGTTCGCTGGATTGAACAAAAAGATTTTGAAATAAAAGGAACATCTGAATATGTAAATACAATAGAAATTGTTCCAAAACAATTAATTACAAAATCATCAATATGTGAAGCGAAATTTGAAAACGGAAAATTATACAGCAACACAGATACAGATACATTAAAAATTATTGTAATGGAGCGTCATAGAGCTACAGGCAATATTGGAAAAGGCTTTGTAAAAGGTTTTAATTTAAAATCAGGAGCAATAGCATCAACCGTTGCACATGATTCTCATAATATGATAATTGTAGGTACAAATGATTTTGATATGTTTACAGCAGCAGTTGAATTAGTTAAAATGCAAGGTGGTAAAGTAGTTGTAAATAATGGAAAAGTTATTGCAAAATTACCACTTCCAATTGCTGGCTTAATTTCTGATAAAGATTTTG
>CAUDIU010000011.1 GCA_958449715.1 uncultured Clostridium sp. | reverse complement strand
ATAGGCTAAATTCTTACGACAAACCCACCGCCAATCAAGTGTTTGTCATCAATATCATAAATAACACCAGACTGACCATTTGTTACAGAATTTACAGGTTCATAAAATTCAATATCTGCAAAATCATCAAAAAGCCTTACATGAGCCTTTTTATGTTCCATGTTATAACGAATTTTAACCCAAGCATCAAATTCTTTTTTCTCAATCGGGTATGTCAAATTCAAATTAGTTATTTTTAAATTTTTCTTATAATTATCTTCTTCCCTGCCAACATATACAATATTTTTTTCAGGATTTATATCTATTACATACAAAGGATAAGGAGCTGCAATCCCAATCCCCTTACGCTGTCCTATAGTATATTGGTAACAACCGTTATGCACTCCCCACTTTTTACCTGTCAAAATATCTATAAAATCACCTTTGTTTTCACCTAATTTCTCTGACAGGAATTTTTTTGTAGTCATAGGCTTTTGAATAAAACAAATATCCTGACTTTCTTTTGAATCTTTTGGAGGGAGATCAAAATCCTCTGCAATCTTTTTTACTTCAGACTTTTCATAATGATATAGAGGAAATATTGTCTTAGATAAGTGTTTTTGACCTAAACGATAAAGAAAATATAATTGATCCTTGTGTTCGTCTTTTGCGGGATAAAGTTTATAAATACCATCAACACATCTAATATCAGCATAATGACCTGTTGCAAATACATCTGCTTTTAACTCATTAATTGCATAATCGAAAAGCACACCCCATTTAATAAACTGATTACATACAATACAAGGATTAGGTGTTTTCCCTGACTTATAAGCATCTACAAAATAATCAATTATTTTTTCTTTGAACAAAAAAACTGCATCAAATACATGCAAATCAATTCCAAGTTTATCTGCTACACGTTTTGCATTCTTTACTACAATATCTGATGCCTCAGAATCTATCATACGACCTGTTAGGCCTACAACCTCATATCCTTGTTTTTGAAGCAAAAGAGCTGTGACAGAACTATCAACACCACCACTCATTGCAACAACAGCTTTTTTAGACATACTTTCCATATCAAAATTTTAACATAAAAATTGACTTGATAGTATTCGGATAGTAAAATTATCATATTAATAAGGAGAGTTTTATGGAAATTAAATCAGTAATATTAGCTGCCGGCAAAGGCACTAGAATGAAATCAAATACCCCAAAAGTTTTACATAAAATATTTGAAAAACCTTTACTTGGATATGTATTAGATAATGTAAAAAATATAGTAAATGAATCTTTTGTAATAGTAGGACATCATGCAGAAGAAGTTACAGAATATGTAGAAAAGAATTACAAAACAGCTAAAACAGTTTTGCAATCACCTCAATTAGGAACAGGTCATGCAGTATCAATGGTATGTCCTGCATTAGAAAACTTTGAAGGGCAAGTAATTATACTATGCGGGGATACTCCATTAATTACAGAAGCTACTTTGAAACAATTTGTAGAATACCATAACTCTAATAATTCAGATTTAACCGTAATGAGTACTATTTTTGAAAACCCTACAAATTACGGAAGAATTATAAGAGAAGCAGATAATTCTCTAAAATGTATAGTTGAAGAAAAAGATGCAACACCTGATCAAAAAGCAGTAAAAGAAGTTAATGCGGGAATCTATTGTCTTAATTGGGGAAAAATTAAACCAGCTTTTTCTCAATTAACAAGCAATAACGCACAAGGTGAATATTATCTTACTGACATAATTGCCTGGGGTAAAAAGAATAATCTTAATGTTAACGCATTTATCTTAGAAAACAGTGATGAAATATACGGAATTAATTCTCGCTCAAACTTAGCTACCGCAACAAAAATAATGAATGACAGAAAATTAAATTCATTAATGGATAATGGTGTTACAATTGTAGATCCGGCATCTACTTGGATTTCAGAAGATACAGAAATCGGAGCCGATACAATAATTTATCCGTCAACTTACATTGAGGGAAAAAATAAAATCGGTAAAAACTGCAAAATTGGGCCTTGTGCACATTTAAGAGGAGATGTTGAAATCTCTGACAACTGCAAAATCGGGAATTTTGTAGAAGTAAAAAAAGCAAAGATTGACCATAACACAAATGCTGGTCACCTAAGCTATATAGGAGATGCAGAACTAGGTGCACACATAAATATCGGAGCTGGTACAATCACTGCAAATTATGATCCGATTACAAAAACAAAAAGCAAAACAATTTTAAAAGATAACGTAAAAATCGGTTCAAACACAGTACTTGTAGCTCCAGTAGAAATTGGAGAAGGTACAAATATTGGAGCAGGAAGTGTTATCACTAAAAACATTGGTGAATGGGCTCTTGGTATTACAAGAGCACCGTTAAGAATTCTCGAAAATTGGGTTAAAAAGAAAATGTAAAAATAGATTAAAAAAATTCCCTTAAAGGGAATTTTTTTATATGCTAAAATTAAAACTATGAGCACAAAAGAAATAAAATGGACAATGTTTGTAATCACTGCAGTCGGCAATTTTATTGCCATGCTTGATTCTACAACTGTTAATTTAGCTCTTTATCCAATGTCTGTTGATTTACACGTTACTATGGGACAAATCCAATGGGTAATGATTGCTTATATGCTTGTGCTCACTGTATTTTTACCATTTTTTGGAAAACTCGGCGATATATTTCCAAAAAATAAATTATACTCAATCGGTTTTGGAATTTTTGCATTAGGAGCTTTCTTAAACACAACTGCAGGAAGTTTTGGATTACTAATTGCATTCAGGTGCTTAGAAGCACTTGGAGCATCTATTATGCTTTCAAACGCTCAAGCAATTATCGCAACAATTTTTAAAAACGAAAGACGAGGAAAAGCTCTCGGACTTAATGGTTGTTTGGTTGCAATTGGGGGAATGAGCGGACCTGCTTTAGGAGGAATTTTAATTAATTCCTTTGGCTGGCATTCAGTATTTATCCCCTGCATTCCTGTAGCCTTAATCGGAGCATATTACGCCTACAAAGTGCTTCCACATCACGCTAAAATTGATATTACAAATTTCAAATTTGATTATAAAGGTTTTATCTATTTTACAATAAGTTTGTTTGCGCTGCTGCTTGCAATATCTGAAGGGCACAGCTGGGGGTGGAATTCGCTAAAAATAATTTCTCTTGGCATAATTACATTGATATTTGGAATATTATTTTATATCAGAGATCACAAAATTAACTACCCTTTAATCAATTTTTCAATGTTCAAAATCAAGCCATTCACATTTGGGAATTTGGCAGTAATGACATCTTACATGGCAATGTATACAAACAGCATTTTACTACCATTCTTTTTACAAGAAATACTTAAGTATAACGCATTAGTAACAGGTCTTTTAATCTTGCCTTATTCTGTGACATTATCTTTTATAGCTCCGATTGCAGGAAGATTATCAGGGAAATACGGAAGCAGACAGCTAACAATTGCCGGACCAATTTTATATTGCATAGCACTTTTATTGTTTACGATATACAACAAAAATGTTGCAATGTGGCAAATAGTTTTTGCGTCAGGACTTATGGGAATAGGTAATGGACTATTCCAGTCACCATCAAATAACGCTATTATGACAAGTGTTCAAAAACATGAAGTAGGTATAGCATCAGGTATTTTAGCACTATCAAGAAATATGGGGAATATACTTGGAGTAGCAGTCACAATTACATTATTTGAAACATTTAGAAATATTTTTATAGAATCAGGCAAAGTTTATGATTTAGCATTTTTATTCTCATACAGAACAACTATGTGCTTTGGAATCCTATTTGGCTTATCTTGCCTTACTTTTGCATATATTGCTTACAAACCTCACAAAACTACACATTAAACTTGAAAATTAATTATCACTAATATAAAATATGAGTGTAAAGTTTACACTAAACAATCAATTTATAAATGGCAGGGAATTATGACAACACAAAACGAAAATATAAGAAACATTGCGATTATCGCACACGTAGACCACGGTAAAACAACACTTGTAGATTGTCTTTTAAAACAAGCAGGTGCTTTTAGATCTAACCAACAAGTACAAGAACGTGTACTAGACAGTAATGATTTAGAAAGAGAACGTGGAATTACAATTTTATCAAAAAATATTTCTATCAATTACAAAGATACAAAAATCAACGTTGTAGACACACCGGGGCACGCAGACTTTGGCGGAGAAGTAGAACGTGTATTAGGCATGGTAGATGGAGCATTACTAATTGTTGATGCTGCAGAAGGTCCAATGCCTCAGACTAGATTTGTATTATCTAAAGCATTAGAATTAGGATTAAAAATCATCGTAGTAATCAACAAAATTGACAAACCTGCAGCAGAACCATTAACTGCACTTGATAAAGTTTTTGATTTATTCACAGAACTAACTGATAGAGAAGACTTAATTGATTTTCCATTTATATTCTCAAGCAGTTTAAACGGATTTGCTATTAAAGATTTAGATGATGAAAGAAAAGATATGGTTCCATTATTGGATTGTATCTTAGAAAACATTCAACCTCCAAAAGGTGATGCATCACAACCATTCCAATTCAGAGCAACTACATTAGACTACAATGAATACGTTGGCAGAATTGTAATCGGTCGTATTGAAAACGGAAAAGTTAAATCCCAAGAACAAGTTTGTGTAATACACGCAGATGGATCTCAAGAAAAAGGAAAAATCACAAAATTATTTGGGTTCCATGATTTAGGCAGAGTTGAAATTGAAGAAGCAGTAGCCGGAGATATTGTAGGAATTGCAGGTTTTGCTGATATCCAAATCGGTGAAAGTGTTTGTTCTTTATCTGATCCAAAACCATTACCTTTAATTAAAGTCGATGAACCTACATTACAAATGAATTTCTCTGTAAATGACAGCCCATTTGCAGGTACAGAAGGGAAATTTGTAACATCAAGACAATTAAGAAAAAGATTATATGATGAATTAGAAAAGAATGTAAGTTTGCGTGTTGAAGATACTGATTCGACAGATGTATTCAGAGTATCAGGCAGAGGCGAATTACATTTAGGAATTTTAATCGAAACAATGCGTCGTGAAGGTTATGAATTCCAAGTTTCAAAACCTGAAGTTATTTATAAAAATATAGACGGAAAACAATGTGAACCATATGAAAATTTAATTGTAGATGTACCTGAAGGATATGCAGGAAGCTGTATTGATAGACTTTCAGGCAGAAAAGCTGAAATGAAAGAAATGAATAATGCTAAAAACAGAACTACAATGGTATTTCATATTCCAGCAAGAGGTCTAATCGGATTCAGAAGTGAATTTATCAGAATGACTCGTGGTGAAGGTATTATGTATCATACATTCTTAGATTACAGACCATATGCAGGCGATATTCCTCGTCAAAGAAACGGTTCTATTATCGCACACGAACAAGGCGAAGCTATTCCATATGCATTAGCTCAATACGAAGACAGAGGGGTATTCTTTGTAACTCCAAAAACAAAAGTATATCGTGGTATGATTATCGGAGAATGCAACAAACCTCAAGACATCGTGGTTAATATCTGCAAAACTAAAAAATTAACCAATATGAGAAGTGCTACAGCTGATGTTATGGTAACTCTTCAAGCTCATAAAGAAATGTCTTTAGAAGAATGTATGGAATACATCGGAGATGATGAACTTGTTGAAATTACTCCTGAAAATGTAAGAATTAGAAAAGCTGATTTAACAAAGAAAATATATAACTAACAATATTATCAATAGAAAAAAGACCGCATTAAAGCGGTCTTTTTTTTTAATAATTCATTTCCCAATTGTCATTTAAGATTTTCCCAAAACAACCATGATAATCATTTCCTCCTCCAGCAATACAATACCTAGAAAATTTTTGTTCTCTTATTTCCTTTGATAAAGGAATATTATCATATCCTGTAACATTTTCATCATCATCTCTTTGAGAATTTAAATCATCAATTATACCATTATTATACAAATACAAAACAAAAAAATCTCGACCAGCAATATTAGGTCCCTTTTTACCATTTGTATCAACCCATAGTTCCATTACTAAATCATCTGAATCATTCCTAAAATATGTCGCGATAGAAGCTCCACTTGCCAATACAAAATGCCGTTTCCCAAGCCACCTCGTAAAATTAGTCCCAGAAATTTTACGATACTCACCATAGGAAGGGAAGCAAGGATCAGCATCTTTACCACAATCTTGAACAATCTTAAAATAATTTTTTACAAATGCAGCTGCAGTATCTTCACTATTAATTCCAGCTTCTCTTAAATTAATCGCGTTTCTATCTGTTACAATTTGAAGAGCTGCTTGAGAAAATTCGTTATAAACTTTATGCAACTGAGTTACATAACTTTTCTTCTGATAATTTTGCATCAATGTTGGAACTGTCATTGCAGATACAACACCAATAATTCCCAAAGTAACCAAAACCTCTGCTAGAGTAAATCCTTTATTTGGAGCGGTTAAATTGCCCCCCCCCCGACATTACTAAATCTTTTCATATTCTGCTCCTTTCTTTTTTCCATTATAAAATATATTTTATCTTTTTGCAATAGCTTGCTTTTTTAAAATAGATTGTAAAAATACTGATAACAGAATCAAAAACATTCCGATATAAAAAGAGATAGTAAAATCATGAGCTTCTCCAAAGAAAATTACAGCTAATAAAATTCCATATATAGGCTCAAGATTTCCAGCAATACCTACCGTAAAAGCAGATAATTTTTTCAATACTGAAATATGTAATAAATATAATAAAACAGTACAAAAAAATGCTAAAATTAAAAGCCAAAAGCATTCTCCAAGATTAGGCAGTATCGTACTAACTGTATTAAAATGCAAATAAATAGGGAGAATTATTATCATAAAAAGTGCTCCTCCTAATAATTCATAAAAGAGCATATTTCTTGTAGACTTACCTACTTCAATTATTTGATTAAACAATGTGTAAAGAGCAAATAAAGCAGCAGAAATAATTCCAAGAACAATCCCGAACCTATAACTCACATCAAAACTAAATATTAACCAAATACCAAATACAGCTAATAAACTAAAAAATAATTCTATAAATGAAAATTTAGTTTTTTCTATCATTGTTTGAAATAATACAGTAAAAAATCCAACAAGAGAATAACAAACCACACCTATTGATACACTTGAATACTTTATACTTCCAAAAAAGAATACCAAATGCAGTGCAAGTAATGCCCCTAAACCAATAATTTTTATAGAATTTGAAACATTTTCAATCGGTTTCTTTTTCATAAAAAATAGCATTATACAAAAAATAAAAAAAGCAAAAAGCATCCTATAAAAAACAATCAAACCTTCATTCATAGGAATTAACTTTGCAAGAATACCTGTAAAACCTGCAAGTAAAACCGATATATGCAATTTTAAATACTCAAACTTAATTCCTTGCATACCACAATTTTGCACTTTTTTATCAAATAAGTCAAATTAATTCTTTATAAATATTCAAATATTTTTGAGAACTTCTGCCCCAAGAAAAATCAGCTTCCATTGCAGACTTTCTCATTGCGTTAAATGTATATTTATCTTGATATACACCCAAAGAACAATAAATTGCCTGCATCATATCCCAACCAGAATATCCCCAGAATTTAAAGCCATTAGAATCATTCAAAGGATAACCAGTCACAGTATCTTCAAGTCCTCCTGTTGCTCGTACAATAGGTAATGAGCCATACCTCATAGCAATTAACTGACTTAGACCACAAGGCTCAAATTTTGAAGGCATTAAATAAAAATCACTTCCGGCATAAATTTGATTAGCCAAATCTCCACGATATCCAATATAAGCTCTTATATTAGAAGAATTATTTGATAACCAAATTAAAAGATTTTCATAATCTTTTTCTCCGCTGCCTAAAAATATAAAATCAGCATTTAATGATTTTAATTCTCCTTCACATTGTCGAATTAAATCAATTCCTTTTTGCCCAACTAAACGCGATACCATTGCATACATAGGTCTATTTGGATCATATTTAAGACCAAATTCCTCGCAAACCTTTTTCTTGTTTTCTTCTTTATGTTTTAAAGATTTAACATCATATTTTTTTACAATAGTCTTATCAGTCTTTGGATTAAATACATCATAATCAATACCATTTAATATGCCAACAAGTTTATGTTGATTCATACGGAGAGTATAATCCATACCTTCCCCATATTCACCTGTCAGAATTTCTTTTGCATATGTAGGAGATACAGCAATTACTTTATCTGAATAATTAATTGCACCTTTCATCCAATTAACTTTGCCATAATGCTCTACACCCCACTCATTATAGACAATATCTTTGCGCATATTAGCAAAATCAAGAACATCTTCAAACCAAACTCCTTGATAAGCAAGGTTATGAATTTCAAATACACATTTTGTATTTTTCCAAAATTCATCATATCTGTAATTACTATGCAAATATACAGGAATCATAGCAGTATGCCAATCATTTGCATGAATAACATCAGCTTTAAAATTCAATAATTTTGCATATTCCATTGTTGCTAGAGAAAATGCAATATATCTTTCATGCTCATACTTTGGATCAAGCCATTTTGGATAAACTTCTTTGAAACAAGTAAAATACCAATCATTATGAACAAAAAATACATTGATATTAGTACCAGGCAATTTACACATAAATAACCTGAATTTATGCCCCATTCCGTTAAATGTAAGCCATAATGAAGAATTTTCTAATTCTTTTATTCCCCATTTATTTAAATCAATCAAACCATGTAAAGGTGTAAAAATAGCAATTTCTGCATCATTTTCTAAACATTTAGGCAAACTTCCAACTACATCAGCTAAACCTCCCGCTTTTGAAAAAGGAGCTACTTCTGCTGCGGCAAATAATATTTTCATACACCCTCACTTCCCATATTTTGATTTTCTTGATTTACATCAGAATTAATATCTAACAAAATTCCAGCTTCCTCAAGAGAAACCTCATCATCTTCAACTGGAATATAATGATTTTGATCAGTGTCAAATACAAAATTTATACCATATTTATCTGCAATATATCTAGCGTGACCAATACAAATATCAGCTTTATCATATTGCTTTTTATACATCATTACTTTGTACATATTATATTTAAACAACATCAATAAATATTCACTTGTAGTATTATTTTTTTCAAGCTGTATTAATGAATTATTTATTATACCAAAAGCAACTTCATATTTATTTTGTTTTAAATGCAATTCACTCATTACATACCAAGCAACATATAACAAAGTAGTCATACCATTATTATTCGTAGCTTTAATTATTTTATAAATAATAGAATCTGCTTTTTTATAAGAACCTAATTCCATATAAGCATAGCCAATCATCAAATCAGCAAACAATTCTAATTGATGTAGTCTATTACATTTAGCCATTACTTTTGCTTTATAGATATTCTCTGCAAATAAATTATAATCACCTGCAAAATTTACAAAAGCATTGATTATATTGTATATTACACTACCAAATCGATCATTGGCTGAAACATTAGGATTTAAAGTTTTAATAGGCTTTCCATGTAACAAATTTTGTAAATCAATAAATAAATTATATGATTCTGGAATACAACTTAATTCTCCTCTTAAAATCTTTAAAAACTCATCTACATTACCAACTAACAGTAATACATTTGCCAATGCAACATACCCTGAAGAATCAACTATTAAAGATTTAAAATCTTCATCAGACATATATTCAGGTTTTAGACTGCTTATTGTTTGATTATTAATAACATTCAAAACCTTATATCCAATATCTAGACAATCTGCTAAAGCTCCAATATTAAATAATATTTGGATATGAATAACTGACATCAAGAAGAAATAACTATTAAAATTTGGATCTCCCGGATTTAATGATGATGGAGGCAATAAAGACAATACTTTATGAGTCAGTTCCAATGCATGATTATAATTTCCAACAGACAAAGATCCATTAATCATTTTATTACATAAAAGAATTATTCTATCTGCATCTTTTGTTTTTTCTAAATTGCTTAAAGTTATTTCTGCAATATCTGATGTCTTATCAGGAACATAATCATATAAATTATTAGAAATATCTTCGTATAAATGATATTTATAATTTTCAATATTTTCTGCTTGTTCAGGATCTGAATTTTTTGAAAGTAAATCTAAAATCTTATTAGTACAATTCAAATATGAACTAAAATCACCTAATGATAAGTTAATATCAGCTAACTGTTCCCATTGAATTCTTTCGTTATTTTCATCATCAAGCAATCCATATAAATAAGCTTTAACCGGACTTGGCATATCTTCATTAAAGACTTTATCAAATAATTCTTTAGCAACATCTTTTAAGTATATTTTACTAATTGTAGTAAGCAAATTATCTCTCAATAAATTATAATTAGGGAAATAAATGCAATTATTATACTCATATAAAAAGCCCATATTCGATAGTTTTTCAATAATTTCAGTCTTGTTTTGATAACCTAAACTATCAATCGTTCCAATATCAATTCGAGTACCTAATAGAACTATTGAAGTTAAAAACTTCATTGCTGCTTCATCATCTTGCAAAAGATTTAATCTTCTTGCTACAAGCTTGTCCAAACTTGAAGGAATAATAATTGTTTTTGGATTTATCATTTCAATACTATCATCATCAGCTGCATAAACTCCTGATTCAATCAAATATTGAATTGCGATATCTATAAATAAACTACTTCCACAAGCATATTTTGCAACCCTTTGGAAATAGAAATTGTTTAATATATTTCTATAATAAATTTTATTTTCTTCTATTAATTTTTCAAAAGAAGTTGGTTTTAATGAAATTTCTGTATAATATGGTTTACTTAATAAGAAATGACAATCCCTGTGTAATGAAAAATCTTTACTATAAGAAATTAAAAAGCTTATATCTAATCTTTCAAAAGCTTCAAATAAAAATTTCAAAACATCATATGAACTTGCATCAATTTTATCAAAATCTTCAATAAAAATAAGAGTCTTTGGAATAATTTGCAACAGAGTTAAGAAAATATCAAAATAAATATAACGAGTATCCTCATTATTATTATCATTTCTTTTTTGCAAAGTAATAAGATCTTTAATCAATCCGTCAGGGTCAACCGACGCAAACATTGAAAAATCATTTTGGAAAAATAATTTTTGAGAAACAGTATATTCAAAAATTGCAGAAACCAAATCTCTAAAAAATGAATATGGTGAATATTTCATTTCATCATAACAAGTAATTGAAATTATATTATTAAATTTTCCAGTACTTGCAGCAGCGTTAAGAACTTTCAAAGTGTAAGGTTTATACATTTCAGCAGTTTTTATAGCGACAATACCTTTTGGAACTGCTTGAAATTTATTTAAAATATGGAACAATACATCAATATTTTCTGTTCTTATAAATTCTGCTTTTATTTCATCAAAATTAATGGTTTCAATATCGTAAATAGCATCAGGATCACCAGGAGAATCCAAATTATTGAGAGCCTCACCATCTAATTTATCTTGTTCAATAAGCATATTTTGAACAAAATTTGGAATTTCAATTTCTTTTTCTTCCTCTTCTTCAGGATATTCAACTTTTACAAATTCTCTTAAATCAACCTCATAAAACATCACCATTTCATCTTTCACCATTACAGAATTTAATGGGGATATTTTATAATCTCCTGAAATTGCATCACTTACATTATCATCAGTTAAAACTTGAAATGTATTAAGAATTTTATCTTCTTTCTTTTTAGCATTTTGATTTAAGAGACTTATATTAAAACCTGAATCATAATTATTTGGATCATCTTCAATATTACGTTTTAACAAAAACATATTACAGCGAATTGATGCATGTTTTTTTTGAGTTAATTTACAATTCATTGCAGTAATCAAATTTAAAAGATCAATAGCAGCTTTAACAGCAGCAGAAGCAGAACTATTAAATGTATATTCCTTATCAAACCTTATAACATAAGTTTTTCCAATAATCTGGCGCCTTAAACCTATAGACTTCGTATAATCTTTTATCAGCTTATCTAAATTAATTTTAAATTTATTTAATAACTTAGCTGATCCTAAAAGATTCTTCATTTCATCCATATTAGGAAAATCAATAGTTAACATAACAAAATCATCTGTGTTAGACTCATTCATTATGATACTTTTTTCAGTATCAAAACCGCATTTTTTACATTTCTTAGATATTGTTTGATTAATTTTCCCACAATTATGACATTTAGAAATAATAACATACCCACATTTTCTGCAAGTATTACTTTCATTAATTGTCTTGCAAATAGGGCAAGCGAGTTTTAGCACCTTTTTACAATTAGGGCAAACCATCGCTTTATCATCGATTTCTAAACCACATTTTGGACATTCCATAGACAAATTATACCATGCAATGCACTTCTATACAAGAAAATCCACTCATCTAAACAGAGTATTTAGTTGTATCTAATGCCTGCTTCCTTCATTCTTCTGATACATTCTTTAATAGTTTCAACATCTTTAGTTAAGGCAACACGGAAATAGCCTTCCCCATATTTTCCATAGCCATTTCCTGGCGGAACAACTACATGAGCTTTTTCAAGCATAACAGTAACAAATTCTTCAGAAGACATACCTTTTGGTACAGGAAGCCACAAGTAGAATGTTGCCTTAGAAGGTTTTACACTCCAACCTAATTCTCTGAAACCTTCCTCTGCAGCATCTCTACGTTCTTGATACATTTTATTCAAATCATTAATATATTTAGCATCAACAGTAAAAGCGGCAGTTGCTGCATCTTGAATAGCTTTAAAAGTACCTGAATCAATATTATTTTTAATAGTACCTAAAGCTTTAATTGCATCTGCATTACCACAAACAAAACCAACTCTCCAGCCAGTCATATTATATGATTTTGAATGAGAATAAAATTCTATAGCAACATCTTTTGCACCTTCAACTTGCAAAACAGAAGGAGCTTTGTAGCCGTCATAGGTCATTTCAGAATATGCCATATCAGAACATAATAAAATATCATATTTCTTACAAAAATCAACAGCTTTTTTAAAGAAGTCCAAATCAGCAACAGCTCCTGTTGGGTTATTTGGATAATTTAAAAACATAATTTTTGATTTTTTAGCAATATCTTCAGGAATTTTATCAAAATCAGGCAAATATCCGTTTTCTTCCAATAATGGCATTTCATAAGGAGTTCCACCTGCAAAAATAGTCGCATTGTGATAAACAGGATACCCAGGATCTGGAACAAGAGTATAATCACCTTTATCTACATATGCAAAAAACACATGAGCAATAGCTTCTTTAGAACCGATATTTGCAAGCATTTCTTTATCAGGATCTAATTCTACACCAAAACGATTTTTCATCCATTCACAAGCACCTTTTCTAAATTTTTCAGTACCGTTATATGGAGGATAATCGTGATTTTTAGGGTTATCAATTGCTTTGTGCATTTCTTCTACAACCGGAGGCAAAGTAGGAGTATCAGGATCACCAATTCCTAAACTTATAATATCAATACCTTTAGCTTTCGCTTCAGCAATTTTTCTATCAATTTCTGCAAACAAGTATGGTGGAATTTGTTCTAAACGTTCTGATACTTTCATAACTTCTCCTTCTTAATATTCTTTCCTTACCGTTAATTTTATGTTATCATAAATATAAAGGAAAAACAATGAGTATAATAGCAGACGACAATGATTTTCAACATAAAAGTATCACCGAAAAGAAAAAAAATTCGGTAGTAAAATGTGAATGTCTAGATAATGACAAAAACTTTGAAAATTGTATTCGTCCAAAATCATTTGATACATATATTGGTCAATCAGCACTCAAAGAAACTTTAAAAATTTCTATTGCAGCAGCAAAAAAACGAGAATTACCACTTGATCATTTACTATTTTACGGTCCTCCTGGATTAGGAAAAACAACCCTAGCTGGAGTAATTGCTGAACAAATGGGAGTAGATATAAAAATTACATCTGCACCAGCACTGGAAAGACCTAGAGACATTATAGGTATTTTAATGTCTTTAAAAGGTGGCGAAATATTATTTATAGATGAAATTCACAGACTAAATAAAGTTGCAGAAGAAATTTTATACCCTGCAATGGAAGACTTTTTCTTAGATATGACAACAGGTAAAAGTCAAACTGTAAAAACTCTTCGAGTACCGCTTCCTAAATTTACACTGATAGGAGCTACGACAAAAGCGGGAGAATTATCAGGACCATTACGCGATCGTTTCGGGATTATACACAGACTTGAATTCTATACAGAAGATGAACTTGCACAAGTAATTACAAGAACTGCAGGCATTTTAAATATAGAAATTACAGAAGAAGGTGCTCATGCCATCGCAAAAAGATCCAGAGGGACACCACGTATAGCAAACAGACTTGTAAAAAGAGTTTCTGACTACGCTCTAGTAAAACATGACGGGAAAATTACAGAAGACGTAGCAAACAAATCTCTTGATATATTAAAAATAGATAATTACGGCCTCGATAATACAGACAGAAGCCTTTTAAGATTAATTATTGAAAAATACGACGGTGGCCCTGTCGGGATTGAAACTATCGCTGCAGCTATTGGTGAAGATGTAAGAACAATTGAAGACGTATGCGAGCCTTTCTTATTACAAGCAGGCCTATTACAACGTACACCGCGCGGGAGAAAAGTATCCCCCGCTACTTACAGACATCTTGGTTATAAAAATATAGACATAAACGAACAAAAAAGCTTATTTTAATAATTCATTTCCCAATTGTCATTTAATATTTTACCAAAACACCCATTCCATTCTCGAGGCTTATTACTCATACAACCTCGATTAAAATTTGTTTCTCTTATATCTTCAGATAAAGGTGCAGTAACAGAAGCATCCCATTCAAAACCATTTGGAGAATCTTCGCTATCTTTTGTTGCTAAATCATCAATTACACCATTATTATAAACATAAAAGGAAAAGAAATCTCTACCAGCAATATTAGGACCTTTTTGACCATTTATATCCAATATCACTTGAAATATAGGACCTACATCACCATCTGGATAATATATAGACATACTACAGCCGTTTGCTAAAACTAAACAAGGGTGTTTACTACTACATCTTTCATCATCCATTTTAGTTCCATCTAATTTATGATACTCCGTAGCGAAACAAGGTTCAGTATCAGCACCACAATCAGTTATAACCTTAAAATAAGAATTAATAAAAGCTAAAGTATTATTTAATGAATTAATACCTGCTTCCCTTAAATTTACGGCATTTCTATCTGTCTGATATTGAAGTAAAGCTTGCGATAATTCATTATAGACTTTATGTAATTGAGTAACATAACTTTTACGCTGATAATTTTGCATCAAAGTAGGCACAGTCAAAGCCGATACAACACCGATTATACCTAAAGTTACTAATACTTCTGCAAGAGTAAAACCAAAATTTTTCGAATAACTGAAAAGATATCTATTCAATAGCTCACTAAAGCCTTGTATTGAGAGCCTTAAATTGCCCCCCCCCCGACATTTTGAAATCTTTTCATTTTTTGCTCCTTTCAATATTTATTACATTTTTATTATAACAATATTTTCACTAAACTTCAAGTTTTGCCTTTGGTTGTCTTTGTGTTTTTATTTTTTCTTCTAAACGTTTTTGGTTATATCCATAACCAGCATAAATTGCAACACCCATTAACAACCAAAGAGGGAAATACAAAGAAGATGTTGTTAAAAATTTCATGGAATAAACCATCAATCCTCCACAAGTAATAATCCCTAGAATTGGGAATACTGGAGAAAACGGAACTTTAAAAGGTCTTGGTCTATCAGGATCTGTTTTACGCAATATTAACACTGCAATACAAATTATTATAAAAGATGTAAATGTTCCGAAATTACATAATTCTGCTGAAATATTTAAATCCATGAACAATGTACAAATAATTACCACAATACCTGAAATCCAAGTCAAAACATGCGGAGTTCTATATTTTTTATGAATTAATCTCAATGATTTAGGCAAAAATCTATCCCTGCTCATTGCATATAATATTCTTGTTGTACCTAATTGATAAATCAAAATTACAGATGTTAACGCGCACAACGCACCTATTGAAATCAATCCGGCAAACCAATCTTTACCAATTACACGCATTGCATGTGCAATAGGAGCCTGAGTATCAATATGGCCTAAAGGAACATTACCTGTTAACACTAACGCTACTGCAACATACAAAACAGTACAAATAATCAAAGTACCTAAAATTGCAATAGGCAAATCTCTTTGAGGATTTTCTGTCTCTTCTGCAGTTGTAGAAATAGCATCAAATCCAATATATGCAAAAAATATCAAAAATGCGCCCATAAACACACCTTCAAAACCGTTAGGTGCAAATGGTGTCCAATTTTCAGGTTTTACATAAAATGCGCCAACAACTATAAATGATAAAATCATAAACATATTTACGCCAACCATAATACTTGCAAATCTAGTCGACTCTTTTACACCTTTGATTAGCAAAATTGTAAGCAACAAGACAATAACCATTGCCGGTAAATTTATTGCAACAGGGATTTTATCAAATAAATATGGCATTTGAGAATGAGGATCTAACCCAAATTTATCACAATATGTAAACATATAACGATAATCAGTTCTCAACCATAATGGGAAATTTACAACAAAATCAGGCAAAATATGCTTAAATCCTTTTAAGAATTGAACAAAATACCCAGTCCAAGCACAAGCTACTGTAATATTTCCGATTGCATATTCTAACATCAATATCCAACCGACCATCCAAGCCATGAACTCTCCCATTGTAGCGTAAGTATAAGTATAAGCACTTCCAGCTACTGGAATCATTGCTGCAATTTCGGAATAACATAATGCTGAAAAAACACATGCTATAGCTGCTAATACCATCGATATAATAATTGCAGGACCAGCACCGGCACTTTCAGGACCACCTTGTATTGCTGACCCGATAATCGTAAAAATACCGGTTCCAACAACTGCACCAATACCTAGTACAATCAAATCAAATACATTCAAAGTCTTTTTTAATTCAGACTTTTTACTCACAGCTATTAATTCGTCGGGGCTTTTTTTCTTTAAAGCGTTTAATAATATATTTTTCAATTCCATTATTTCATCATTTCTTGTTTTTTAAGTTCTACTTTTTCATTATGGATTCTATTTTCGTTTTGTCTATTTCTTACAAATCCATATAATAAATAAATTATAGCACCTACACCTAACCAAACAGGGAATAATAAAGCTGAACCAGATGGCTGCATTGATTTATAAATCATAAGCCCGCCACAGCAAATAATCCCTAATGCTGGTGTAACTGGTGAAAATGGAACCTTAAAAGGTCGAGGTCTTTCAGGATCTGTCTTACGTAATATCAATACTGCAACACATACAATTATAAAAGATGTAAATGTTCCATAATTACATAATTCTGCAGCAACATCAAGATTTAAAGTTAATATTCCAAGCACAGCCAACAAACCAACTGTCCAAGTCAAAAGTGCTGGTGTATGAAATTTTGGGTGCAACTTTTGAAATCTTTGAGAAATAAAGTGATCTCTACTCATTGCATATAAAATTCTTGTTGCAGCCATCTCTAATACTAACAATACAGATGTCAAACCTGCTAAAGATCCTATTGAAATCAATCCAGCTGCCCAATTCATATTAAATAAAGACATACAATATGCCATAGGCGCTTTTAAAAATCCCATAGGAACAGCAACACTTGTATCTTGTAAACCTGTTAAAACTAGAGCAACAGATACATATACAATTGTTGTAATTATTAAAGATCCAATAATACCGATTGGCAAATCTTTTTGAGGATTTTTACATTCTTCTGCAGCTGTTGCAAGAGCATCAAATCCGATATATGCAAAGAATATTAAAAATGCGCCTGCAAAAATACCTGCAGCTCCATTAGGAGCAAAAGGAGTCCAATTTTCAGGTTTTACGAAAAATGCACCAGCAACTACAAACAATGCAATAACTGCAAGTTTTATAAATACCATAACCCCTGCCATTTTTGTAGAATCTTTTGTCCCTTTAACCAAAATCATTGTAATTAAAAGAACAATCACTATCGCAGGTAAATTTATACAAATTGGGACACCAAACAATGTTGGAATATGAACAGATGCGTCTGCTGCAGCAATTTTAGCAGCACTGAAAGCATCATTAACAATCCATACAGGAGGATGTGCAAGCCATGCAGGTAAAACTTTTTCAAACCCGCTTAAAAATTGAACAAAGTGGTTAGACCAAGCACAAGCAACTGCAATAAATCCAATTGCATACTCAAGCATCAAAACCCAACCTACCATCCAAGCAGCAAATTCACCTAAAGTAGCAAATGTATAAGTATAAGCACCACCTGCTACAGGTATCATTGTCGCAAATTCAGAATAACATAGTGCTGAAAATATACAAGCAATAGCTGCAATAATCATAGAAACAACTAAGCCAGGACCTGCTCCTAAAGCTGAACCATCTGCACTACCAGCTGCAGCAATACCAACAACAGCAAATATCCCTGACCCGATAATTGCACCTACACCTAAAATAATTAAATCAAAAACTCCAAGAGTTTTTTCTAACCCTTCTGATTTTGCATCAGCAAGCATTTCATCAGGATTTTTAATCCTGGTAATTGTCTTTAAAAAGTTGCGAGTAAATGTCGCACGGTGAAATTTTTCAGCCATCTATTTTCCTTATGTTATTTACAAAGAGGGAATCCCATTTCTTCTCTTTGTGCTACGTATAATCTTGCAACAGCAGAAGCCATTGTTCTTACTCTGTTGATAAAATTAATTCTTTCATCTTTACTGATTACACCTCTTGCATCTAAAAGGTTAAATGTATGAGAACATTTTAAAACGTAATCATAAGCTGGTAAAACTAATTTTGAGTTAATACAATTATCAACTTCTTTTTGATATAAATCAAACATTGTAAACAATGCTTTTGCATCACTAACTTCAAAGTTATACTTTGATTGTTCTATTTCATTTTGTAAAAAGATTTCGCCATATTTAAGCGTATCATTCCACATAATATCATATACAGATTCTTTGTTTTGCAAATACATTGCAATACGTTCCAAACCATAAGTTAATTCTAAAGCAACAGGTTTAACTTCAACACCGCCAACTTGTTGGAAATATGTAAATTGAGTAATTTCCATACCATCAAGCCAAACTTCCCAACCTACACCAGCAGCTCCTAAAGTTGGAGATTCCCAGTTATCTTCAACAAATCTTACGTCATGTTCTTTTAAATCAATCCCCATAGCTTCTAAACTTTTTAAATAAAGTTCTTGAGCATTATCTGGAGATGGTTTTAAGATTACTTGGAATTGATAATAATGACCAAGCCTGTTTGGGTTTTCACCATATCTTGCATCTGTAGGTCTTCTGCAAGGTTCAATCATTGCAGTATTCCAAGGTTCAGGGCCTAATGAACGCAAAAAAGTAGCAGGGTTCATTGTAGAAGCACCTTTTTCAATATCATAAGGTTGTTGAATTATACAACCGTAATCTGACCAAAATTTTTGTAGATTAAAAACTAGTTCTTGAAAGTTTAAAGCCATAACATATTCCATTATATATTGTATTTATTACACTCTTTTGCACAAATAAAGCTACACCGCTCACACGTGCTTTTTTCATAGTACGTCCAACATATTCAAATTGCAAATTTTTTGTTTAAAAATATTAAGCTAAAAAAAATCTCCCTTTATGGGAGATTTTAAGCTAAAAAACCTTTTTTTATTACTTGAGCAGGCAATCCAAATAAGAGAGTTACTCCTTCCTTAGCAGCCGGACTTTTTGCAACTTCTCTTGCTTTTGAACATACCGGTGCACCAAACATAGCACTGCAAATTTTTCCTAAAAATGACATAATTTCCTCCTTGTATTATAATATTCCCCGTACATATAAATAAAAAATTTTTACCAAATATATTTGATAAAAAAAATAAAAACCTTCACATAAGTTTACAAATATAAAAGGAGTTAAAATGGCAAAAAAAATAATTATTTTTTCAGGAAAACAATACTCAGGGAAAGATACTGTTGCAAAAATAATGCTTGCAGAAATGAAAGATTATAAAAGATGTGCAATGGGAGATATTATAAAACTTACATATGGTGAACAAAAAGGACTTACGTATGAAGAAATTGAAAAAAACAAACCATTGTACAGACAAGATTTAATTAATTTAGGGAATTGGGGACGAGCACAAGATCCTGATTATTGGCTTAAAAAAATTATAGAACAAGATGGAAATATTATGGTTACAGATGTAAGAGTTCCACATGAATATGAAGTATTTAAAAAAGCCGGAGCTATTACAATAAGAGTCGAAGCATCGAGAGATACAAGAGCATCTCGAGGAGAACTTGTAGGCGAAAATGATATTACAGAAATTGGACTTGATAATATTAAAGACTGGAATTATGTGATAGAAAATAATTCTGATTATGAAACATTAAAAGAAAAAGTTTATACAATTATAAAAAAAATAAAAGAGGCTTAAAAAACCTCTTTTATTTTAATATAAGCTTCTTAACAAGTTAAACCATACCCTCTTTAACAGCTTTTACAGCAGCCTGCACTCTATCATTCACACACATTTTTTGTAATATTGAACAAACATGAGCTTTTGCAGTATGTACACTAACAATTAATTCTTTTGCAATTTCTGTATTACTCTTACCTGATACTAGATGTTTCAATACTTCAAATTCTCTTTCTGTCAAAGGGACCCTACCTTCAGAACTTGATTTATTTGGAAGAATACCAATATTATCAATTTTAGGCAAAGAATTTAAAGTCATTTGTGCAACCATAGGATCAATCCAACATACACCAGTTGAGACATCTCTGACAACATCTGCTAATTTATTCGGATCAATATCTTTCAAACAATAAGCACTAGCTCCAGAACTTAATGCAGCAATTACTTCCTCACATCTGTCATGAGAAGTTAAGGCAATAATTTTTGAATCAATATTCATTTCACGACATTTAACCATAGCTTCAATGCCATTCATGCCAGGCAAACCCAAATCCATTAATATAACATCAGGTTTATGCCTTTCGATTAATTTTAGACCTTCAACAGCATCTTCAGCTTCAGCGACCACATTTATATCATCATTTGCATTTAAAGCACAACGCAGACCCACTCTTGTTAATTTGAAATCTTCTACAATAATCACACTAATAGTTTTGGTTTGAGTTTCTGCCGTTTTTTGAGTCATGTCTTTACCCCACTTTCATAACAATTGCTTCTACATATCATCATCGACATGACTATTAAAGAATATCTATGAGTGTTAATCCATTACCCATATGGGTAATATTATTGTAAAAAGTACAATTAATATTCAAATTATAATTTATTTAATTATCATGATATAATATTTTTGAAATCTAAAAATTATAGTTTAAGGGAGTGTGGAAATGTTGGAATTCCTTTTCGGAAAAAAGAATAGCAGTCAAAATGATAAAGTACTTAGATTAAACAAAATTTATGCAGCATTAAAAGAGAATTACCCTGCTGAAAAAATATCTGAAAAAAGAAAAAATGAATTAAGCAGTCTCATAAAAAAATACGGCTATTTACCTTATCCGTATGTAAAAGCTCTAGAAGAATTAACTCCTGAAGAAATTCTTTTTGGCCTTGAAATAAAATGGGGAGATAATAAAGTATTTAAAAACAATGAGTTCATTGTAACTGACGATAAAATAAGTGTTTTATCAAGAAATAATATAAAGAATTCTTCATGGATTCAAAAAGAAGGACATGACATAAAATTAATAAATCTTGCAGGTCTTGGTGACGGGAATAAAACAAAAGATACAGGTAAATTTATTGATTGGTTAAGACAACTACTAATTTTGCCAACAGGGAATTTAGAAAATAACATTTTCAACACTACAATATATCTGATACCATTCCACCCAAGAGAATTTGGCTGTGCATATCTACCAAAAAGTTCTGAAGTAAGTGAAAAATTATTTGATGAAAATATTGAAAAACTTACAGGCATGAATGCAAAAGAACAAGTACAAACATTTATAATGCTTGCACAATTAGCTGGCCACCCTGTAATTTATGATATTTTGCCTCAAACTGGAAGATTCTCTAAAGCAGTACTTGCAAATCCTGAAATTGCAAGATGGTTTGATATCAATATTTTAAATAAAGAATTAGATGCTAATATAGACAAAATTGCAAAAAACATGCCAGAATCTTTTGATGATGAAGATGTAGAACTCGTAAAAAACATTTATAAAGATTCACAAAACGGATCATCTGGGGATTTAAGTTCGCATTACAAAAATATCTATGACACATTTGACAGTCTTATGAATGAAGCGAAAAAAGAACTTTCAAATGTAATGATGAAAAAAGAAAATCAAGAAAAAATTCAAAAAAGAGCAAGAGATATTGTCGCAAGAATTCACGGCTTCAAAAATAATCAAAAATTAACAGAAGATGATATTACAAAACAAATAGATGCGATCCAAGAATTAATAAAAGAAGGTCTATGGCCAGCTCCTGGCGGTGCTTGGTGCTCAGCAGGAGTTCCAATTTATGACAAAATGAGTGAATGTGGTGGCTACCCAACATTCAAACATTACGATTACAAAGGAGAAGACGTTACAAGTTTTGCGAATTTAGATTGTCAAACTCCATATTATTTTTGCTATTTAGAAAACGGTTCATTCAATACTCCTGTAATTGATTATTTTGTAAACTACATGGTAAATCTTCAAAAAGATTATAATTTTGACGGATACAGAGTTGATCATATTGACCACATTGTTGATAAAGTTTCAGAAAACCATGGACGTCCTATCAGTTATAGAGCTCCAAGAATAGTTTTAAATAAATTAAACAAAACAATGAAAAGTAAAATTCCATACTTTGGAACACTTGCAGAATATATGTTATGGGACGATTACTTAAAAGAATATCATAAAGGCATGAACTTTGACCTTTTATGGGGAAATGATATTGTATCACAATCAGAAAAAACTCCAGAAAAAATCACAGAAGATAATCAACATCTATTTAACTATAATGTCAATTTCAAAAAAGGAGAAAAACTCTCTATATTAAAAACATATAACAACCAAGACGGTGAATTCAGATGCATTGACCAATACCCTGGACAATTAGGAGAAACAGGTGCTTTGTATAAATGGTTTAAATACAAATTCCTACCTGGCGGGAAATTTGCACAACGCCCTATGTTATATGTCGATGGAGATGAAAGTTTTACAAAACGAGGCATTGAAAGCGTTATCGGAGAAGAAATATCAATGCCAAGAGAAAAAAATTACGAATTTTATAAAAAATTCAATGCGATAGATGTATTTGTAAAAAACAATTCTATAATATCAAATGGCGAAGCTCAAATGATAATTCAAGATGATGACGGTTTTTCATCTTGGATCATATCAAAAGTTCCAGAAAAAACTGCATATCTTGTTGTTTCAAACTACAAGTACACAAATGAACGTGTTACAATGTTTGATGAAGACAATAAAAGTTATTCAGAAATAATGCATGGGCAACCAGTATTTGACAAAACAATCAATTTACCATCTGATTATGTAATTTTAAAAGAATATTACATTGACGATGATGAATTCGTTTCAAATCCTTTTGATACAGAAACATCTACATTACATTTCGACAAATTGGAAGCAAGCGAATTCAGAGTATATGAATTAAAAAGAGCATAATATATGATAAAACAGCTTAGAATAAAAGATTACATTTTAATAGACGAACTCACTGCAAACTTTGATGAAAAATTAAATGTTATCACAGGGGAAACAGGTGCAGGTAAAAGTATATTAATAAACGCAATTGATATAGCTTTTGCTCCCCGCGTATCTAAAGATGTAATAAAACATGATAAAGAAAAAGCTGTTATTGAACTTGTTATCGAAAATAAAAAACATGATTTAAGCAAATTGTTTGAAGAAAATGGTGTTGATAATTTCGGCTCTGAAATTGTTTTAACAAAAGAAATTACTCAAAATGGAGTACGTTCTAGAGTAAATGGAACTCTTGTTAATCTAGAATTTATAAAACAATTAAAATCATATTTCCTTGATATTCATTCTCAACATCAAACATATGCTTTTATGCAACCCAAATATCACATAAATCTTTTAGACAACTATGCTAAAGAATCATATGGTAATAAACTAGATGCTTATAGAGAAAAATTCAAAGAATTTCAGCATTTGCAATCTCAACTTGAGAATTTAAAAAATGCGTCAAATGCAACAGAAAGTCAGATAGAATTTTTACAATTCCAAATAAATGAAATAGACAGTGCAAATATTCAAAGCCCTACTGAAGATGAAGAATTAAATTCTGAACTTGAAGTATTAGAAAATGCAGAAAAATTAAAAGAACTAACAGGCACATCTTATTGGGCCATTAATGGGGACGACGGATCTATAATTGAAGCCTTAGGAAAAATTAAACAAAATATTTCAAAAGCTGCATCTATGGATAAGAATTTGGAAGAATTAGAAAGTAATCTAATAGATGCAATTGAGAGATTAAAAGATGTAGGCTCTGACCTTAGGGATTATAGTCAAAATTTAGACAATGATACAGAAAGACTTAATGAAATCCAAGAAAGATTATTCCTACTTGATAAACTCAAAAGAAAATATGGTGGGACTTTAGAGTCCGTTCTTGAAACTTTCGATAAATTATCTAAAGAATTAAATGCAATAGAATTTTCAACTCAAAATATAGAAGAACTTGAAACAAAAATCGAATCAACTCATAAAGAATTGATGCATATCGCATCTGAAATAAGTGAAAGCAGACAAAATTATGCTCAAGTTTTATCTGTTCTAATCCAAGAAAAATTAGAAAAATTAGAACTACCAAAAGCAAGATTTGAAATTTCAGTTACACAAAAAGAGCTATGTTCTGATGGAATTGATAATGTAGAATTTTTAATTTCAACAAACGTGTCAGAAGATTTAAAACCTCTTGCAAAAGTTGCATCAGGCGGTGAAATTTCTCGTGTAATGCTTGCGATAAAATCCATTTTTGCACAAAGTGATGATATAAATACAGTAATCTTTGATGAAATTGATACGGGAATTTCCGGTAAAGCATCACAAAGTGTTGCTGATGAAATTGTAGAATTATCTAAATACCACCAAATAATTTTAATTACACACCAAGCTATTATCGCATCAAAAGCAGATAAACATTTTTATGTAAGAAAATCTCAAAGTGATGAAACAAAAGTTGAAGTATATGTACTCACAGGAGAAAATAGAATTAAAGCTCTTGCAGAATTAGCGGGCGGTGAAATTAATGAGCAATCAATTGAATTCGCGAAATCATTAATTTTACAATAAAAAAGGAGCTATAAAACTCCTTTTTTATTTAGGATATTTAATATAAAAGATTAATCCAAATTGCTTATGGAACGGATACAATCCTAATCCTCAATAAAATCTCTAAAGTGCTGTAATTCCTTTTTCTCTCTGATTTTTGATAATGCGGAATCCTCAAGCTGTCTTATTCGTTCTTTAGAATATCCCATTATCTCTCCTAGTTGTTCCAATGTTTTGGGCATTTCCCCATTTATCCCAAAACGATAGGTTATAATCTTTTTTTCTCTTTCAGGCAAAGTTGATAATAAATCCTCAATGCTTCCTTTTAATGCGTTATTTTTAGTTTGAATTTCTGGAGATCTGTAAGATTTATCCTCGATATAATCGCCAATATTCAAATCATCTGTAACTGGGGTTTCCAAACTTATCGGTTCTTTTATTATTGACTTTTTTATAGTCATAAGCTGTTTTGATGTAATCCCCAACCCTTCAGCTACTTCCATATCAGTAGGTTCACGTCCTAATTCAAAAGATAATGTCGTATACATCTTTTTATACTTTCTAATTTTATCTGTCATATGAACAGGAATTCTTATTGTTCTTGAATTATTTGAAATTGCTCTTATAATAGTCTGCTTTATCCACCAAGTTGCATAAGTTGAAAATTTAAAATTCTTTGAATAATCAAATTTTTCTGCAGCCTTAATCAAACCTAAAGAGCCTTCCTGCACCAAATCCATAAATAAGACACCTTGTCCTATATATTTTTTTGCGATACTTACAACAAGTCGTAAATTTGCTTGAACAAGTTTTCGTTTTGCAATTTCAGCTTGAGATTTTTTTCCTTCTTTTATTTGTTTTCCAAGAGCTTTTTCCTCCTTTGAGTTTAACAATTTTACTTTCCCAATATCTTTCAAATACATTTGCAAGATATCATCATCATTTGATATAGAATTAAATGTTTTTGGTTCTTCGATATCGTCATCATCAATTTCAATAAATTCTGTACCATACTGATACTCTGGTTTTAAATCTTTATACAAATCTTCTTCAATATACTTTGTAACAGCCATTTAAATCCCTCATCTTCTACAAAATTGTCACACTTTTATTTTTTTTGACGTAGAATGAGAAATTTTGTTTCAAAGTCTATTTTTGTGTAAAATATAAATTATGGGAATTGTAAGTGAAAAAGATTTTATAGAACGCGTTAAAAATTTATCTGAAACATCTTTCAAACCTGGAGAAAGAAAAGATTTAAATGTTTTAGATTCACATGATTTCAGGTATTTAGAATCAGGAGAATTTGGTGCAAACTTACATATACATTCTGAATATTCAGATGGTTCAATGTCAATTGATGAGCTTTTAGAAAATGCTCAAAAAATCACCGAAAAAAATCCAAACTTTTTACTTGCACTCACTGACCATGACACAATAGACGGGACAAAAGAAATTTCAAAAAAAATAGAGAAATATAAAAACGTAAATATTTGTCTTGGACTTGAAATATCAACAATTGGAATTAATTTCCCTAATCAAAAAAAGCCTTGTCAGATACATTTACTTGTCTATGGAATAGATCCGTTTGATGAAAAATTAAATAATTATTTATCTCACAAAAGAGATTTAAAACTTCAACTCGCAAAAGCGACTATTGAAAAATTAAATTCTGCACTACCTGAATACAATTTTAATATAGAAGAAGCATCAAAATGTCATATTATGATAAAAAAAGGACAAGATGAAGTTGCTCATCCTCTAAAAAAATATACAGCAGGTAAAATTTTACTTAATTACTATTTTCCTAATGCTGATTTTTCCTATGATGCACCGATAAAGGAATTTAAATATTTATTCAAAACAAGTAGTGAACCTTATTATAAAATTTATAAAAAAGCTCTCGAAATGTATATCGGGCATGAGTTACCTCAAATTCCAGAAAAAATAGAAGAAAAAATTCAAATAGCAAGAGAAATATATATGCAATCTCACCCAAGAATTGGAAAAATGCTTGAGCCTTTTTCTTCTTTTGAAGATGCTGTAGAATTTGTATCACAGCTTAATTCTGGAGTAATGTCAATTGCACATCCAGCAAGAACAAAAGCTTATTGCCCTGAATTTTACACATACCTTTTTGAACATTTCAAAAAATACAGCAAAGATAAAGCATTATTATACGAAGGTTACTATCAATCATACGAAGGCGATTATTATCAAAAATGGCAATCAAAAATTGATGAAGCAGCGAAAAAATTTAACCTTATAAAAACAGGCGGACTTGATTCTCACGGAAAAAATATTGTCACAAGATGTCCGTATTCATAATAAGAAAGGGCAAAATGATAAAAAAAATATTACCTATTTTTATACTTTTATTTATATTAACATCAACTAAAACTCTTGCAGATGAAGGCTATGTGAGTCCTGAATCATATGCCGTAAATGAAGCAGATTTAATTGATTATATTGATGTCCCGCCTCCTACACGACCAAATATTGATAATCTTGACAAACCCGTAAAAATAAAAAGGCAAAAAGAAAGAAAAGTTAGAGAAGAAAAAACTAAACCATATAAACGCGGTCCTGTTTATCACATGGCAAAATGGTGGACTGATCAAAGATACAAAAGAGAAGAACCACATCATGGAGAAAAGCATGAAATAAAAGTAAAACAACGTATGGAATACGAAAAACAACTTCTCGAAAAACAAGAAGAAAATCAGACTCCAAGTGAAGAATAACATATTTCTTTTTTTAATACTAAGAAACAAGAAAAATATAAAATTTAGTGCAAAACAGCAACAAAACAAAGCAAAAGACAATAACCTAAGAGCTGAATATACAAGCTTTTCTCAAAAAATTAATAATTCAATAAAAATTTTAGAAAAAACTTTATAAAAAATAGTTGACAATAAAATTTGTTTCAGTTATTATTAATCTTGCTGAGGGCGTTTAGCTCAGTTGGTAGAGCGCCTCCCTTACAAGGAGGATGTCAGAAGTTCGAGTCTTCTAACGCCCACCATTTTATAAGACCTCTATTTATGAGGTCTTTTTTAGTAAGGAGAATATGTTTTTTATGAAAAAGATTTTTATAACGTTTTTATGCCTTATATCTACAGCATTAAGCGCTTACTCTTTTGATTACATAAAAGAAAAACAATCTGTTTATTATAATCCTCAAACCACAAAATGGAGTACATCACAAACATCTCCTAAAGATATTAGATTGATATACAAAATGTTCGTAGGTTCTGGAGGTTTTTCTGAATATTACAACAACAAAGGAAAACTTGCCATCGGGCCCTTTACAAACATGGAATTTATAAATAATGGAGATTTTATAGGTGTTGATAATGCTAATTTAAAATTTGTTAAATACATTTACAATAACGGTTACTTTAAAGCTGTTCAACTAGATGAAGCTTATATTCAATCCCTTTTCCCTAATGCTGAAATTGTAAAAATTTCTCAATTTAAAAATAATGAAATCACTCTATACAAAAAGCCTTTAGAGAAAAAACAATTTCTAATTCTTAACGATACAAAACAAGGTTTTTATAAATATTCATACAAACCTAATAATGTACAACAAACTTATGTAAAATCATTATTAAATGTTAATAAATTCGGGAAAATCACATTCTCTCACTATGGTGATGATAATGATTTATTCCCTGCTTTAAAAATTCACATAAAGAAACAAAAAAAATGAAAATTAATGATGAATTTATCGTAAATATAGAAAAACTATCAAATCTTGGAACTGGTATTGCAAGAATTGACGGTCAAGTTGTATTTGTCGAAAATGCATGCCCGCAAGACGAATTAAAAATAAGAATTTCAAAGGTAAACAAGAATTTTGCAACAGCAAAAGCAATCGAAATTATAAATCCATCACCATATAGAACAGATGCTTTCTGTCCTATGCAAAAAGTTTGTGGAGCATGCCAATTACAATTTATTGATTATGACTATCAATTACAATTAAAAAAACAAATTGTAGAAGATACCATGAGAACAATCGGGCATATCAATACCCCAATAAATATACCGATTAAAAGCCCTGAAATAAAATCTTTCAGACATAAAATTCAATATCCTGTATCTCAGACAAAAGTATCAAAAAAATTACTTGCAGGTTACTACAAGCCTCAATCCCATGAAATTGTCAATATCAAATATTGCCCGATTCAACCTGAAATTTGCGATAAAGTTATTGATTTTATAAGAAGCACAGCGAATGAATATAATATTTCTGGCTACAATGAAAAGAAGCACACTGGAGATTTAAGACACATTGTAATCAGATCTTCTTCTTATAATGGAAAATTATTAGTTACATTAGTTATAAATTCCAATAAAATATCAAAAAATATAAGCAACTTTTCAAAAAGAATTTTTGATGAATTTGAAGATGTTACTGGAGTTTGTATTAACATCAACAACAAAAAAACAAATGTAATTTTAGGAAATAAAACAGAATGCATAATCGGAGATGATTTTATTTATGAAAAAATTTTAGATAAAACTTTTAAAATAGGATCATCTACATTCTTCCAAGTAAATCCTAAAAGTGCAGAAAATATTTTTAAATACGTAAAAAACGAAATAAAAAAGCATGATAATCCAACTGTTCTTGATGCTTATGCTGGCATAGCAACATTTGGAATAGTTATAAGTGACTCTGCACTAAAAGTAACAAGCGTGGAAGAAAACAAAGAATCCATAGAAAAAGCAAAAGAAGTCCTTCAAATAAATAAAATAGATAATGTTGAACTACACACTGAAGATACAACCAAATATCTTAAATCTATTAAGAAAAAATTTGATATAACAATTCTTGATCCTCCACGCAAAGGCTGCACAAAAGAAGCTCTTGATGAAACAATTGCGCATACGAAAAATAAAATCATTTATGTAAGCTGCAATCCTGCAACACTAGCAAGAGATTTAAAATACCTAAAAGATAACGGCTGTAAAATTGAAAGTATACAACCTTTTGACATGTTCTGCCATACATATCATATAGAAAATGTCGCAATTATTAGTCTATAGGTTTATATAAATCTAATACATTTCTTAAGTTTTGTTCAATTGTATCTAAAACTTTATATCTTTCAGTATCTTTAAATCTAGGTTTAGAACGCTTACTTGGAGGTAAAGCATTATATTTACCCAAATATAAAGTCTTTAAAGATTCAAACAAGTTATCAGCTGTTTCAACATCTTCTTTAGAAAAAGTAATTTGAGAGGCTTTTGATGCCCCAAATTTATCACGCAATTTTGCATCTTCATATAATCTTCTGGTCAAACCATGATAAATTTTCTTAATACCTTTTACAATTTGTTTTGCGCCATCATCATCAGTGATTTTTGCCGCATCATATTTTCTAAAATTCTCAAACACTAAAGTATGCTCTTTATTTTTAATTGCTGCATAATTTGGTCCAGGTAAGAATAATAATTCATACAAATTACCACTTTTTTCAAAACGCATCTGAACATCTTCATAACCTGAAGGCACTGCATTTTCACCAAATCTTACATCAATATCATCTACCATTTTAGGCAGACCATCTTTACCTAAGATAATATTACCATTTTTATCTTCAGCGTAAGTTTTTGCAATTTTATAACCTTTTTTCTCCATAGCCTTAACAACTTTTACAAAATTTTTATCAGCATCTGGAAGGAAAATAGTTCCACGAACACCATCTCTTATAACGCCAGAATAACCTCTTTCTGAAAATTGTTCTGTTCTTCTTGCTATCTTATCTAAAATAGAAGGTAATTCTTTTGTAGAACTCTTATTAATTTCTCGATAAAACGATGCTTCAGGAATAGCTTGAGCTACTTCTTCTAGATCATTCATATATTGAGCAGCCAATTGTTTATTCTGTTTTATTAAAAAATCACCTAAACGATTTTTAGTATCAACAGCTTTAGTTTCTTCCTTTTTCGCAACCGTTTTAGCTGAACTAGTCTTTACAAAAGTATCAGTTTTTGGAGTTCTTTCAAATGCTGGAGTAGTTGTAACTCCAAGTTTTTTACGCCCCCTTTTTGTTCCAATAGCAGCAGCTTCATCCCCCAAAATTTTCACTTTTGATTTCATTGGTGGGACTTTCCCTAATCCGCTTAATACTTTTTGACTTAATTTAATCATTTAATAACTCCAATATTGATATAAAAACTAATTATTAAAAATTATTGCCTTTTTTGGGGTAAATTATTACAAAAAAGATACAAGAGCGATTATAAATTAGAAATTATTTTTTGTCAAAATATTTTGTTTGTATTAAAATTAAAGGGTATAGTTATTAAGTAATAGCGCATAAAATAAGGAGGTTTGTATTATGCCAGGAAAGACTATAACAGTTGACGGCAACTACGCTGCAGCGCATATTGCGTATGCACTTAGTGAAGTGTCAGCTATTTACCCAATCACTCCTTCATCTACAATGGGTGAATGGATTGATGAATGGGCGTCTCAACACAAAAAAAACATTTGGGGCGAAGAAGTAAGAGTTGCTGAAATGCAATCAGAAGCAGGCGCAGCAGGTGCTGTACATGGTTCATTAGCTGCAGGTTCATTAACTTCTACTTATACAGCTTCACAAGGTTTACTATTAATGATTCCTGTAATGCACAAAATGGCAGGGGAAATGTTACCACACGTTATCCACGTAGCAGCTCGTGCAATTGCAGCTCAATCATTAGCAATTTTCGGTGACCATTCAGACGTTATGGGATGTCGTAACACAGGTTATGCAATGTTAGCAGCTAACTCTGTTCAAGAAGAAATGGATTTAGCTTTAGTTGCTCACCTTGCTACATATAAATCTAAAGTTCCATTCTTACAATTCTTTGATGGTTTTAGAACATCTCATGAAGTTCATAAAATTGAAGAAATATCTTACGAAGATATCGCTAAATTAGTTGAACCAAAATACATAGAAGAATTCAGAAACAGAGCAATGAGACCTGAAGCTCCTATATGTAAAGTTGGTGCACAAAACACTGACGTATATTTCCAAGGTCGTGAAACAGTTAATAAATACTATGATGCTGTACCTGACATTGTTCAAGAATATATGGACAAAGTTGCTAAAGTTACAGGCAGACAATATCATCCATTTGATTATGTTGGTGCTCCTGATGCTACTGATGTAATCGTTGCAATGGGTTCAGGCTGTGAAACTATCGAAGAAACAATTGAATACTTAAATGCTAAACGCGGAACAAAATATGGTTTAGTAAAAGTAAGATTATACAGACCATTTGATGTAAAACGCTTCTTGGAAGCAGTACCATCAACTGCAAAACGTGTAACAGTTCTAGATAGAACAAAAGAACCTGGATCAATCGGTGAACCATTATACTTAGATGTAGTTGCAGCATTAGCTGGAAAAGATATCAGAGTAATTGGTGGCCGTTATGGTCTATCTTCTAAAGAATTTACACCTTCTATGGTATTAGCTGTATACAAACATGCTGAAGCTAACGGCTTCCATGGATTTACAGTAGGTATCGAAGATGATGTAACTCACAAATCTTTAGAAGTTAAAGAACACATCGTTACAGAACCAGAAGGAACAACAAACTGTATGTTCTGGGGCTTAGGCTCAGATGGTACTGTAGGTGCTAACAAAAACTCTATTAAAATCATTGGTCAATATACAAACAAAGATGCTCAAGCATACTTTGCTTATGACTCTAAAAAATCATTTGGTGTAACTGTATCTCACTTAAGATTCGGTGACAAACCAATCAAATCTACATACCTTATCACAGCTCCTGACTTTGTATCATGTTCTGCACATGCATACATCGGCAGATATGATTTATTAAAAGGTATTAAAGAAGGCGGAGTAAAGGCGGCCGATCCTACCGGAATGTGAGT
>CAUDIU010000010.1 GCA_958449715.1 uncultured Clostridium sp. | reverse complement strand
TATTTTGAGGGGTATTGCCTGCAAATTGTGTATTTTTATCTTCTTTTTTGTCTGTATTTTCAACTGTTGCTGCAGGTTTTTCTGTATTATATGTATTTTTAGTATCTTTATGAGTTTCTAATGGTTTATCATTTCTAGACATCCAAGCCTTAGTTTTGTCAGCTAAAGGTGTTGCAATAAATGGAACTATAATACGTTTTGCAATTAATGTTGCAGCTGCTAAAGATATTAAGTAGCTGAATGCATTTTTAAGACCTTTTTTATCTGCTTCTCTAGCTGTGTGGAATTCTTTTCCTGTCATGTCTTTTAATTTATCAATTTTACCAAGTTTTGCTTGTAATGCTTTGTCAGCAGATCTTGTAAAGTATTTTCCAAATAATTTGTTAAATATTTTTTCTTGAACTTTTTTATTAGAAATAGTGAAGAACATTAATAATTGCATTGCAATCATTAAGCCTCCATTTGCTAAGTCTAATGCTGCAACGAATTTTCTTTTATCTTCTGGAATTTTATCGTTATTTAAACTTTGTTTTACGTATAAATAACATCCCAATCCATCTTTTAATACAATAGATGTAACTCCTATTGCTGACATAAATTTAGCGTTGTCTTTTTCGTAATTTGGGAATACTTTATTTTTCATGAATTTTGTTTCAGATAACCATTTAATAGTTTTATCTGCCCAATTCTTTTTGTATCCGACAACTCCAAGAGCACCTATACCTGTTGCAATTGCAATATTTTTTGCTATATTAGCAGATTTATTGCTATTGTTATTTTTCTTTTCTTTTGCTTCAAATGCGATATTTGGGGTATTATTTGTTTTAACTTGATTAACTGCGAGAATAGTCATTATTTCACCTCGCTATTCTTGGTTGCTTTATCAACCAGTTCTTTAGATTCGTTATTGTGTTTTTTACTTGATAGTTTTGGAAATGCGATATCCATAAATCTTGGATAAATTCTATTTAATAAGTCACAGCTGATAGGTAGAATTATTAATGCTCCAGCGAGTGTTGCAATTCTTTTTACACCTTCAATGTGCTTTTTAGTTAATTCTTTTAACTTATTTGCTACTTCTTTTGAGAAGACTTTATCTGCTAATCTAAATTCTTTATTAGCATTTTTAGCTTCTTTTATTTTAAGCTTGAACATTTCTTCTATATCATTAACTGTTTTATTTTCAGCTATTGCTTTTTTTACTTTGTTTAAGAATTCAATTGAGTCTTTATGTTCATTAATTCTTTCAGAAATACTTGCTTTTACTGCTTCAACTACTTGCTCTTTGCTTGTTAGACCTTTGTATTTTTCAACGTGTCCTTGCATTCTTTTTACTTTTTCAAGCATTTTATCTTTTCCTGCAGAGCCAAGAATTCGAGTCTCTGTAATCATATCAAGCAATTGTGTATTAGCTTTTGCTTTTTTTAATTCTTTATGTTTATTTTTTAAGAATTTAGTTATTTCTTTGACATCATCTGTTCTATTTATTTTAGCTTCTATTTCCTTTAGTAAGTTTTTAGATGTGTCATAATTGTTTCTATAAAATTCGCTTCTTTCAATACGTTTTGTTAATTTAACATCATTACATACTTTCAGTCTTTTTTCTTCATCTGCAAGCATAGAATCTACTGTTTTATTAAGAGTTTCTATATATTTTTCTTGAGAAATTTTTACAGGTTCTGTTTGACCTTTTATTGTATAGTATACAGTGTTTTCTTTCTTTAATGTATTAATAAGATTTTCATCTTGTTTTGCCAGATATTCATCAGCAAGAACTTCCCTTTGTTTTTTACTTAGGCCTGGGTGTAATTTTTTCATTATATGCATAGCATAATCTTTGTCTTTAAAAGGTGTTTTATTACAATCTAAATTTAGTGCACCTTCATTAGCCATTGAATTGATTTTACTTACAATTGGAATTGTAAATAACCCTTGAGTAGCAATAGCTAATAATGCAGATAGTGGCTGACGCCATGCTGAATATGTTCTTGTATCTTCATCTGTTTTTGATAACGGATTGTATTTGATAAAAATTGGAGCTAATAGCCCTGTTCCTAATGCGTTAATACAAATATCTTGAAATTCTCCGATATTGTTTTTTAATTTATTTATTCCTCTTAATATTGATGGGTTTAATGCATTAATCTCTTTTTCGATAGTAGCTTGTGGGATATTGCTTGTAAAACCTATTTGATTAGATTGGGTTTTACTTTGTCGTTGAGAATAATACCCATTATTTTTGATATTTAGATTAATCTTGTCTATATTCATGATTTTTCCCTACAACGATGAAACCTTCCATATATATAGAGGTTCAAACATAATAAAAATTGCTAATTTTGTATTGTATTGTTAAGTTTTGTAAACTTAATCAAAGTCCAGTTTCCTTTCTGCTCAAATCTTGTAATAGTAAGATTTTTCGCTAGTTCATAAAAAGTTTGATTTTTAATATATGAAAAAACTAAAAATAATAAAGGTGTTTTATTATAAATGTTTTCATTTTTACTTATTAAATTTATATTATCCGGAGAATAAAATGATACACTGTTTAGTACTACCATTACTATGCTTTGACCTGGTTTTAGTTTGTTAAGTATTTCATTATTAAGCATGCTTTCAAAGTATGGATTTTTATTTGATGAAAATATGTTTTTATAAATATTTTTTCCATTTTTGTACGCATCTTCATATGAATTTGATTCTGATAAGTATATTGGGAAATTACCTTTATGAATTTCAACTATTCGATAGTTTGAAAAATCAAAATATTTATCAAATCTATTTTTAGGATAATATTCCAGAAGCACCATGTCATCTTTTTTCAATTCCATTCTGTTAAGAATGTCTGTCATTATTTTATGTCCTTCAGCCCTACGCATTTTGGGAGCTGAATATGGATGGAAAATGATGTAACCAATGGAAATTAGGCAATAGATTATAATTAAACTGTTTTTTAAAATTTTATTGTCCATAGAATTTATACCAAAGCTTGCCAGATAAATTAAAATTGGATAAATTTCTATTGAATATTTAGTTATAAATACTAATTTCCCTGTTAATGATGCAATTATTAAAATAGTTATTGTTGAAACGAATAATAAAAATAATTGGATATTAATTTTATTTTTGTATAATGCTTTAAAAATACAACCTATTGCAATTACTGTTGGTATAATCATAAATAAAGCTATTTTAGGAGCATATAAAAAATTGTCTGGAGCATTGGTCAAGTTTGTTAATACTGGAGAAAAATAGTCTGTAAATAGAAATCCAATTTTTGAAATAGAAAAATGTCCCCACCATTGAGAAAAAGATTTTGTTGTAAATATTTTATATACGAGTGGTGTTAATAAAATACCGCCTGTAAATATTGAAATCCAGACGGTAGTAATTACTTTTTTAAATTGTTTATATAAATTAATGCTTAAAATAATTAAATTAAAAAATACAAATACAAATCCAATTGTGTGGGTAAATAATATTAAAAAATTAGAAATTGCATATAAAATAAAATTCTTTTTAATTGGATTTTTAATGCATTTTATTGTATATAAAAGACTCAATGCAGAAAAAAGGAATAGCACGGAATACAATCTAACTTCTTGCGAATAGTAAATTAAAAAAGAACTGATTGCAGTAATACTTGCGCAAGTGATTCCGGTATTTTCATCTTTTTCTTTGCCTATAAAGTACATAACAGGTATTGATAGTACTCCTGCAAAAACAGATGTAAGTCTTAGTAATAAATCGCTTTGACCAAATAGTGTCATGAAAAATTTAAGATATAAGTAATAAAATGGCATATGGCATTGAGATTTCATTGCATTTATAAAGCCATTTGAAAAAGGGGTAGCAGCAATCATCCAGCTAATATATTCATCATTCCATAATCCATCAGGTTTGTTGATAAATATTAATCTTAAAGCTATCCCTAAAATAATTATTAAAAATATCTTTGCGAAATTTTTCACGTTTGTCAAAATCCCTCTTTAATTATATAATAAAAAGAAAATTTTAAAAGAGGATAGTTATGAAATTAATAATTCAGATACCTTGTTACAATGAAGAAAAGTCTTTACCTGTAACATTAAACGCATTACCTAAAAAAATCGATGGGATAGATGAAATTGAAGTTTTAATAATAAATGATGGTTCTACTGATAAAACTGTTGATGTCGCAAAAAACTTAGGGGTGAAACATATCGTAGAAATGCCTCATAATTCCGGTTTAGCGAAGGCTTTTGTTGCAGGTATTAATAGTGCTTTATCTTTAGATGCAGATATTATTGTTAATACTGATGCCGATAACCAATATTGTGCTGATGATATTGAAAAATTGGTAAAACCGATATTAGATGGTTCAGCTGATATTGTAATAGGTTCAAGGCCAGTATCTAAAATTCAACATTTTTCTTTATTAAAAAAAATGCTTCAAAAATTAGGTTCTTTTGTAATGCGTCTAATTAGTTCTACAGATGTGGAAGACGCTCCTAGTGGTTTTAGAGCTTTTTCAAGGAATGCGGCTATACAATTGAATGTTTTTGATAATTATACATATACATTAGAGACAATTATTCAAGCAAGAGCAAAGGGTTTAGTTCTAAAATGTGTACCAATAAATGTTAATCCTGATTTAAGAAAATCAAAGCTTGTAAAAAATATATTTGATTATGTTCGTCGTTCTATGTTTACAATGATTAGAATGTTTATCATATATAGACCGTTTAGATTTTTTGCAATTTTAGCAGGTATATTTTTAACTTTTGGGATATTAATTGGTATAAGGTTTTTATATTATTTTATAAACGAAAGTGGTGCAGGTCATATACAATCTCTTATTTTGTCTGCAATATTGATAATTACTGGTGTTCAAGTTGCAGTAATTGCTGTTTTATCTGAATTAATGTCAATTAATAGAAAGCTTTTAGAGGATATTCAAAGGCGGATTAAGTTGCAAGACTTGAAAAAAAATTAGGAAGTAATAATATATAAAAAGATTAATAAATAATAGGGAATTTATATATGGCAAAACTTGAATTTGTTTCTAATTTGAAGGATTTTTTTACATCTGCACAAACTTTGAAATATATATATTTTATTGCATTTACTGTTTTAATGACTGCTGTGATAGCTTCTCAAAACTTCTTTTTTCAAAATATTATTGAGAATGGTATAAGTAAACGTGATATAATCGCACAAAAAACTTTAACAGTTGAAGATGTAAAAAGAACAGAACAGCATAGAAAAGAAGTTGCTCAAAAAGTTGAACCAGTTTTAGCTCCGGCAGAAGACGATTTTATTAAAACAAATCTTCAAACATTACAGTCATCTGTGATGCAAATAAGAAAAAAAGATGTTGAAATTTCAATAAAAAAAGAAGAATTAGGTATTTTATTTGATTTGTCAGATGATACAAAAAGAGATTTCATTATAAATTTTTTATTGAAAGCTGATGATAACATATTGCATGAAGTTTTTGATAAATCAAATTTAACTTTGACTAATATATTACATGAAGGAATTACTGAAAAAGATTATGAAAAAGATAATATTGACCAAATAATTCTAAATAATATGGTATCTAATGTCTCAAAAAGACAAGTTTCTGTTATTAAAGCAATGCTAGAACAGGTTATAGTTCCAAATCTTGTTGTAGACGAATTTGCTACAGAAATTGCCCGTAAAAATGCACAAAATTCAGTAAAACCATATGAAGTTGTATTCCAAAAAGGCGATAAAATTTTATTTAATGGCGAACCTGTAACTAGATTAAAACGAGATGCTTTAAGGCAAGCAGGTTATAATGTATATGAGCTTAATTGGCAGGGTTTGGTCGCAATTTATATCATAGTATTTATTGGTACTATTTTATTTTTGAGCTATATGAAGTATTTTGAAAAAGATTTTCTGGAACCAAGATATTTGTCAATATCAGCTTTTTTATCGCTTTTGATTGCAGTTATTGCTGTTATTATTCCAACAGGTTTTTCTCCATATGTAATTCCAATTCCAGCTTTTTTGATTTTAATGTCAATATTTACAAAGCCTAGAATAGCTTTTGTAGCAGCTGTAATATTGCTATCAGTTATGGCTATAGGTTATCAATATAATATTCAATATTTAGTAGCATTTTTATTATTAAGTATATTGTCAGCAATAGCTATATCGCAAATTCGTTATGCAGAAAGAGTTGATGTTATCAAAACTGGATTTTATATTGGAATTGCTGGATTAATTATAGTTTTAAGTATTTATATTTTAGAAAAATGTTTGATAGAAGTAGATAATGTTCTTTTATTAAAAAATTGTACTTTTATTTTGTTAAATGGAATATTTAGTGCAGTTATTGCTTCTGGATTAATGCCTTTATTTGAAAGTGCATTTAATATTATAACTCCATATGGTTTAGCAGAATTGGGAGATCATAACCAAAAATTACTAAAACGCCTTCAAATGGATGCTCCTGGAACTTATCATCATAGTTTGATGGTTTCTAATTTGTGTGAAGCTGCAGCTGAAGCAATAGGTGCTGACCCTATATTAGCAAGAGTTGGTGCATTGTATCACGATATAGGTAAATTAAAAAGACCGCTGTTTTTTGTTGAAAATCAATCTTATGTATCTATTGAAAATCCACATAATAAATTTACTCCAAGAATAAGTAAGATGATTATTACTGCTCATACTAAAGATGGTATTGAAATAGCAAATAAAAAGGAATATCATTTACCTCAGGTAATACAGAATTTTATTATTCAACACCATGGTGAAGGTTTGGCTAGCTATTTTTATAATCAAGCAGTAAAAGAAGAAGGTGTTGATAATGTTAAAGAGGAACAATTTAGATATCCTGGTCCAAAACCTAATACTAAAGAAACTGCTATTTTGATGATTGCAGATGCTGTTGAATCTGCTGTTAGATCATTAAAAAATCCTACATCTGAAGAAATTGAAGCAATGATTAATAAAATTATTGTAGAAAGATTAAATGATGGTCAATTATCTGATAGTCCGTTGACGCTAAAAGATATAAAAACTATAGCTGCAACTTTTTCAAGAATCATACGAGGAATGCAGCATAATAGAATTAAATATCAAGAAAACTTAGCACAAGAGTTGCAAAATCAAAAAATAAATATGCCTCAGAAATTGTTAGATGAAGATCTTGAAAACAAGATAAAACAATTAGAAGAAGGAGAACAAAAAACTCAATCTAAAGAGGAAAAAAATGACTAAATATCATATTTTTAGTGAAAATATTTATGATAACTGGCAGATTAATGAAAAATTTTTTGTAGATATCGCAAAAAAAATATTGAAATTTTATCTTTCTTTACCAGATGTTTATGATAAATCTTGTTTGAATTCTTTTGATTTTAATACAATTTCTTTTGATTTTTTATATTGTGATAGTATTAAAACGCATGAAATAAACAGGGAATATCGAAATAAAGATTATCCTGCAGATATAATTACTTTTGCAATATTTGCTGATAGCGAAGATAAATTTGTTTTTGATGGCGAAATTAACTTAGGAGAAGTGATTATAGCTCTTGATAAAGTTATTGAAGAAGCTGATAAAAAAAGTGTGTCTAAGGAGTATGAATTATCTTTCTTGATAAGTCATGGTATCCTTCATTTGCTTGGATTTGACCATCAAACAGAAGAAGATTATAATTTTATTATAGATTTACAAAATAAAGCATTGGAAAGTATTGGGGTATGACAAAGTTTAAACAGCAAGGTTTTTCAAATACATTTAAAAATGCCAGAAAAGGTATGCGTCTTGTTTTAAAATCAGAAATAAATATAAGAGTTCATTTCTGTTTGGCTATGGTCGCTCTTGCATTAGCTTTTTTACTTGATTTTAGTGTTGATAGAATGTGTATTTTATTGTTGACAATAGGTTTTGTTATAGTTACAGAGATGTTAAATTCTGCAATAGAATATTCTTTAGATGCAGTATTTCACAACAGATATTCAAGATTAGTCGGTATGGCTAAAGATATTTCTGCAGGTGCGGTTATGTTTGCTTCTGTAATTGCAATTGTTATTGGGGTTTTATTATTTGGTTCTGCAATCTTGAAAATGTTATAATAATATGCTAAAATTACTATGTTAGAAGTATAAAAAGGAGCTAGTTATGAAAAGATTTGGAAGTATCGGGGGGGGGGCAATTTAAAGCTTGCTCTACTAGGATTTAGGGCTTGTCAAAAAAAATCAATATGTTATAATAGTGATATGTTGCATCACTATAAGAATAAAAGAGGTTTTACTTTAGCAGAGGTCTTAATAACATTAGGAATTATTGGAGTTGTAGTTGCTTTGACAATGCCAACACTTATTGCTAATCAGAGAGAAAAGGAAGCTGTCGCTCGTTTAAAAAAAGCATATTCAACATTATCAAATGCATATATTGGAGTTTTAAATGACTATGGTGATCCTACGACTTGGGATGTGGAAAGTTGGGATGATGTTGTAGTGATGTTTTCAAAATATATAAAGAATGTAAGAGTTTGCCCTAGTTCAGATGGTGGGTGTTTCGCAAGGGTTACAAGAAGAGATTTGCAAAATAAAACAGTAAATAGTATGGGTTCTACTTCTTCTTTAGTAATGAGTGATGGTATTGTTATGGGAATTCAACATCAAGTTGGAGTAGAAAGTGCTCTCCCATGTACTAATCTTAATTATTGTTTTCAGTTTGAGGTAGATATTAATGGCGATAAGTATCCAAATCGTTGGGGTGTGGATACATTTACATTTCATGTAACTAAGGAAAAGGTTATACCAAGGGGTGGTGCAGGGACTCATGGACGACAATCTATGTGTAAACCGAATTCTACATCTTCTGGTGCTGGTTGGTGGAATGGATCCGGTTGTGGAGCGTGGGTGATACAGATGGAGAATATGGATTATTTGAAGTGCGTAAATGGTAGTCAGAAGTATTGTGACAAAGATTATTATTTTAATTAATTATTGAAGCATATAGGTAAATAAATATTAAAATATTCTGTCGTACCTTGTATAAAAACCTTTAGCATATATAATAAGTGTATAAATAACGTAAAATATGTGGTTATATTAAAGGTTAATGTAAGAAAGGTTGTTATAGGGAGCAGATGATAACATTAGACTATAAAAGGGTAGATGAAAAAATTATCGGTGAAGATAACGGGCTTAATTTAGAACAAGAATTCGAAAATTATAAAGACAAAATAGCTAATATTATCGTTGATTTAAATAAAAGAAAAGATAAACTTGGACAATGGCTTCAGTGGATGAATCTGGGATATAATGAAGAAACTCTTTGGTATGTAAAAGAGTATGCAGCTATGGTGCAAGGCCGTTTTGATAATATACTTGTATTAGGTATAGGAGGATCTGCATTAGGAGGATTAGCTGTTACTGAAGCTTTGTTAAAACCTTTTTGGAATTTATTATCTCCAGAGCAAAGAGAAGGGCTTCCTAGAATTTTCTTTTTAGATAATATTGATCCTGATTATATGGTAGGTCTTTTAAATGTTTTAGATTTAAAAAAGACTTTAGTAAATGTTATTACAAAATCTGGTTCTACTGCTGAGACTATGTCTCAATTTATGATTGTTAAAAATATTTTAGAACAAGAATTAGGTGATAATTACAGATATAATATTGTAGCTACAACAGATAAAAAAACAGGAATTTTGCGTCAGATCGCTGAACAAGAAGGTTATAAAACTTTTGTAGTTCCAGATGATGTTGGTGGTAGATTTTCTGTATTTTCTGCAGTAGGTTTGTTACCATTTGCGCTTGTTGGTATTGATATTGATGAGATTGTAAACGGTATCAAAGATATGGATTTAGCTTTAAAAAATACTGATATTAAAGAAAATATTGCAGCTCAAAATGCCTTAATTCATTATTTATTAGATACTAAAAAGGGTAAAAATTTATCTGTTATGATGCCTTATTCTAGTAAATTGAAATATGTATCAGATTGGTATGTTCAGTTATGGGCTGAATCTTTAGGTAAAAATAAAGATAAAGAAGGAAATGATGTTTGTGTTGGCCCTACTCCAATTAAGGCTTTAGGCGCTACTGATCAGCATTCTCAAATTCAGTTATACAATGAAGGTCCAAATAATAAGGTAATAAACTTTATAAGAGTTAAAAATTTTGATAATACTCTTGAAATCCCTAATATTTTCGAATATACGGGAATTGGGTATCTTGGAGGTAAGACGATTAATCAATTAATTAATGCAGAAGCTGATTCTACTCGTGTATCTTTAGCTGATTATAAACGTCCTACAGTTTCAATTTATCTTGATAAAGTTGATGGATACAATGTTGCCCAACTCCTTTATATGCTAGAAGTTCAGACTGCAATTGCAGGGGAATTATATAATATTGATACGTTTAATCAACCAGGTGTTGAACAGGCAAAAAATTATACTTATGCTTTAATGGGTAGAGCAGGATATGAAGAATCTGCTCAAGTATTACAAGCCAAATTAGCTTCTGTGTAGATTGATATTTTATATTTTTGAAAAATGAAATAAAATAATTATGTATTAATTATGGGTATATTAAAAAAAATTTTATTATTTCTATTTTTGGTAATTGGCTTATCTGTTTCTGCAGAAACTTTAAAAGCCGGTGTTTCAAAAATTGGTGCTGTTCCAAATTCTTTTTATGGAAATTGGCGCGTGTTAGCTAAAATTGATAAGCAGTCAGGAGATGTATATTTTAAACCAGTGACTGTCGATGTATGGAACTTATCTAGGAGTGGTGACGTCATAAATTTAAACAACCCGTTTACAGGAGCTAGTGCTTCTGTTAAACTTGATTATGTTGATGGAAATATTATAAGATTTTCAAAGACAGGGGAGTATGACGGTAACAAAAAATTAACAGATACTGTTGATTTGAAACTTAACGGGGATACTTTCACGGGTGTTAATTATTTAACATTAGAAACTTTCTCAATTTATGATAAATCATTGATTAAGAAAGATACTGCTGTATATATTTTAAAAGGCGAAAAAATATCAGGAAAAAGTATTACAGGAAAATGAGGATAGAAAATGGAGCAATTAAGTTTTGATACAATTATTTTAGGCGGTGGACCTGCAGGATTGTCTGCTGCTATTTATGCTAGTCGTGGAGCTGTCTCTACCGCAATAGTTGATTTGAACATGTTAGGTGGACAGCCTTCAAATTATTTGGAATTAGAAAATTATCCAGGTTTCCAAGTAATTGGTGGTTACGATTTAATGGAAAAATTTGAAGAACACGCTGATAAGTTTGGTGTAAAAAAATTCCCAATGCAGGAAATTCAAAGTGTTGATTTAAAAACTAAGACAATTGTGACTAATGAGTATGAATTTAAAGCAAAAACTATAATTATTGCAACAGGAGCTCAACCTATGAAATTGGGTGTTCCTGGGGAAAAAGAATTTGTCGGCAGAGGTGTTAGTTATTGCGCTGTATGTGATGGAGCTTTTTATAGAAACAAAATTGTTGCCGTTGTCGGCGGTGGAAATGCTGCGGTTGAAGAGGCTATGTATTTGACAAAATTCGCAGATAAAGTATATGTAATTCATAGAAGAAATGAGTTACGTGCTGACAAAATTGTTCAAGAACGTGCTTTTAAAAATGAAAAAATTGAATTCATTTGGGATTCTGTAGTAAAAGAAATTAAAGGTGATAACCTTGTTAATACTGCGGTTTTAGAAAATGTTAAAACTAAAGAAATTTCAAATTTATCAGTAAATGGAGTGTTTCCTTATATCGGAATGACTCCGAATGTTGAAAATATTTCAGGTCAATTACAACAAGATGCAAGAGGTTTTATTGTTACTGATGAAACTATGGCAACTTCTGTTGATGGAGTATTTGCAATAGGAGATGTAAGAACAACACCTTTAAGACAAGTTATAACAGCTGCAGCTGACGGTGCTGTAGGTGCAGTATATGCTGTGAAATATTTAGAATCTTTAAAAGAAGTTGTTGTTTCTTAATAAACAGAATTATCAATGTGTTTTAAAAGGAGAAATTTTTTATTTCTCCTTTTTTATTTGCAAAAAAAAAAGTTGCCATTTGAGGCAACATTAAATAAACACGAGGATATTAAGAGAGAGAGTATAAAATAAACTTTTTTTCTTTAATCTTGTTCAAACTGTTTGAAGAACTTGATTAATCTTTTTAATATCCGATTATTGATTTTTCCCTTTTGAAATTTGAAATTTCCCTTACTCTTATATAAAGTAATTTTGTTTTTAAGAATTTCCTTTTTGGATAAAAATATTAAGTTTTCGTTACATTAAATATATTATTGTCAATGCTTAAAAAAAATGGTATAATTTTCTTAAACTTGAAAGGACTATTATGGCTGAAAATTACTCAAATTCTAAATTTAATATAATATCATTTTTGAAAAAAGCAGTTGCAGTTGGTGCATCAGATATTCATTTACAAGTAGATGAACATCCTGCAATTAGAATAGATGGTAAAATTACTAAAGTTGACATGCCAATTTTAACAGAAGACGATATATCTATTGCTTATGATATATTATTGCCTGTTCATTTTAAAGGAAAAGTAAATGCAGTATTTGATTTAGATTTTGCGTATGAAATTCATGGTGTTTCTCGTTTTAGGGTAAATTTGAGCAGACAGTTGGGGAAAAGTGCTCTTGTAATAAGAACTATTCCTTATAATATTAAAAAAGTATCAGAATTGATGTTGCCTGAGTCAATAGAACAATTTGCAACATTAAATAATGGTTTGGTATTAATAACAGGTCCTACTGGTTCTGGTAAATCAACAACTATTGCATCTTTGATTGATTATATAAATATTAATTATCCAAAACATATTATTACAATTGAAGATCCAGTTGAGTTTATATTTACCAATAAGAAATCTTTAGTATCTCAACGTCAAGTGCTTATTGATACGCCTTCTTTCCCAGATGGTATCAAATATGCTTTAAGACAAGACCCTGATGTTATATTCATTGGTGAAATTAGGGATAAAGAAACTGTTACTGCTGCTTTAAAAGCTGCGGAAACTGGTCACCTTGTATTTGCGACAATTCACACAAACGATGCTATTCAAACTGTTAACAGAATTGTTAATATGTATGAACCATCTGATAGAGAGTTTGTAAGAGGTCAATTGGCTTCTATTTTGAGAGGAACCGTTTCTCAAAAATTAATTCCAATTTCAAATGGTGCAGGCCGTCGCCCGGCATGTGAAGTTTTAGTTGTTACTCCTACAGTTAAAGATTTCATTGAAAAAGATAAATTGGAAGAAATTTATGAACTTGTTAAAAAAGGTTCTTTCAATAATATGATTACAATGAATACTTCATTGTATAGATTATATGAACAAGATTTAATTTCAGAAGATGTTGCAATGTCTTATTCTGATAATAAAAATGAGCTACAACAAATGTTCAGAGGTGTATTCCATGGAACATTTGGATCTTCTGGGAAATAATTAGATCATAAATTAAATAATTAAAAATTAGAGATAGTTGTATGAATAATTTTGTAACTGATGCAATTAATCTTAAAGCTTATAATTTGAGTGAAGCTGACAAAATTATTGTTATGTATTCGAAAGATAAGGGGCTTATAAGAGGAGTTGCTAAAGGTGTAAAAAAGCCTAAAAGTAAACTTGGCGCAAGAATGGATTTGCTTGTTGCCAATAAATTAATGCTTTACAAAGGGAAAAATTTAGATAGAATTTGTCAAGCAGAGGCTTTAAATACTTTTCATAAAACTCGTCAAAATATGGATAAAATTTTCTATTCAATGTATGTATCAGAAGTTGTGAGTAATTTTGGAGTAGAAGATGACCCTTGCTCTAATGAAGTTTATGATTTATTATATAAAGCTTTAGATAAGATTTCTAATGCAGCTGATATTGTAGAAATCATGATAGCTGTGATTAAATTTCAGTTAAAGATGATGTTGATTTCTGGTTTGGGGCTTGAATTTGATACCTGTCTATGTTGCGGACATAATATAAAAGAAGAAAATATGTTCTTTTCTTCTCAAATGGGTGGTATTGTCTGCTCAAAATGTAATGAAAAATACAATATTCATAATATTATGCATTATAAATTGCGAGATTTTTTAATCTATTGTTTGGAATCTGATTTTGATGCTAAAACCGAATATGATGAAAAAGCAAATGAGAAAGTTTGTAGTGTCTGTTTTGAATTATTAAAAGAATATATTAGTTTGCATTCTTCTCAAAAGTTCAAATCAACAGAACTTTTACAGGAGGTTAAATAATAAAATATGTTTAAAAATTTATTTGACTTATCTGTAAAACGTTCTGGGATTGAAATATTTGGATTTTATTTGTTTTATTCTATATTTGGAGCAATGATAGCAGGGTTAATTTGCGGAATTATAATTGCTGTTTTGCATCCTGAAGCTAAAACTTTTGCAGATGGTGCAAGATTAGGTATGTTATATGGGCCTTTGATGGCTATATTCTATGGTGTAATTATTGCATTATCAGTAATCCATGCAAAAGGTATTTTTAACTCCTTTTATGCTGTATTATTGACAATAGTTGCGGTTCCTTTATTATATTTTGGTGGTATATCTCTTGGGTTTATTCCTGTTGCTTTATTAACTTCTTTTGATAGTAAGAATTTAAAATAATTAATTAAAGATTAATTTCAATGACTTTTTTAAAAATAACGTTAAAATGAATGTATAAGTTATTTGAAATGGAGTTAATATTATGCCAGATTTTAACAAATTTACTAATTACTCGCAAGAGTTATTGAATTCCGCTGGTGCAATTATGCAGGCTAATAAAAATTCAGAAATGCAGCCAGAGCATATTATGCTTGCCATGATTAAAGATAGTGGTGCAATTAAGGATTATTTAACAGAGTTGAAATTATTAAATCAAGGTTTTATTGATAAGATTGTTTCAGTTATAAAATCGTTTCCTACAATTGCAGAACCGCCATCTGGACAGGTATTTTTATCAGCTAAGACATATCAGCTTTTAGATATTGCCGGTCAGGCAGCTGAGGAATTCAAAGACGAATATATTAGTGCAGAATCTATTTTATTAGCAATGACCAAACTTGATAACAGTCCAATTCAATTGTTATTAAGAAATTACAATGTTGATACTAATAAAGTTTTGAATGTAATGAAAAAAATTAGAGGTAATAAAAAAGTGGATAATAAAAATGCAGAAGAAAATATGAAAGCGCTAGAAAAATTCTCAACAGATTTAACTGCGCTTGCAAGAAAAGGTAAATTAGATCCTGTAATTGGTCGTGATGAAGAAGTCAGACGTATAATTCAAGTTTTAAATAGAAGAACAAAAAATAACCCTGTATTGATAGGCGAACCAGGTGTTGGTAAAACTGCTATCGTTGAAGGTTTAGCTCAACGTATTGTACGTGGAGATGTTCCAGAAAGTTTAAAAGATGTAAAATTAGTTTCTCTTGATATGGGAGCATTGGTTGCAGGTGCTAAATTCAGAGGTGAATTTGAAGAACGATTGAAAGCTGTATTGAAAGAAGTTGAAGATTCAAATGGTGAAATCGTAATGTTTATTGATGAATTGCATACGGTAGTAGGAGCAGGTGCTACTGAAGGCTCTATGGATGCAGGTAATCTATTAAAACCTATGCTTGCCCGTGGAGTATTGAGAACTATTGGTGCGACAACAGTTAATGAATATAGAAAATATATTGAAAAAGACCCAGCATTAGAAAGAAGATTTCAACCAGTATTAGTAGGTGAACCTTCAGTTGAAGATACTATTTCTATTTTAAGGGGTTTAAAAGAAAAATATGAAGTTCACCATGGAATTCGTATTTTGGACAGTGCATTGATAGCAGCAGCAAAATTGTCTGACAGATATATCACTGATAGATTTTTGCCTGATAAAGCTATTGATTTGATCGATGAAGCAGCTTCTTCTTTGCGTATTGAAATTGATTCAATGCCTGAAGAAATTGATAAAATGTTGCGTCAAAAAATTCAATTAGAAATTGAAAGAGAAGCTCTTAAAAAAGAAGACGATGATGATGCAAAAGCAAAAGTTGAAGTTTTAACAAAACAAATTAATGATTTGGAAGCTAAGATTTCAAAACTTAAAGCTCAATGGGAACAAGAAAAAGCATCTATTACTGGAGAAGCAGGTATTAAAGAAGAAATAGAAAAAGTTAAAAATAAAATAGAAGAAGCAGAGCGGAATACAGATTTGCAAACGGCTGCAGAACTCAAATATGGCAAGCTTCTTGATCTTGAAAAACAATTAAAAGCTGTTCAAAATAAAGAAAAAACAGATAATAAATTGTTAAAAGAAGAGATTGATGATGAAGATATTGCAAATGTTGTAAGTAAATGGACAGGTATTCCTGTAAATAAGCTTGTTGAAAGTGAAAAACAAAAACTTCTGAATATGGAAGACATTTTGCATAAACGTTTAGTTGGTCAAGAAGAAGCTGTAGATACAGTATCTGATGCTATACGTCGAGCTCGTTCCGGATTGAAAGATCCTAAACGTCCAATTGGTACTTTCTTATTCTTAGGGCCTACTGGGGTTGGTAAGACTGAACTTGCAAAATCTTTGGCTGAATTTATGTTTAATGATGAAGATGCTCTAATTCGTATTGATATGTCTGAATATATGGAAAAACATAATGTGTCAAGATTAGTCGGAGCTCCTCCGGGATATGTTGGTTACGATGAAGGTGGTCAATTGACAGAAGCTGTAAGAAGAAAACCTTATTCAGTTGTGCTTTTCGATGAAATTGAAAAAGCTCATCCAGATGTATTCAATATAATGCTTCAAATCTTTGATGACGGTCGATTGACTGATTCAAAAGGCAGAACCGTTGATTTCAAAAATACTTTGATAATTATGACATCAAATATCGGAAGTGACATAATTCTTGAAGATACATTGAATTCTTTAGGCTCAAGCAGCAACTTTGAAGATACTAAAGAAAAAGTTTTGGAAGTATTAAGAACTCGATTTAAACCTGAATTCTTAAACAGAATAGATGAAACTATTTTCTTTAGAGCTTTGAATATGCAAGATTTGACAAAAATAGTAGATATTCAAATGGATTATTTGAGAAGATTGTTAAAAGATCAAGAAATTGAATTTGAAATTACTCCGGATGCAAAAGAATTTCTTGCAACTCGAGGTTTTAATCCTGTGTATGGTGCAAGACCTTTGAAAAGAGTAATTAGGCAGTTAATAGAAAATCCTTTGTCAAAACAAATTCTTGCTCAAAAATTTATTCGAGGCGATAAAGTTATTATTGATGTTGAAAATGATGAGATTGTTTTCAGAAAAAATAATAAATAAAAATTAGAATTAAAAAAGCTGAAATATTTTATATTTCAGCTTTTTTGTAATTATTTATTTAGCCAAATGTTAAATTCAATATTGTCTTTTGATGGAATAATTTCAACTTCTTTTCCTCTGAATGCAACTCCACAATAGTTAAAGAATTGAGCAATTCTCTTTCCTTTATATTTAAGAATATCAAAACCGTTAATAGATAGTGGACTTGTGAAGTTGATAATTTTCCCGTCAATTGTTTTTGTTTTGAATTTTTTGAAATCTATTTGAGCGTTGTCATATGACCAGCCGTTCTCACTCACATAGTCTACAGTTCCATAAATTGGTGTTCCTTTTTTTATGTATAGTTTTCCGTTTTTATAAACATCTTTAACTGTGGAGAATTTTATTATGTCTCCTACTTGAATTTCATCATAGCAAGTTGAGATGTTTTGTGCTGGTTTTATTTTTATAGGCGTATTTTCTGAATTTATGTAATCACTGAAAAATACAGTGATTTTTGTTTTTTCAGGTTTTAAAACAACTTCTCCTCCTCTGATTATACCGATGACTGGTGCTATTCCACTATCAGCAAGGTCTTGGTATTTTTTATGTTCTCCACCTTTTATGTAAACTTCTCCATTTAGTTTTTTGTCAGAATTTTTATATTTAAAATCACTTATTAGAAGTGTTGCTTGTTCTCCAGCAAATCCGTTAGGAGTTAGTTCTTTTATCATTCCTGTAATTATTTCATCATTTTTTACATTTTTGAATTCTATAATGCTGCCTTCTTGCAATGTTTTGTCAGCAGTAGAAATTTTTTTTACAGGAGTTATTGTAATTGGAACTTCTTCTGCAAAAGAAATTCCAGTCAGTAAAATACAAATTAATAATAATTTTTTCAACATATTACAAATCTCCGTTTTCTTGTTGTTTTAGTTGACGTCTTTTTTGCTTTTGTTGAAATTCTTTTATTTCTTTGTTCATTGAATATGTGAAGTTTTTGTATGAAGCAGTTTGTGTATATGGAGAATTTAGGTATTGCGGATATTTAACGTAAATGTATTTATACATATCCAAAAGTCTTTTAGAACCTTTTGGATGAGTGTATGTAAATCCCCAATCCCAAACAGGTTCGCCAAATATTTTATTTCCCATTGTAATAGCAGCGATAGGGTCATAACCTGCTTTTACCATGTAATCAATTCCATTCAAATCTGCTTTTTGTTCATATTTTTTAGAGTTAGCGTTAATTGCTAAGTATTTAATCATTCCACCATAAGCTTCTACAGAATGTGCAATTTCATGAGATAATATGTAAGCTAATTCGTCATCGTTATCCATGTATAAAAACATTCCTGCATAGATAGTTACTCTTTTATCATATGTGCTAGAATATGCATTTATGGTATCTTTGTGGCTGTCGACAAAAATAGGTACTCTTTTAGGAATTCTATTACTAATCATTATTCTTTGACCGACTTGAAGAACTTTTTCTTCATCAATACCTTTTTTGCGCCAAAAGTTGCTCATATTTACATTTTTGATTACAAGAATTTCTTCTGCAAAAGAACAACTGCCTATTAATAATACTCCAAGCAGTACTAAAATCTTTTTCATAATTACCCCTCTTACTTTTAATTATTCTTTATTCCAAGACTATGGTACAATAATGTTTTTCTATTTTCAAGGAGATGTAAAACTTTTGTAAGGATATTTAATTTTGTTTTTTTCAATGATATAATATCAAGTACAGTATTCAGTTTATTGGAGAGCAAAATATGTGTGGAATAGTCGGATATGTAGGAAATAAATCTGTTGTAAATATATTATTAGATGGATTAGAACAATTAGAGTATAGAGGGTATGACTCATCAGGTGTTGCAGTTATGTGTGATAGCGAAATAAAAGTTTATAAAGCTATTGGTAAATTGCAAAATTTAAGAGATGAATTATCTGGACATGAAAAAGAGTATTCTCAATCTACAATGGGTATTGGTCATATTAGATGGGCAACTCATGGTGCACCTACTCTTTTGAATGCTCATCCTCACACTTGTACTTGTGGAAATTTAGTTGTAGTTCATAATGGTATTATTGAAAATTATAAAGAATTGAGGGAAGAACTATCTAATGATGGTTGCGTATTCCGTTCTCAAACAGATACAGAAGCTGTGGCTCATTTAGTTGCTAGAAAATATGCTGAATGTAAAGATTTAACAGAGGCAGTAAGATTAGCTTCAGAAGAAATTGAAGGAGCTTATGCTCTTTGTGTAATGCACAATGACTGTAAAAATACTTTAGTTATTACAAAAAGAAATGCTCCGCTTTTAGTAGGTATTGGCGAAGGTGAATATTATGCTGCATCAGATGTTCCTGCGATAATTAAACATACTAATAAGGCTGTTTATTTGGAAGATAACCAAATTGCAACATTAACTCCTGACAGTATGCAATTAATAGATGTTGATGGTAATAAAGTTACACCAAAAATTGAGGTTTTACCTTGGGAACCTGTTGCATTGAGCAAAATGGGTTACAAACATTTTATGCTCAAAGAAATTCATGAACAACCTGATGTTATTAGAAATATTTTAGTCGGACGTTTGCATGCTCCTGATGAAAATATTATATTAAACGAAGTAAAATTAACAAAAGATACTCTAAAAAATCTTGATAGAATTCAAATTATAGCTTGTGGAACTTCATTGCATGCTGCTATGATTGGAAAATATTTAATCGAAAGTTTCTGTGGAATTGCTGTAGATGTAGAAGCATCAAGTGAATATATTTACAGAAAAACAGTTACTAATGAAAGAACTTTAGTTATAGGAGTTTCACAATCTGGTGAAACTGCTGATACTTTAACTGCTATCAAACAAGCTAAAGCTAAAGGTTCTCATATTTTGATTATTACAAATAGACCTGATAGTGCTATGGCAAGAGAAGCTGATAGCTTAATTCCTGTAAATGCAGGTATTGAAGTATCTGTTGCTGCTACAAAATCTTATATTGCTCAGCTTATGGCATTTTATTTATTATCATTGTATATGGCTGAAATCAAAGATAGTATTGCAGCATCTACATTAACTTCATTAAAAGCAGAATTAATGCTTTTACCTCAAAAAATTGAACAGATTCTTGCTCATAAAGAAAATATTCAAGCAGTTGCAAGAGCTTATGCTAATACAAAAGATTTTATTTATATTGCAAGAGGTATAAATTATCCAACAGCTCTAGAAGGAGCTTTGAAACTTAAGGAAATTAGCTATATTAATGCGACAGGTTATCCCGCAGGAGAATTAAAACATGGTCCTATCGCTATGTTAGATGAAACAATGCCTGTATTGTCTATATTGATGAATGGTTCGGTTTATGAAAAACTTCTTTCAAATAGTGAAGAAGCTAAGGCAAGAAATGCAAGAATGATTGCACTTACTAATTCAAAAGATGAAAAGTTAAAGGATTTATTTGAACATATAATTTATGTACCTGATGTTCAAGAACTTTTCTCTCCAATTATTGCGATGATTCCGTTGCAATTAATAGCATATTATATTGCAGAATTTTTAGGAAAAGATGTTGACCAGCCTAGAAATTTAGCAAAATCAGTAACAGTAGAATAATATTAAAAGAGCCTTTTTATAAAGGCTCTTATGGTATTCATATGATAAAATCAGAAGTTGTAAAAATTAAGAAGATAAAAGATTTTGATAATCTTTATATTGAACAAGAATTGATTAAATTGAATAAAAAGTCTATAAGGTGGGCAATTATAGATATTACATCAGATTTTTTATTTGTAAGCATATCTTATGTTGTTTAAAATATGTAACAAAATTATTTAAAGTTTTAAAGATATTTGCTTAAATTTCCGATATTCATACCAATAATATTTTGGATGGTGTGTAATGTCTGAACATATAAGTATACAACAAAAAATTCAACAATATAGGCAATTAAACCCTAATTTAAAGGATTTGTCAGATGAGCAAATCTTATCAATAATGAGTAAAAATGGAGAAATTTCTTTAACAAAAGAACAAAAGATTTCACTTTATTCATCAAAGACGAATACCTCAAATAATCATAGAGGTGTTGAAATTGAAAAGCAGACTGATACAAAAACTATAATATTACGTTCAGGTGAAAAAATTGTTATTAGTAGTGGAATTAATAAATACTATTCTGCTGATGGAAAAGAATTAAATCAAAAAGATTTTGAACAGCAGGTAGGGATTTTGGATGTAAGAAATTCCGGGAGATATTCTATTACTAAAAATGGTAAGACCAGATATTATGCATTCAATGGAACAGAATTAAATGAAGCTTATTTTAAGCAAGTAGAAAATACAGATGTTATAGTTGCAGCTTCAGATGGAAAACATTATAATTTTAATAAGACTTTGGAAAAACGAATAAATAATGTTTCAACAAATTTAAAAAAAGCGGAAGATGAAAATGGTTTTATTGGTTCTACTTGGAGTGGCTTTAAAAATATAACAGGTATTGGTGATAGTTCTGATAATGTTAGAGAGCAACAAGAAATAGAAAAGAAGTTATTAGAACAATTCAATACAACAGAGCAAAATAGAACTAAAGTTTTTAAGGAGTTAACTGGTTTTGATTATACCGAAGAAAATTTAGAAAAATTTATAAAAGGAGAAATTAAATTAAAATCAGAAATAGCATTAAATGGTTATAAAGAAGGTCAAGCTATGGCTGTAGATGTTGGAGCTGATATTGTATCAGGTGTTGCTGCTGTTGGTATTTATACAGCTGCAGTAGCTACAGCTCCCTTTACAGGAGGAGGTTCTATAGCTGTAGGAATTGCCGCTGCCGGAGCAAGCGGTGCAGCAATTAAAACAGGAATGAAAGCAGCTGATGCTGCTGCAGGTGGTAGAGAATATTCTTTAAAAGATGCTGCACATGATGCTGCAACTGGGACATTTTCCGGTGTTATAGCTCCTGTAACTGGAGGATTAGGAGGTGCTGTTGGAAAGACCGTTGCAACTAAGTTAGGAGTTCAGGCTGTAAAGCAGGTAGGAAAAGAAGTCGCAGAATCAGCTGTCGAAAGTGGTGTAAAGCAAACTATAAAAACGGCTCTGACAAATCCAACAGGTTACGAGTATGTTGGAGGTAATATTGCCAAAAAATCTATGGCTTTGGGTGCAGAAATGGCTACTGATGGTGCAGTTGGAGGTTCTGTAGATAATGCATTTAGAACAGCTATAGATGGCGGGAGTTTAGAAGATGTTGCGAAAGCCGCAGGTGAAGGCTTTGTTGGAGGAGCAATTTTATCACCAGTAATAGGTGGAGGTATGAAGTCTGTTGGATATTCTTTTGGAAAAATTCCTTTTAATAAAATTCCAGAAGATGTGCCTCAAGTTGTTATACAAAAAAGAACTTTGACAAATCTATATCCAGAATCTGATGCTTCTGGATTGGCCTTGATGAAGGAAAATTTGAGTAATTTCTCTAAAGGAATTGAAGATGTTAAATTAAATGAAATTACCGGAAAACCATATACTATAGAGGTAGAGAAAACTATTGGTGAAACTAAGTATGTGAGGACAGAAAATGATGGAAATTACAAAATATATAAGTCTACTCAAAGTGGTTCAAATCCAGGTTTTTGGGTAGAACATGTAAATAGTGGGGATTTATATTATTTTAAAACTGGTAATGGTCAACAAAATATTGTTGAACATGTTTCTTCTCAATTATATAGAGCTGCAGGTATTGATACTCCAGAAATGAATTTAGTAGCTGGTCCAGGTTTTAATTCCGATATCAGTACTAATAATTGTTGGATAAAAAGTAAAGCTATTGTTGGATTACAATCTATTAATAATAAACCTGAAGCTGCATATGAAGGCTTTGCAGTAGATGCTTGGTTAGCAAACTGGGATGCTGTTTGCTCTGGAAATACTCTGTTAAAGGATGGAAATGCTGTAAGAGTGGATTTTGGAGGAACGCTTAATTTTAGAGCAAGAGGTGCAAAAAAAGATTTTGGAAATACTGTTCCAGAGTTGTCAACTCTTTTAGATGATAATATTAATCCTGAATCTGCGAGATTATTTAAAAATATGTCTCGAGATGATTTGATTAATTCATTAAAACGTGTACAAAGTGTTACAAATGAAGATATCCAAAATGTATATAATTCAGTTAAAATTTATATGAATCCTGAATTATTTGAAACTATAAAAAATAGAAAAACTTATTTAGCTTTTGTTTTAAAAGAAGCTGAAAATACTCCAATGAGTAAAGAAAGTAATATTCAAGAATATATAAAATTATTAGAAAAAAATGTTAATAAGAAGTATTCTAAACAATTGAACAATATGGATAGTGCTTTTGAAAAAAGAACTAGATTGCTGGAAAACTCAAAAAAACAAAGAGAATTATTATTGAATTTGGACGATAAGAAAGCGCTTTGGGAGTATAAATCAAATAGTTATACTGCTAATACCTGTATTCAATATGGTAGATTAGATGATCCTCGAATTTCTGCGTTAGATCGAGCATTGGATAAGACATCATTAGATGAAGATGCGGTATTATATCGAGGAGATCATTTAGTTATAGATTCTCACACTAATACAAGATATAAAAATTGTTTTGAAGGTATTAATCTCGGTAAAGGAACCTATAAATCAGATGAAAATACAACTTGGTTGGAAAGTTTTAATGGTATATTTTATACAAAAGTTGGAGATGCCGAAAATTCAAGAATCTATACCAAAATGGATGATCTAATATCTAAAATATATAAAAAAGGTAAAATTATTGAGGAAGAACAATTTGTATCTACTACAGTGAATGAAAATGTTGCTAAAAGTTTTGCGGCTCATGAATCAGATATAATTTATAGATATCACACACCAAAAGGGACCAAAGCAGTTTCTTTAGAAAATTTATATGTTGATGAACTTGGAAATACTTGTGTCCCAGGATATTTGAGAGGTAATGGAAGTATTGAAGGTTCTGAAACTGAAATTTTATTAAAAAGAGGCTTTAAATATCGTATGGATAATTTAACTTTTGAAGATGGACATTATATAATTGATTGTACTATTTTAAAATAATATTATTAATTAATAAATATTAATACAATATTTGATTTTCAGAATTTTTGGTTGTACACTGTTTCTTAATGACATTGCCGGGTCGGAATTAAAAACCTTACCGGCGGGTTGACGGTGATAAGGTTCGCCGGACCAAAATACAAATTAAGGAGAATTTTTAAATGACACCAAAAAATTTTTTATTCACTTCTGAATCAGTTACAGAAGGACACCCCGACAAAGTTTGCGATCAGATTTCTGACGCTATTTTGGACGAGTTTTTGACAAAATATCCTCAATCAAGAGTAGCTGCTGAAACTACTGTTACTACTGGCATGGCTCTTGTTTGTGGTGAAATTACATCTGATTGTTATGTAGATATTCCATCAGTTGTAAGAAGTACTATTAAAAATATCGGTTATTCAGGTGCATCTGGCGGTGGTTTTGATGCTGATACTTGTGCTGTTTTAACTAGTATTGATGAACAATCTTGCGATATCGCAGGAGGTGTTAATAAAGCTCTTGAAACAAGATCTGATAATGCTGATACATCAACTTCTGAAACAGAAAATATCGGCGCAGGTGACCAAGGTATTATGTTTGGTTATGCTTGTAACGAAACTCCTGAATTAATGCCGTTGCCAATCAGCTTGGCTCATAAATTATCTTACAGATTAGCTCAAGTTAGAAAACAAGGTATTCTTTCTTATTTAAGACCTGACGGTAAATCTCAAGTTACTGTTGAATATGTTGATGGAAAACCTTCAAGAATTCATACTGTATTAATTTCAACACAACATGATCCTGAAATTAATGGTGTTTCTGATAATTCAAAAGTTCAAGAAATTATTAGAAATGATATTAAAAAATATGTAATTGATTATGTATTTGAAAATGAAGAAATTAAATTAGACAGTGAAACAAAAATTTTAGTAAACCCATCAGGGCGTTTCGTAGTTGGCGGACCTCAAGGTGATGCAGGTTTGACTGGTCGTAAAATCATCGTTGATACTTATGGCGGTTATTCTCGTCACGGTGGCGGTGCTTTCTCAGGAAAAGATCCTACAAAAGTTGACAGATCTGCAGCTTATGCATCTCGTTGGGTTGCAAAAAATATTGTAGCAGCTGGCTTAGCTGAAAAATGTGAAATTGAACTTGCGTATGCAATTGGTGTTGCAGAACCTATTTCAATCATGGTTGATACATTCGGAACAGGTAAAATTTCAGATGATGAAATTTCTAAATTAGTTTATAAAAACTTTGATTTAAGACCTGCTGCAATTATTAATCAATTTGATTTACGCGGATTGCCAGCTAAAAATGGCGGTAAGTTCTATCAATTATTAGCTGCTTATGGTCATATGGGCAGAACTGATATTGATGTACCTTGGGAAAGAACCGAAAAAGCTGATGCTTTGAAATCACAAGCATGTTGCGGTTGTTCTTGTTCTAAGTAGTCCAAGATATCTAAAAAAAGAAAAGAGATGAATGATTCATCTCTTTTTCCATATCAAAATTGAATTTTATATTTTCTTTTTGCTTTTTTATCAAATAAGCTGCAATAATTGCTGTGATTGGGACACAAAACAGAATTGCTATGCTACCTGTTAAAGCTGATAGAATTTCTGTTGCAACTTGATTAAGATTGAAAAATTTATTCATATCTATATTACTTGATAGAAGTACAAGTGTTAAAGAACTTCCTAAATAGACAAGAATAAGTGTATTTGACATTGTGCCTATGATATCTCGCCCAACATTCATTCCTGATTTGAACAGTTGTTTTACAGATAGTGATTTATCGGTTTCAAAAATTTCATTTACTGTACTTGCAATTGAAACAGCTGTATCCATTAATGCTCCTAGTGCACTGATAATCATTGATGCAGATAGAATTCCAGTGAAACTTAAATCAGGTCTTGCTGTGTATAAAAACATATTTTCTTCTCCGGCAAAGCCTGTAAGGTGTGCAAAATATATTGCTAGCATTGATAATGCTCCCGCAAAGATTAAACTTATGCTTGTACCAATAATTGCTGATGAACTTTTTGAATTTAGACCTCCAACTAAGTATATGGTAATTATTGTTGATATTATTCCTGTCAGAACTGCAGATGCTATTGGACAAAAACCGTTTAATATCATTGGCAATAACATAAAGAATATTAAAGCAATTGTAGAAATTATTGATATTATACTTGTTAGTCCTTTTTTCTTACCGATTAAAAGTAGCAGGATAAAGAATATTCCTGTAAACACAAAAATTTGATTATCTCTTTTTATATCGGCAATGAAAAAATCAACATCTTCTGGAGTTGTAATTGTATCAGAGTTTGGTTCCACATGTAAAACTACTTTATTGCCTTTGGTTAAGTTTATGTCATAGGCAGGATTTCCTGTGAGCATATTTTCAATTATGCGTTCTGTCCCTTTAAAATTTCCAGTGAGAACTTTTACAGTAACAAGTTGTTTTGTAGTTGATTCTCCTTGATTAAGATTGTCTGCATCTTCATATTTTATACTTTCTACTATACCTGTTTCAGATGGTAATACCGTTTTATTTTCATCTGCTAGTGTTGGAATCCCTAGAAATAATAATAGAATTATAAAAAGTTTTTTCATATTTTTCTCCTACCCTCAATCAATGTATCATAAAAATATATTTGATAAAATGTTGAAAATTTAAAACAGTTCAGTTAATAAAATCTTTATTTCTACACTTGTATAAAATATAAAATCTGTTATAATTATGATATATGAAGTTACAGATATAGAGAGGTCTTTTCAGTGAAACGAGCATTTACATTGGCGGAAGTTTTGGTTACATTGGGAATAATTGGCGTAGTTTCAGCTATGACTGTGCCTACTTTAATGCAAAATTATCAACGTAAAAGCTATGTTACTCAATTGCATAAAGTATATAATCAGTTATCGCAAGCTTTATTACAATATCAAAATGATAAAAATGCTTTGAATTTAAAAGAAGCAGGTTTAATCTCAAATACTGCATTAGGAACTTTTATGAATGATTATTTTAAAATTGTTAAAACTTGTGATACAATTTCCGATTGTTTTGCTCCTTCATATAAAGATATGAATGGTGCTGCTTATAGTGTAATGACTGCTGATGTAAAATCTTATGTTTTAGCAAGTGGAGTATCTATACGACCAAATTATGCTTTGGAAGGTGATCGAATGATTAATGTTATGGTTGATATTAATGGCCTACAAGGGCCTAATATTCATGGCAGAGACTTGTTTTTCATGTTCATATATAATAATGGCATAATTGATGACAGAAATACTACTGCTCCGATGACAGAAGACCAGAGAAATACTTCTTATAATTCAAGATGTGCTAAAAATTCTGGGCAAATTGGAGGGTGTTTTGGTAAAATTTTGAATGATGGTTGGGAAATGAACTATTAGTAAAATACAACAAAGCCCTGATGAAATCAGGGCTTATTATATTATTGGTTTATTCGGGCAAGAGTATTAATTGTTGCTTAAAACTAATCTTAGAGTTGCAAGATTTTTAATAGAAAGCATTGCATGTTTATTGTGTTGATTTTCAGCAATATTAAAAATTCTAATAATGCGTTGAATTTCTTCTAAATCTTTTCTTGATTCAATCTTATAAACATTTTTAATTGGGTCTGAAACTACAGACATCAATGTATTTAATTCCTGTTCTTTCATAAAATCTTATCCTCTTTCCTGTATATTTATATAAAGGATTTTTTTATTTAGGAATTGCTTTTTTAGGGTAACGATACTTAATATTTCTTAATAATTAATTTCCCAAATTCTCCTTAGCCCGCTTCCATAATATATCATATTCCCTAAAATCATATTCTTCTAACGTTTTTTCTGCGAGTTCTTCCATTTTACGAAATCTTTGCATGAATTTTTTGTTCGCTTTTAAAAGAGCTTGTTCTGCATCAATTTTATTCCATCTTGCAAGATTTACGACTGCAAATAAAATATCGCCCATTTCTTCTTCCATATGTTCTTTATCTTTTTCTTGTACAGCTTCTTTAAATTCATCAAATTCAGAATAAATACATTCATATAGTGATTGTTCGTTAGGCCATTCAAAACCTTGTTTAACAGCTCTTTTGCTTATTTTTTGTGCACTCATTAATGCTGCTTGTGATTTAGAAATCCCATCCATTGCTGATTTTCTGTGAGGTTTTTCTTCTTTTTTTAATTTATCCCAATTATCAATGATATCTTGCGTTGAATTTACTTTTACATTTCCAAATACATGCGGGTGTCTGTGTATTAGTTTTTCATTTAGCCCTTTTGCAACATCATCAAGGTTAAATTCGCCTTCATCATCAGCTATTTGGGCATGCAATAACACTTGTAATAATACATCGCCTAATTCTTCTTTAAGATGTTTTATATCTCCTGAATTCATAGCATCAACTGCTTCATAAGCTTCTTCAAGCATGTTTGGTCTTAGGCTGTAGTGAGTTTGTGCTCTATCCCATTCGCAGCCTTCCGGAGAGCGTAAAACCCTCACTGTTTCTATTAATTTATCTAAATTTTCATATCCCATAATTATTCCCCTTTTGAAAAGATTTTACAACTAAAGTATAAGAAATTCAAATAAGAATACACCAAAAGGTTGAGCCATTATATTTTTGATGATGATATTCTATTAAGGTCGATAAAGTTATACGAAAGGATATTACAATGGCAAATTTATCAATCCCATCTATTCGTGAGAGACTTTTTAACACAAGTAAGCACGAAACAAACACACAAAGAAATTCAAATTCAACAAATCCTTTTGCAGCATCTTCTTTTAAAGGAAATGTGTTGACTGCAGATGTATTTGAATCTTCTGCTAAAAAGGCAGATCAACCAAGCTTTACAGGTAAATTAAAAGCAAGTGCTTTAGTTGGATCAATTTCTGGTATTGGCGAAAGATTCCATAATATGATTGAATCAGCAAAGGCATTTGGTAACAGAATGAAAGATAGTATTGTTAATGGCTGGAATAAGTTAAACGAAGTTGAAATTTCTTTCGCTCCTGCTAAAGAAAAAGCTATTTCTATGTTTAATTCAGTTAAAGAAACTTTAGGTACATCTGTTACAGATTTAATTTCTTCAGGTGTTTCTGCTAAGTCAGTTTCAAAAATGGAAGATATGGCAGCTGCAAGACAACTTGCTACTGATAAAATTGCTCTTTGGGAAGCAGCAGAAATATAATAGGAGGGGAGAAAGTAAATGGTAGATAAAAAAATAGTAAGAGATGTTACAAATATAATTGAAGGATTAGGTCTTAATGAAAATCCTGAAACTATTTCTATTTTAGAAGATGTTGGTACTAATTCAAAAATAGATGCAATCAGAGAAATGACTGCTCGTGCATTAGTTAAGAAAAATATGCATGATTCTTTAAAAGTAGTTATTACTAATAAAGGAAAAGGCATAAATGACATGTCTACAGTCGTTGCTATGAGCACAATTAATGAACTCTTATCATTAAATGACAAATCAGAAGCTATGAAAATATTAGAAGATACTGTAAATGAACATTCTGATGAAGAAGTAAGAGACAACGCGCGTTCAGTGAAAGCTTTAATGGCACTTTCATAAAATTGCGCGGCAAACAAAATATATTAAATTTGCCAGATTTCATATATAAAAATCGCCTGATTATAAGGCGATTTTTTTATGAAATATTAAAATTTAAAATCTAAAAATTATAATAAATACTCTGTTTTTAGCTTTTAATTAAAAGTAAATCCGTCAGCTTTAAATCTGTCGATTACTTCTTGCAGTTGTTCATCTGAGCATACAAATGATAATCTAAAGAAGCCTTCTCCATGATTTCCAAAGGCATTACCAGGAACTAGGACAACGCCTGAAGTTTTTAAGACATCTTCGCAGAATTGGAATGCGGAATCATATCTTTTTGGAATTGGTAGCCATAGATAGAATGTTGTATGAGGAACTGTTTTTTCATCAATTGGCCAGCCAAGTTCTTTAAATCCTTTTACCATAATAGCTTGTTTTTTTGCATAGCCTTTATTTTTTTCTTCTATGTATTTATCGCCTTCTTCGGAATTTAGTATTTCAGCACAAGCTTTTTGTAGAGCTTTGAATATTCCGTTATCAATAGTTGATTTCCCTTTTCCAAATCGTTGAACAACATCTTTATTTCCGCATACCCAGCCTAATCTCCAGCCAGTTACAGCATACGGTTTTGAAAAACTATAAAATTCAATTCCGATATCTTTAGCTCCATCTAATTCAAAGATACTGAAAGGTTTTTCTTCTTCTGTGAAATACATATCGCAATATGCAGCATCTGATACAAGCAGAATGTCATATTTTTTACAGAAATTGATGACTGATTGTACATATTCTCTTGTAGCAGAGCTTCCTAGAGGATTATTGGGATAATTTATAAATAATGCTTTAATGTTTTCTTTTTTATATCCATCTTTAATTATTTGATGGTAAATTTCTTCAACATCTGGCATATAATTATTTTCTTGAGTTAAAGGCATTGGGTAAGCTTTAGCTCCTGAACATTGAATAAATTGTAAATATGATGCATAGCAAGGGTCCGGTACCATAATTACATCTTTTTCCAATTCTTCATGTTTTGGAGTTGTAATAAATCTTACTAGATTTGCAATACCTTCTTTGGAACCTACAAGAGAGAATATTTCGGTTTCCGGGTCAAGAGTTACCCCAAAACGATTTTTCATTCTTTGAGCTATTGCTTTTCTAAAGTATGGTTCTCCTTTAGGTATTGAGTACATGTGTATACCATCTTCGTCAATAATTTCTTTTAAACTGTTTAAAAGTGCTTCAGGAGGGTTTGCTGTAGGTGCTCCCATTGATAAAGATATTGGAGCTCTGTTTTTAGCAATAAGTTCATCTTTTAATTTAGCTGTTTGTTCTTTTAATCTAAACATTATGTATGTCTCTAAAGACATCACTTCTTTGTTGAATAATTTTTCTATATTCATATTTCCCTTCCTTAATTTTCAGCAATCATTTGCATAGGACCTTCTAGAGAAGCTGTGACGAATTGTTTTGTATATTCGTTATCTTGTCTCATCATTTCTTCTGGTGTCCCTTCAAAAACAACTTTTCCTTGATAAAGCATAATTACTTTATCTGCAGTTCTATTAATTGTAGACATTTGGTGAGTAACTACAACAGATGCAGCATTTGTTTCATCTTTCAAACGAACAATATAATCTTCAATAAGTGTAGATGAAATCGGGTCCAAACCTGCTGTTGGCTCGTCATAAAGTATTGAATTCGGTTCTGTAACAATTGCACGAGCAAAGCTTACTCTTTTTTGCATACCGCCTGATAATTCTGATGGAAATTTGTTTTCAATACCTTTTAGCCCAACAAGTTCTAATTTTTCTGCAACTATATTTCTTATTTCTTTTTCTGTGTATTTTTTTCTCAGGTCTTTTCTTTCATGTAGAGCAAATGCAATATTGTCAGCGACATTAAGAGAATCAAATAGCGCTGAGTATTGAAAGACCATTGCAATATCGCCTTTTGATGTTATTATTTCACCACTGTCAGGTGTTAAAAGTCCGCATATAAGTTTAAGAATTGTACTTTTTCCAGATCCTGAAAATCCTACAATTGCAAGTGTTTCTCCGCTCTCAACTTTAAATGATACGTCATCAATTACTCTTTTAGCATCAAATGTTTTTATTAAATTTTTTACTTCTATACTCATTGTGTTAAAATTTTACCTCTTTTAAAAGAAAAATGCTATAGCAAATATCATATCCCATATTACAATTGCCACAAAAGACCAGACAACGGATTTGGTTGTAGCTTCTCCGACACCTTTAGCTCCGCCTTTTGCGTAATATCCGCAAGAACAGCTGATTAGCGAAATTGTGCCTCCAAAAAATAAAGCTTTTAAAAGGCATACACCTAAATCTTTCATATAAATACCTAACCAAGCAGAGTCAAAAAATGCTCGATAGCCAAGTCCTGCTGTTAATTTTGCAGTGACAGCTCCAGCTAGAACCCCGACAGTTGATGCGATTATAACAATTGGTGGCATCATAATTAATCCTGCTAAAATTCTTGGAACAAATAAATAATTAATTGGATTAACTTTTAAAACTTCTATTGCATCTATTTGTTCAGTTACTCTCATTGTTGCAATTTCAGATGCTAATGATGAACCTATCATTGAGATTATAGCAAAGCCAGACATAATAACTCCGACTTCTCTTACTATAAGAATAGTCATTAAAAGTCCGACAAAATTGCTTCCGCCTTGTTTTACCATTTCTAAGGCAACTTGAGATGCAACGATTACAGAAGTCATTCCGACAATGGATAGAGTTATAGGTAATGAAGTTACGCCAAATCTATAGCATTGTTCAATAAGTTCTTTTTTGTCTATTTGACCTTTGAGTAAGCATTTTATTACATCAATCCCGTTAAGAGTTATTTTCCCAAGAGTGTCTAGGAATTCTTCAAATTCTTTGAACATTCCGGTAAATATCTTATAAGTAGCTGATTGTTTGTAATATTTTTGTAGACTGCCCATTTCTGAATTATACAAAAAATTTTTGATTAATGCAATTTGTGTTGAAATATTATGAGCATTTTATATGTTTGATAAACAGTGTAATTTGTGGTATTCTTCAATTATGATTGAACTCTTAATTTTATATGTTTTGTTGAAAAGAGACCTAACAATGTACGCTATACAAAAGCGTATAGAAGATAATTTTGCTCCGTTTACAAAACCAAGTTTTGGGGCTTTGAAACCTGCTTTAAGGCGTTTAGAAGAAAAACAATGTTTAACTTCAAGAAAAAGTATGTCTGAAGGTGGTAAATTATCTGTTTATTATGAAATTTCAAAGCAAGGTATTACAGAATTAAAGCGTTTAATTCTTGAAGATTTAAGCGATAATCCTTTGCAATTCTTATCAAATGCAAGAGTTAAGTTATCTTGTGCAGATTGTTTGGATTCTAGTGAGCGTAAAAGATTGTTCTTTTCAACAAAATCTCGTGCAATGCAATTTAAACTTGCAGCTCAAAATATTTTAAATGATGAGTATAGTCACATAAACTTTTATCAAAAAATTATATTAGACAATGCATTGTGTGAATTTTCAAATTTTATAGTTATAATTGAAGGACTGGAGAAAGATAATGCCAGCAATTGTTAATGGAGTGGTTGAAGGCTCTATAGCTGAAGAATTAGGTATTGAAAAAGGTGATGAAATTTTATCAATCGATAATTCTAAAATGATTGATATGATTGATTATAATTTTTTGTGCAAATCTGATTTACTTACCTTAGAAATTAAAAAGTTAAATGGAGAAATTGAAGAAATCGAGCTTGAAAAAGACTTTGATGAAGAATTAGGTATTATCTTTGAAAGTGCTGTATTTGACCGAGTAAAACCTTGTCTTAATCATTGTATTTTTTGCTTTGTTGATCAACAGCCAAAAGGTTTAAGGGAAACTCTTTATGTAAAAGATGATGATTATAGATTGTCTTATTTGCAAGGAACTTATATTACTTTAACTAATTTATCCGAAGATGATAAAGACCGTATTAAAAGAATGCATTTAGGACCTTTTTATGTTTCAGTTCATACTACAAATCCAGAACTGAGGGTAAAAATGCTTAAAAATCCTAATGCTGGTAGAGCTTTGGAAAATTTAAAATGGTTTAGAAAAAATAAAATTCCGTTTCATGCTCAAATTGTTTTGTGCCCTGGATATAATGATGGTGCAGAATTAGAAAGAACTCTTTCTGATTTAGCAGAACTTAAGAATACAGTGTTATCTGTTGCAATTGTGCCAGTTGGGATTACTCAATTTAGAAAAGAAGGTCTAAAGCAAGTTGATAAAAAATGTGCACAAGAAACTATAAAAATTGCTTCAAAATATAAACGAGTTTGCTGCTCTGACGAATTTTTCTTACTCGCAGAACAGGATATACCTCCAACTAAGTATTATGGTAATTTTAATCAGTTAGAAGATGGTGTCGGCTCTATTAGAATGTTACTTGATGATTTTAAATCAAGAAAACTGCCTAAAAAGATTAAAACTCCATTGAAATTGTCGTTTGCGACGAGTTATGCTGCAAAGTATGCAATAGATAAAATTGCAGAAAAATTAAATAAAATAAAAAATTTATCTGTAACGGTAAACCCTGTAAAATCAGATTATTGGGGACAAGATATTACTGTTGCAGGATTAATTACGACTGATGATTTGATAAAAACGGTTAAAAATATTGATGCAGATATTGTCATAATTCCATCTGTTATGCTAAGGCCATATTCTGAAGATTTTCTTGATGGAAAGAATTTATCTTACGTTAAAGAAAAAACAGGAAAAGAATTTTTTATTGTAAAAAATATTTATTCAATGGGGGAAATTGTTGAATATTTATATGATTTATCTATTTAGCAATTGAAAAGTGTTGGAATAAATGTTATAATATAAAAGTAAAAAATAAAGAAAGGAGCGAATTGTGAAAAGATTTGAAACGCGGGGGGGGGGCGTAATTTAAGC
>CAUDIU010000009.1 GCA_958449715.1 uncultured Clostridium sp. | reverse complement strand
ACCAATAGGTATTTTTTGACGTTTGCTTTCAGCTAATGCTTGCAATAACTGAACATCATTTATATAACCCTTTTGGACTAATAATTCACCAAGTTTTACCTGTTTTGAAGTTCCATCATCAACAGTATCTTTTTGCATATCCTGTTTTAAACTTGAAATCAAATCAAATAAATCTTGATCAGGAACTTGAATAAACTTAACTTGCTGTGGAAAATATTCTTTTAACTTTAGATTTATTACATCTTTGTCAGATGAAGAATTGATTGCTACAAACAGAAAATTATCTTTAACACTAATTGGAACAAATTTGTATTGTTCCAATAGTGTACTCTCTATCTTATTCAGTATTTGAAAATTAACACTGTTTTTTAATCTGTTTAATAGCTCGTTCATCTTATTTGTTTATATTTATAATGTTTCTATATTACCTGTTGCATCTTCAGTATCAGTTATAATTTTTGGAGTAATCATGATAACCATTTCTGTTTTCTTTTTAGTAGAAGATGTTGATCTAAATAAAGTACCAATCAAAGGTATATCGCCTAATACTGGAACTTTTCCAATTGTTTTTTGTTCTTCTTCTCCGATTAAACCACCGATTACTAAAGTTTCACCATCTTTAATACGAACATTTTTCAAATCTAAGTTTCTACGAGATAATAAAGTAGCTGCAATATATTGACCACCTGCATCCTGAGCAGTAACCTGAGATAAAATAGTCGCATATTCAGGTTTTATATTTAATGTTACATAACCATCCGGACTTATAAATGGAGTAATACCTACTTTTATACCTGCATCACTACCAATATTATAAGTTCTTGTAGCTAATGTACCACCAGTATATGCACTTTGTTCTGTTTCTGTAGATTCAATATAATCTTGAGTAATATCAATTGTAGCTTCTTCTCCGTTTGTAATCAAAATTCTAGGATTTGATACAACACGACCTTTAGCATTTCTTACTAAATAATTGATTGCATATGAAATATTAACAGGTCCTTTAAATGGTGTTAAAGTACTTATTAACTCAGGTTCATCACCACTGGTATCCCATACTTCATACCCACTACCTTTAAAGAATATTGGGTGCATTGGATCAGTTTTTGTAGTTTCACCATCAAAAGTTGCAGAAAATGCATTACTTAAGAATGTCCAGTTATTTTGTAAAGTTTTGCTACCTTCTTCGTTTAACTCAATAATTGCAACTTCAAGATATGCTTGAGGTTGTTTTTTATCAGTTTGAGCAATAAAGTCTTTAATCATTTCTATTTGTTTTTCAGAACCACCAATAATACTTATAGTTCCAAGTTGAGAATAATATGCAACTGTCATATTTTGTAAGTTAAAAGAGCTTACAGAACCACTTAACTGACCGTCAACAGTACAAGCAACAGTACCAGCATTTAAAGCCATACTACTGCCACCGCCGCCACCTGCTGCGCCACCGCCACTAGCATCAGCTCCAGCATCAGCTGCTGCACCAGTAACAATACCTGCAGCACCGCCAGTAGATGATCCAGCATCGTCTTTTACTGAAACACTTGAATTTGGTTGTGGTGGTGGAGGAGTTGTTGGAGCTGATGTACTAGGAGAACCACCACCAGAACTTCCAGAACTTCCACCAGCACCTGAACCTGCAGCAGGAAGCAACATATTACAAACCATATTAGCCATCTCTGCAGGAGTAGTATGATTTACTTTAAAAGTTGTTGTTTGAGGTTTTTTATCAAATTTATCAACTATTTTTTTTGCAATCGCAACATCATTTTTTGTTCCGAATACAATTAATTCGTTTGTTGAAGGATTTGTTGTAACGATATCAGAATCAGAAAAACCTGGTCTATGAATACCATAAATATTTTTATTTAAGAACTCTGCTAAAGCAGCAGCATTAAGGTATTTTACCGGAATCAATGTCATATCTTGTTTTGCAAAATTAAATCCGCTTGTACCAGCTTTTGCAACAATCATAGTTTTGCCATCGACAACATAGTTTAGGTCATTAATTTCCATAACCATATCAAAAGCTTCATTCAATGGAACATCAACTAAATCCAATGTAACCGTTCCTGCAACTGAACTATGGAAAACAATATTCATTCCAGCCTTATCCGCAAACATACGTAAAACTTGTTTAACATCTGAATCACGTAAACTTATGCTGATTTGAGGATTTTTCTTTATAAAGCTTACATCCCCCTTTAATCTTAAAGAATAATCACCCTCATTTCTCAATGCTGGCCTGCTAGAACTGCCATATTGAACAATCCCCGCATCTTCCATCGCAAAAACTGTTAACATGCTATTTGACAAAACAAATGTTGTTAACATTAAACTTGCAATAACTTTGTTTAAAATTTTATTTTTCATATCTGCTCCTGATTATTAATATTCTTTATTATTGATTATTATTCCTACTTCCAAATTTATTTTCTAAATTTGAAATTGAGTTATAGTTAATTCCGTTACTTGCAAACAATTCACCAACACTTGCTTTGTAAACATTTGCACCATATTGTACTGTAACAGTATCTTTACTTATTGATAATATTTTATAACCGTTTATATAATCTCCAGATCTTACCAAATAATCCATACCATTGATATTTAAAATTGCTGAAGGATTATATTTATCATACATAATTCCGGAAATTTTTGTTGACATAACATTAGTAGCCGTCGTATCAAATGATAGAGATTCTGGTGGCGGCAATAAATCTGCGGCAAATTTTGGTTTTGGTTTTGGCTTTGGTTTTGGTTTTGTTTTTGCAACACTTTCTCTTTCAGGTAAAAAAGGATCAGATCTACCAAGATCTTCTACAGACATTGCAATCATTGTATTATCTTTAGCGGCTTGATCAGCCACAATTGACACATCATCAGGAGCAATTGCAGCATTTACACCATCATTGCCGACTTTAACCGTTTCTTTTGGAACTTCTACTGCTGCAGGTTCTTCAACAGCAACTTCTTCTGTTCCATTTTGTGTACAGCCAGTTGTGTTTATCATTATAATTCCGAGAAATAAAACGCCAAGACATACACCGATCTTCTTATTTAAGCTCCAAAAACGGTCTTGCGTATCTTCTTCATAAAATCTATCAATAAAATTTTTACTCACTTGCCACCTATTTCTATTATATCCTATAACATTATAGTGAAATATATTTATTATCGTATCAATTATTTAGAGTATTTCATTTTAAAATTTCACAATATTATAATTAATTTAATTGTACCATACTTTTAATATTGTGGCAAAAAAGTCAAAAGTATTAAGCCAGAAAAAATAAAAACACAATAAAATTCAAGCTATATTTACTTTTTAAATATATAAAAATTATTTAACATTTACTGAAAATTATTAGTAATTGTATGAATATATTCTAAAATCTGATCAAAATACCTTAAATCAGAATTTCCATCAATTACAAAATCAGCATAATCACGACCTGGAACTACATATTTTTCTCCAGCATGCAACAAATACTCCCATTGTTTTATTGCATTTTCTTCATTTTGATTACGTTCAGCTTTAGCTCTTTTTATAAATCGTTCTCTTCTTATTGTATTATCTGTTTCTATATAAATTTTTATATCAAAAACATCTTTTACATCTCGATACATAGTTGCAATACCTTCTACAACTACAACTTTATCAGACCTAACTTCCAAAGAATTTGGAATTGATACTCCTGTACCATTTGGGACATATCTTGGAGCCATAATAGTTTCGCCTAGAGCTAAAGCTTCCAAATCTCTTTTTAATAAATCTAATTGAAAACTTTCGGGAGCATCAATATCATATCCATTATCAGTCAAATTATCGAAGCTTCCATATTTTTTTATCAAATCAGAAATATCGTTAAAATAATTATCAGTACTCAAAACAGATACTGGCATTGATAATTGTTCTATAATATTTTTAATTTCTCTACACATTGTAGATTTACCAGATGCAGACTCGCCTGTAATACCAATTAGAAAACGTCTTGAAGGATTATTAATCAACCTTTTAGTAAATCTTGCAATAAATGTAGGACTAACTTCCTTAAAAATAGGAGTTTCGCAACGTTTGTCATACGCAAGAATTTGTTTAAATTTTGTTTGGAGGTAAAAAGCGAGTAATTCTCGACCAGTTCTTGAATTGAAGTCCGGCTTCAATATTTTATCACTGGAATTTAGTTCTTTATCAATCAATAATTGCATTATATCATCCATATAAATTTATTATGAATGTAATAATACATGAGAAAAAAATTTTTTGCTAGTGTAATATGAATAAATTTTACATTATAATATAAATCTTAATTATTGTTTATTTTTTTTCTTGTAATATAATTTGAATATAAAAGGAGAGAGGAAATGGATACATTAACTAAAAATGAGGGCTTAATTACTAAAATTATCGGTCCTGTAATTGACATTGAGTTTCAACAAGGGGATTTACCTGAAATTTACACAGCATTACACATTTATAAAGAAGACGGCTCATACATCGTAGCTGAAGTTCAACAAATGCTTGGTTCTAACAAAGTAAGAGCAGTTGCAATGGCTTCGACTGACGGTTTAAAAAGAGGAATGAAAGTTATTAACACAAATGAGCCAATCAAAATTCCTGTAGGTAAACCTATCTTAGGCAGAATTTTAAATGTAACAGGAGATCCTGTAGACAAAATGGGACCAATTGAAACTGATACATATTTACCAATACATAGAGAATCTCCAAAATTAGTAGACCAAAACACTAATATTGAAATTCTTGAAACAGGTATTAAAGCAATTGACTTATTACAACCATATCAAAAAGGTGGGAAAATTGGGCTATTCGGTGGTGCCGGAGTTGGTAAAACAGTATTAATCATGGAACTAATTCACAACATTGCAATGGAACATGCCGGAGTTTCAGTATTTGGTGGTGTAGGAGAAAGAACTCGTGAAGGTAACGACTTGTGGAACGAAATGAAAGAATCTGGCGTTATCGACAAAGTAGCACTAATATACGGACAAATGAACGAACCACCAGGAGCAAGAATGAGAGTTGGTCTATCTGCTCTTACAGCTGCTGAATATTTTAGAGACTTTTCAAAGCAAGACGTATTATTATTCGTAGATAACATATTCAGATTTACTCAAGCAGGTTCTGAAGTATCTGCCCTATTAGGGCGTATGCCATCAGCTGTAGGTTATCAACCAACACTTGCAAATGAAATGGGTGAATTACAAGAAAGAATTACATCTACAAAAGACGGATCTATCACATCTGTACAAGCAATTTATGTGCCAGCAGATGACTTGACAGACCCGGCACCTGCAACAACATTCTCACACTTAGATGCATCTACTGTATTGTCAAGACAAATTGCATCTTTAGGTATTTATCCTGCAGTAGATCCTCTTGAATCATCTTCAAGAGTATTAGATCCAAATATTATCGGAGAAGAACACTACAATACAACAAGAAAAGTTCTTGAAATCTTGCAAAAATATAAAGAATTACAAGATATCATCGCAATTCTTGGTATGGACGAATTATCAGAAGAAGATAAAGAAACAGTAAACAGAGCAAGAAAAATTCAAAAATTCTTGTCACAACCATTCTTCGTAGCTGAAAAATTCTCAGGAATTGCAGGTAAATACGTAAAATTAGAAGATACTATAAGAGGCTTTAAAGAAATTATCGAAGGAAAGCATGATAATTTACCGGAACAAGCTTTCTATATGGTAGGAACAATTGAAGAAGCAATCGAAAAAGCAAAAACTCTTAAAGGATAATAAATTATGCATTTAAAAATAATTACACATGAAAGAGTTGTCTTTGATGAAGACGTAAATGAAATATATACTAAAACAACAAATGGAGAAATTGGTATATTAAAAAATCACGTTCCAATTATGGCTGCTTTGGATATTGGAGTTACAAAAGCTGTAAAAGAAGAAGATGTAAAATACTTTACAACAATGGGGGGTGTTTTACAATTCAAAGATGGAGAAGCTTTAATTCTAACTGACACTGCAGAATGCGGAGATGAAATCGACGTTGCCAGAGCAAAAGATGCTCTAAAAAGAGCTCAAGCAAGACTTGCAGATATGGACGCTGAAATCGATGCAAAAAGAGCAGAAGCAGCTATTGCAAGAGCAATGGCAAGATTAAAGGCAACTTTAAATAACTAAAATAAAATAAATAATAAAAATAAGGTGGGATTTTAATAATCTTACCTTATTTTTTATTACCAAAATTTAAAAAACTTGTATAAGTACTTTGTCTATATATAATAAATTATATGGAAAAAACGCTTTATCAAATTTTCAAAACATTTTTTAAAGTCGGAACATTATTATTAGGCGGCGGATATGTAATTTTACCACTTTTACAATCTGAACTTGTTGATAAAAAGAATTGGATAAGTGATGATGAATTATGTGAATATTATGCACTTAGTCAAAGTATACCTGGAATTATAGCTGCAAATACCGCAATTTTTACCGGTTACAGGTTAAGAGGAACACTAGGTGCAATTACTGCTACATTAGGAATCGTAACACCTGCATTTATATCAATAATATTAGTAGCTAGAATTTTAGAAGAAATTATAAATCTCAAATTTATCCAAAGTATATTTTGGGGAGTAGGAGTTGGGGTTCTAATATTAATATTTCTTGCAGTAAAAGAAATGTGGAGAAAAAGTATAGTAGATAAATTTACTTGTGGAATCTTTTTTACGGTATTTATCCTATCATCTTGCTTTAAAGCCCCTCCAGCTGCGTTAATTATTCTTGCAATTTTTATCGGTCTTTGGCTTCCATACCAAAATAAAATAGAACATGGAGGGAAAGAAGAAGAATGATAATATATTTAAAACTATTCTTAGAATTTTTCCATATCGGTCTATTTTCATTTGGCGGTGGATATGCAACTTTACCATTTTTATACCATATAGCTGATGTTCAAAAATGGTACACAACTAAACAATTATCCGATATGATTGCAGTATCATCAATTACTCCAGGTCCTGTTGGTGTAAATGTTGCAACATTCGCAGGTTTTTCTACTGCAGGAATTCAAGGGGCATTAATTGCAACAACTGCAGTAATTTTACCTTCCTTAATTATAATAATTATTATTTCAAAACTTTTGGAACAATTCAGGCATAATAAGTATGTAAAATCAGTTATATACACATTAAAACCAGCAGGTTGTGGACTTTTAGCTGCAGTTGGTGTTGATATGTTTATAAATAATATAAATATATGTGGAATGATTCTTCTTGTCGGATTATTTATCGCAAGTATTACGGAAAAACGAGATCCGCTATTTTATTTAGGAGTATCAGCATTAGTTGGCTTACTTGCTGGATTTTTTAACCTGACAGGTTAAACATTGACATTAATATAAAAATATGAAATAATTAAGAAAAAAAGGAGGCTGAAATTATGAATTTCAAAGCGTTAAGGGTTGCCCCCCCCCCGCGAAGGTCGCTTGGCATAAGGGGATAAAGGGATTTACTTTAGCAGAAGTTTTAATTACACTCGGGATCATCGGAGTTGTAGCTGCACTTACTATGCCTGCATTGATCAATAAATATCAAAAAAAAGTTTTAGAAGTAAAACTTAAAAAAGCATATTCCGTAATAAATAATATTCATAACAAATTGCACATAGAATATGATAGCGTATACAATACCTTTGTAACAGATAACCCAACTATTGAATTACGACGAGAACATTTTAATAGTTTCTTTAAAGAACTACAAGCTCCAGATTTTTGTGGATCAATACAAAATATAGAATCAAACAAGTGCTTTGACAAAACTAACAGCTCTTTAAATTCTATATATAGAACACTAAATAATAAATCAACATTACACACTGCAAATATGTTTCAAGAAAATGCAATTATAGATAGAGACGGAACGATTTATTTTGTAGGAAACGTAATTGCTTCACAATGGAATAATTCATATACTGTCGATATTAATGGAAAAAAAGGTCCAAATAGAGCAGGATATGATGTTTTCATTTTTTTCTTCGATAAAAATAGTGACAAATTAACTCCTAATAAAAACATCCAACACTGTGATATTAATTCTTCAAATGTTCATAACGGATTTGGGTGTACATATTATGCGGTAAATGATATTTGTCCTTGGGATGAACACAAACGATACTGGGAATGCATTCCTTAAACATTTATTATTAATTTAACATTCGATACTGGATAGCTTGCATAATATGATTTTGAGTTATAACTTCGCTACTTTCTAAATCTGCAATAGTTCTTGCAAGTTTTAAAATTCTGTCATAACACCTTCCTGAAAGCTGGTATTTTACTGCAGCAACTTTTAACATTTCTGCACTTGCATCATCTATTTGGCAATATTTCTTAATTAATTTCGATGTCAATTCAGAATTTGTAAGAATACCATCATTTTTATAACGCTCTGCTTGAATTTTACGAGCATTTATAACTCTTCTACGAATATCAGAAGATGATTCTGACGCAGGTTTTGCATTCAACAATTCTTCAGATGTCAGACGAGGCACTTCAACTTGTAAATCAATTCTATCTAATAATGGACCTGAAAGCTTTGATTGATAACGGTTAATCTGAAATTCAGAGCAGGTACATTGTTTTTCTTTATCGCCTAAATAACCGCAAGGACAAGGATTCATAGCCCCAAGCAAAATGAATTTTGCTGGATATTTTATCGAATATTTTGCTCTTGATATAACAATTTCACCATCTTCTAGAGGCTGGCGTAAAACTTCTAATACATTTCTAGGAAATTCCACCATTTCATCTAAAAAAAGGACTCCACGATGTGCAAGAGTAATTTCTCCTGGTTTTGGGGTTGTACCTCCACCAATTATACCATTTGCAGATGCTGTATGATGAACAGCTCTAAATGGTCTTTGAGTCATTAATGGTTGATCAGGAGATAAAAGCCCGCAAATACTATAAATTTTCGTCAGTTCAAGTGCTTCTGATAATTCTAACGGAGGTAAAATTGACGCAAAACATTTTGCCATAAGAGTTTTTCCTGAACCAGGTGTTCCCACCATTAAAATATTATGTCCGCCAGCTGCGGCAATTTCTAATGCCCTTTTCGCCTTTTGCTGCCCTTTTACATCTTTGAAATCATACAAATAATCTTGGTTTATTCCAGCAGAAAGATATTCTTTTACATCCACTAATGTTGGATTAATTTTGTTTTCTACAAAATGATTTACGACATCAGCAAGACATTCTGCTCCATAAATATTTATATCACCAGCAAGTGCAGCTTCTATTTCATTAACTTTTGGAACAAATACATTTTTTATTCCAGATTTTTTTAATCCTAAAATCAAAGGCAAAACTCCACTTACACCTCTTAAAGTTCCATCAAGAGATAACTCGCCAATAAATGCATAATCTTTAATTTTTTCCTCGTCTAATACTCCTTCCTCTGTTAAAAGACCTATTGCTATTGGAAGATCAAAGTTTGAGCCTTCCTTTTTCAAATCTGCAGGAGCAAGATTTATCACAACTTTTTTGGCAGGGAATGTAAATCCTGAATTTTTAATTGCAGACCTTACTCTATCTCTAGCTTCATTTATTGCAGCATCAGGTAAACCGACTATTAAAAAAGCTGGTAAAGAATTTAAAACATCTGTTTCTACAGATACCTTATATGCATCAAGACCTATTACTGCAGCAGTCGTAACTTTATTTACCATACAAATATACTACTACAAATATTTTTATTGTATAATCAAAATATGAATATTTTAGCTATAAATTTTGGTGGAATTGGTGATGAAATATTTTTCCTGCCAACTCTAATATCTTTAAAAAAAGAATTTCCTAACGCAAAAATTACTCTTGCACTTGAGCCAAGAAGTAAAAGCGTTAAAGATTTAACTGATGTAATTGATGATTTATTCCTAATCGATGTAAAAGGAAAAAATAAATATACGGAACTTTTGAAACTCGTATTTTTAGCTCGTAAAAACCACTTTGACATGGTAATTTCATCTGGTGGGAATAAATTAATCAGTATACTTTTGACACTAATGGGCATTAAAAAGAGATACGGATATGATACAGGTAAGTTAAGTAAAGTATTACTTACAAAAGCTGTACCTCTTAATAAAAATCAATATGCTTGTGCAATGTATCATGATTTAATAACTCCAATTACAAACCACAAAACAGAATTGCCGGAAATCAATGTTTCTGCTCAAGAAAAAATTCCTAATTCTGTACTAATTCACCCTGGAGTTAGCAAAATGAGCGTGCAAAAAGGAATGATCAAAACAATTTCTGCAGAAACTTGGGCAGAAACCGTAGATCTTCTTTTAGAAAAAGGGAAACACGTCATTCTGGCTGGTGGCCCTGATGATAATGAAGTAATTGAAACTATTAGAAATAAAACAAAAAATAAAAATTTTGAAGATTTCTATGGAAAAACAAAAAGTTTAAAAGATTTAGCGGAACTGATAGGAAAAGCGGAACAATTTATCTGTTCAGATTCTGCTCCTTTGCATATCGCAGTTGCTATGAAAACTAAAACTTATGTTATTTTCGGCCCAACTAATGACAAAAAATTAATTCCACAATCTGATATTGTAATACCAATTAAAGCAAAGGATAATTGTCCTATAAAACCTTGCTTGTGGGAACATAGACAGACAACTTGTGAAAATTTAGAATGTTTAAAAATTACCCCTAAATATATAGTAGATTTAATTAAATAGAAAGAAAGGCTAAAAATGAAAGTAGTAAACGTACAAACACCCCAAACATTTCAAGGATTAAATTATAGAAGTGATTTACCTGAAATGGTAAAAAAAACAATTGAAACTTCAAATGCATTAAAAAAATTTGGGAAAAAATATAATGCAGATATAGATTATATCCAACTAAAAAGTTCAAAAAATAAATCAACACACCCTGCTTTTATAATCAGCAATATTATACCTAAAGGTGTACAAAAGCTAATTGATAAAGTAAAAGGAGTTAACTCAAAAAATCAATTTATGTATCTTTCTACACACGGAAATGAAGAAGCTGATTTATATAATAAATATACTAAAGTTGCAGAGAATTATGTTATAAACTCATATCAAAAAACTTTTAGTTCTAAAAAGATAAAATAAATTTAGCTTTATTTTTGAATTATTAATTCTTCATCATATAACTTAAGAAATATATTTCTTAAGTTATTTTGATTTGCAATTATTTTTCTTAATTCTTTTAATCGTTCAGAATTTTTTGAATTTTCAAACCACAATTTCATATAACCGCCTTCTGCATATTTTTCAGCCATATGGTTTAAAAGATTATTCCAATGATGTTCCTTATCAGGAGATGGAGAATGAGCTATTGAATATTGAATTGTTCGTTTAATTATTTTCAGAGGATTAATATCCCTATCTGCTTCTGCAACTATTTTCCCGTAAATACTTCTCGGAGGATTTTTAGAAGAAGCTCTATGATCTTCGACTGCCTCTTTCATCAATTTTATTTCATCAGGTGAAAACCATTGTCGCAAGGTCATATCAGCCTCTAAGATTTTACCAGAAGCAATATGATGAAATTCTCTACCATCACTCAATCCTAAATCATGATAAGCTGCTATTACATAAGCATAGTCAAGGTTTACACCGCAACTTTTTGCTAAATTTAAACTTTCCTCAATAACTGTTTTCACATGTTCAAGATTATGTCCCTTATCAAAATCTGCATATTTAGGAATAATCATAGTTTCAATATATTTTTTAATTTCTTTATTTATCATATTCCAACACTTAGTCCTGCACAAAGATTTATTGATTGACCTGTAATTCCTTTTGCATCTTCAGAAATCAAATATTTACAAAGTTTTGCGACCTCTTCAGGTTTTACAAAACGTTTTTGTGGAATTGTATCAATAATTTCTTCTTTTGAAAATTCACTATCTTCAATCGATGCCATTCCAAGATCTGTTTCGACCCAACCCGGATTTATGGTATTTACGGTAATATTATATTCAGCTAATTCAAGAGCAAGACCTTTTGTAAGACCAATAAGTCCTGCTTTTGAAGAAGAATAAATACTTGCAAAAGCCTCACCCATTACACCTGAAATAGACCCAATATTTATAATTCTCCCCCACATTTGATCTTTCATATGAGGAATAGCTTTTGAGATAAGATAAGCAGGAGCTATAAGATTTGTTTGATATAATCTTTGAATATCAGCAATATTCATAGTTTCCAATCCTGCATATATATATTCTCCAGCATTATTTATTAAAACATCTATATTTTTTTCTATTATAAAATTTGCGAGGTTATTTACATCTTTTGATAAATCGCATATACAAAAGCCTTTTGCATTACACGCTGCAAGAGCTTGTTCATTTCTACCGGTAACATACACTTCTCCAATATTTTGAAGTTCGTGTGCTATAGCATTTCCTATACCTTTTGAAGCTCCAGTTACTAATATATTCATGATTTATACTCCTTTAAAAAACTTTGCACAATATATGATGCCATAAATATTCCAGCACAACTTGCGACAAACGGAGTTGATGATGGAGTAATTTTTGTAAATTCAATATTTTCACCGCTTTTTGTTATAATTTTTTCAGTCGCAGACAATTTTTCTTGAACATAAGGTTTTTCTCTACTTGCAACAACTGTAATACCTTTTTCTATGCCTCGCTTTTTTAACTGATAAATAATATTTGAAACAAATGGTGCATTTTTATTTTCTATTTCAGAAATATCAGAAATATATAACTTAGTAGGATCAATTCTATTTCCTGCACCCATTGAGCTTATTACTGGAATATTCTTTTTAATAGAAGTTTCTAAAAGTTCAATTTTTGATCTCATTGTATCTATCGCATCAGCAACATAATCTAAATGAGAAAAATCAAAATCTCCTGTATAGAAATCATCAATTACATTTATTTTCAACTCAGGGTTAATATCCTTTAATCTATTTTCAAAAAGTTTTGCTTTATTTTGCCCAACAGTTGAATGCAAAGCAACTAATTGACGATTAATATTTGTTAAAGACACATCGTCAAAATCAATTATTGATAATTCACCAATACCCGCTCTTACAAGAGCCTCTGCACAAAAGCCACCGACACCACCTAAGCCGAAAACTGCAACATGTTTTAAAGAGAGAAGATATTGATTATCTTCTCCCCAAAAAAGTTTATTACGTGAAAAAATATCTTCACCCATATTCTTACATCACTATTTAATTATTCCAAAACCTAAAAGAAAAGTGCAAACAATAAATATCGCAGCAACAATACCTGTTAATTTATTCAATCCTTTTTCTGCACTCTTTTGAGATGCAAATACATGAGATGCTCCGCCAATCCCTGCGATTCCATCGCCTTTAGGTGAATGTAACAATATTAAAATTATTAATAACAAAGCTGAAAGTATTTGTACAGCCCAAACAAAATTTAATAACATTATTTTTTCTCCTTTTTCTTAGAAATAAAGTGGGCTCTTTTTGAATTCAACTTAATATTTTCAAAAGTATACAATCTTGCCGGTCTTTTTGATGATGACTTGGTAAATTCATCTAATTCAATCAAACCGTCAGTAGAAAGAGCTTTTTTTCTAAAATTACGTTTATCTAAACTTTTACCCATTATCAATTCATATGCTCTTTGCATTTCTGTAAGGGTAAATTTTTCATTCAATAACTGATATGCAACAGGACATAATTCTAATCTTTCACGAGTCCTTTTTAGAGAATATTCAATAATTTCTTTATGGTCAAATGCTAAAGGTGGCAAATCTGAAATTTTATGCCAACCCAATTCAGGAGTTGTTACAATCTGAATATCTTCAGCCCTAACAAGAGCAAAATATGCACATGTAATAACTCTAGCATTAGGGTGACGAAGCGGATCTCCAAAAGTATAAAGCTGTTCCAAATAGATATTATCTACATTTGTACGTTCTTTTAAAACTCTCAATGCCGCTTGATCAAGATTTTCAGACAACCTTACATACCCTCCAGGAATTGCCCATTTATCTTTAAATGGTTCATTTGCTCTTTTTACAAGCAATACCTGAAGTGCATTATTTTTCATAGTTACAATAACTACGTCTACCGTAATTTCATGGGTTTTTGTTTCATTAAAAATCATATTATTCTCTGTCCCTAGAATATATCATATAATAAAAAAAAATTTTTACATTAGTTAATAGTCGTTTTTTATTAACAAAATTTAACATGAAATAAAAATATAACAATAATTAACAATAAATATACTTTATATATATACGGGGAATTTATAGGAATAAAAATGAGCATTTACAATTGGGGATTTAACAATTTTTATATAAATAGTTTTATGCCAATGCCTTATTGGGGAGGCTGTGGTTGTAACGCCTTTAGCTCAGGCTTTAGATTTGGCATATTTAACTCTTTATTTAATTATTCTTTTCCACAAATGAATACTTTTTCATTTATGCCGCAATTTTCTATGCCATTGTTTAACCCATATAATAATATATTTGCAATGACAAATAATTATATAATGCCGACATTTACTCCACCATTATATAATTATAGTATTCCTTCTTTATTTTCTCAACTCAACACTTTTAATAACTACACTGGGAAATTAGTTGAATACACAAAAAATAACAATCTCAATTTCTTAACTACAAAAAATAAAGAAACAAATAATTATCAAAAAAGCAATAATGGAACAAGATCAAATAATATAAATATTAATAGTAATACAGTCCCAATAGAAATTGATAGAAACTTTAATAATCCAAACAAGTTAGATATCAATTTTCTTAACAGAGTAAAACAAATAGCTAACAAATTAAACTGTGATTACAAAGATTTATTAGCACTAATGAATAGTGAATCTGGTATTAGAACAAATGCTTGGAATGGAACAACCGCAGTAGGATTAATACAATTCACAAATGCTTCAATCTCAGAATTAAATCAAAAATTCGGACTTAATTTAACAAAAGAAAAAATAGCTCAAATGTCACCAATGGAACAGTTAGATTTAGTTGAGAAATATTTAACAATCGCAAAAAGCTATTCATTTTCACCAAACGCAAGATTATCTGCAGGAGATCTATATGCAATAACTTTCCTCCCTGGCAGAGCTAATCAAGATGTTTTATGCAGAAATGGTGAAGATTTTTATAAACAAAATAAAGGTCTTGACCAAAATCAAGATGGAGTAATAACTAAAAAAGATTTAGAATTACACCTTTCTAAAAAACATATTAACGAATCCATCTTTTCATAATTTCCTAAAATAAACATTACAATTCTAAATAATCCATTGATGTTCCAAAATGTTTCATGTACATTCATGAAATAAAGTCGTATTTGCGGAAAGGTTCAAAAATGGATAAGGGATATATTGAAAACGGTTTTATAGTTGATGTCAGCAATGCTCATAAAACATCAGAAATTATTTATGAATTAAGCAGAATATTAGATTTACCTGATGCACAAAGCAAAAAAGTTTGCCTTAAATTAGGGAATGTTGATTTAACAACAACAGAACTTACAAGTATTAAAGCATTAGTTGAGTCTATGAACTCAGAAATTGAATTTATTACAACAAGTTCATCCTCTACAGTAAAGTCAGCAGAAGAACTAGACATAAAAGTTTCTGTTTTAGAAAATAAAGTTCCAATGCCTGAATTCAATGCCGATCAAGAAAAAGTAAATAAAGAACTTGAAAAAGCATTAGATAAAATTTTCGGAGATGAAAATACTGAAATAAAAACTTTTGCACAAGAAAAAGGATTACAAAAATTACAAAATAATACATCTCTAGAAACAGAAGCTCCAATTCAAAGTTCTGATGAAAAGCAAGAAAAACAAGTTGAAACTATTGAAAACACTGAACATCAAGAAGAATTAGAAGAAAAAGAAAATAATATTCAAGAAATAGCCGCAAATACATATGATACAATAGAAACCACTGAATTTAATTCAACCACTGAAGAACTAAATGATTTTAATAAAGAATTAGAAAATGCAAACAAAATAGAAGGGGAAGATATAGAAGATATCGATTATAATCTTGACGATTTAAGAAAATCACTAAGAGAAACAGAAAAACTTCCAACCTTATATATTCAAAGAACATTACGTTCAGGACAAAGCATAACATCAGATGGAAATATTGTCATAATTGGAGATGCAAACCCAGGATCTGAAATTATTGCCAAAGGCGATATTACAGTTTGGGGTATTCTTGGAGGAATAGCTCATGCTGGATCTGCTGGAAACCAATATGCAAAAATTAGAGCTCTTAAAATGAATGCAATTCAGTTAAGAATAGCAGATACATTCGCAAGACGCCCTGATAATATAAACATTCCGTATATACAAAAAACAGATACATTTATTCCAGAAGAAGCTTGTATATACAAAAAACAAATTTTAATACATAAAATACACGAATCATAAAAAGGAGAAATCATGAGCGGTAGAGTTATCGTAATAACATCCGGAAAGGGTGGTGTAGGTAAAACGACAACAAATGCCAACATAGGTACAGCTCTTGCAAAAGCTGGTAAAAAAGTCGTTATGATTGACACCGATTTGGGATTAAGAAACTTAGATTTATTACTCGGACTGGAAAACAGAATAGTTTATACAATTGTAGATGTAGTTGAAGAACGCTGCAAATTAAAACAAGCATTAGTAAAAGACAAAAAAAATCCAAACTTATGTCTTTTAGCCGCAGCACAAACTAGAGATAAAACAGCAGTTACAGAAGAACAATTGAAAGATATATGTGATAAATTAAAACAAGATTTTGATTTTATCTTAGTTGACTGTCCTGCAGGCATTGAACAAGGGTTCCAAAATGCCGTAGCTGGTGCATCAGAAGCAATTGTTGTAACAACACCTGAAATGTCAGCTGTTCGTGATGCAGATAGAATCATAGGACTTTTAGAAGCAAAAGAAGAAATCAAATCATATAAATTGTTACTAAACAGAGTTCGTCCAAATCTTATCAAATCAAATGATATGATGAGCGTAGAAGATGTTGTTGAAATTTTATCAGCAGATTTAATCGGTATAATTCCAGAAGATACAGGAATTATTACATCAACAAACAAAGGAGAACCTATTGTTAATGATGAAAAATCTTTAGCAGGTAAAGCTTATAACAATGTTGCAAGAAGAATCATCGGCGAAGATGTACCATTCTTAAATTTGGAAGAACCTCAAGGTGTAATGGCAAAAATGAAAAAGTTCTTCTCTGGACTAATGGGAAAGGAGAAGTAAGAAAATGATATTGCAAAATTTATACAACAAAGTCATAGGCTTCTTCCGTCAAACAGATATTGAGCAAGAAACTGAATCAGCAAAAGAGACAGCTTGCAATAGATTAAGAGTTGTCTTAATGCAAGATAGAACCAATCTAACTCCTGAATTAATGGAACGTATGAGACGTGAAATGGTAGATCTTTTATCAAAATATGTAGAAATGGATAAAGATGCCCTTGAGCTAAATCTTGAACAAGACGGCGATCAAGTAGCATTAATGTTATCCATTCCAGTTATCAGAGCAAAAGATGAAGATGAAATAAAAGCCGCATTAGAAGCAGAAGACAAACAAAAAGAATCTGAAGAAAATGAAGAAGTTACAGAAGAAGAAAAAATTCTAAATGAAGACTTAAAAGAAAATTCCGAAGATGAAGATGATGCGGATTACGTTGATGATGACGAGGAAGAATCTGATAATAATAAAGACGATGACGACGATGATGAAGAATAAATTATTTTTATAAATTATTTTCTAAAAAAATTGACCTAATTGGTCAATTTTTTTTACGTGAAAAACTTTAATTTACAAATCTATACATTTTTCTATTTCCATTGTTGACAGGGGATTTTGTTTGTTTTAACATTGATATGCTTGGAATTAATGTATTTACTAATATCCGAAATATTTGTTGAATAGCGATTTCAAGCAGTGTAATAGATAAAAAAAGAAAAAGGAATGCAAATGGCAAGCACACAAAGACAAAGAATCAGAGTTTGTTTAAAAGCATACGATCATAAATTAATTGACGTATCTTCAGACAAAATCGTAGAAACAGCAAAAAGAACTGACGCTAAAGTAGCTGGTCCTATTCCTTTACCTACAAAAAGACGTATATATTGCGTATTACGTTCACCTCACGTAGATAAAAAATCTCGTGAACATTTCGAAATGAGAACACATAAACGTATTATCGATATATACGAACCTACTCAACAAACAGTTGAAGAATTAGGCAGATTAGATCTACCGGCTGGCGTAGATATTGAAGTTAAATTATAATTAACTTTTTGAAAACTAAATAAGCATTATGCATTGTAATGTGAACTGCGACCGTTTGGAATAACAATTCCACAACGGGACAGCCGAGAGGTTGTAGAGGTGAAAGCCCTCAAATTAGGTAAAGATTAGCAAGACGTAGCGCTCGCAAGAGAAAATGCAATCCCGAAACAGGGGCAGAATAATGTCTGCACCAAGTAGGGTGAGCAAGAAAGGTAGAATATGACACTAGGTGTAATAGGAAAAAAACTTGGAATGACACAAATCTTCGATGAACAAGGTTTGGCTATTCCTGTAACAGTAATCAAAGTTGATCCAATTGTTGTTACTCAAGTAAAAACAGTTGAAACTGATGGCTACAACGCAATTCAAGTTGGTACAATTGCAGCAAAAGAAAAACACTTAACAAAAGCTGAAATTGGCCACTTCAAGAAAAATAACTTGGAAAACTTCAGACACCTTCAAGAATTCAGAATTGATAATCCACAAGACTACAAAGTTGGCGATAAAATTGAATTATCAGTTTTAGACAACGTTGAAAAAGTAGACGTAACAGGAAAATCAATTGGTAAAGGATTCCAAGGTACAGTAAAAAGATGGAACTTCTCAAGAGGACCTATGGGACACGGTTCTAAAAACCACAGAGAACCAGGTTCAATTGGTGCAGGTACAACTCCATCACGTGTTATCAAAGGCAAAAGAATGGCTGGTAACATGGGAAATGAAAGAGTTACTATTACTAAATTAAAATTAGTTAAAGTAGATGCAGCTAACAGCTTAGTATTAGTAAAAGGTTCAGTACCAGGATGCGAAGGCAGATTAGTAACAATCGTTCCTACAAGAACAAAATGGAACTAAACTCAAAAAAGTAATATAATATTAACCCGCTCTTACCATATAAAACGGGAAACCGAAAGGGGTAAGCGGAAAGCAAAGGAAAAATAAAAAATGTCAAAAGAAATATTAAGTACAAACGGAGAAAAATTAGGCGAAATTACATTGAACGAAAATGTATTCGGTGTAGAACCTAATTTACATGTAATGCACTTAGCATTAAGAAGACAATTAAACAATGCTCGTCAAGGTTCAGCTTGTGCTAAAACAAGAGCTGAAGTATCTGGCGGCGGTAAAAAACCTTGGAAACAAAAAGGTACAGGTAGAGCAAGAGCTGGTTCTCTTCGTTCTCCATTATTTGCAGGCGGTGGCGTAATCTTTGGACCAAAACCAAGAAGTTATGCATTCAACATGCCTCAAAAAGCTAGACAATTAGCTATTAAATCAGCATTGTCAGCTAGAAGCGAACAAATGGTTGTAGTAAAAGATTTTTCTGCAATCACTGAACCAAAAACAAAATTAATGGTTAGTGCATTAAAATCATTAAACGTAACTGGTAAAATTTTAATCGTTGCAGATGTAAAAGCTGAAGAAAACAAAAACTTAGAATTATCAGCTAGAAACATCCCAAGCGTAAAAATTATTTTACCTTCAAACCTTAACGTAAAAGATTTACTGGAAGCTGATTCTGTTGTAATTACCGAATCTGCTGTTAACGATATAACAGAAAGGCTACAATAATGAGTAAAGCAAGAACAAATACGGAAAAATTATATGATGTAATTAAAAAACCTATCATTACTGAAAAGTCTGTAGGTGCTACAACTCTAGGTCAATACACTTTTGAAGTAGTAAAAGATGCTACAAAAGTTGAAATTGCACAAGCTGTAGAATTAGCTTTTCCTGGAAGAAAAGTTAAAAAAGTAAGAACAGTTTACATGCCATCTCACGAAAAAAGAATGGGATACAAATTCGGTAGAACTGATTCTTCTAAAAAAGCCATCGTAACAATCGAAGGCGATCCGATTGAAGAATTAATCGGAGCATAATAAAACAGGGCGTAAGGCGTATGTCCTGAGAAATGACACAAAGCCAACCAAAGGAGAAAAATAAAAATGGCAATTAGAAAAATAAACCCTACATCTCCAGGCCAAAGAGGGATGACAAAAAGTGATTATCAAGAAATCACTTGCACAACTCCTGAAAAATCATTGTTAAAATCATTGAAAAAAACAGCAGGAAGAAATAATACAGGTAGAATTACATGTCGTCACAAAGGCGGCGGTGTAAAAAGAACATACCGTATCATAGATTTCAAACGTGAAAAATTTGGCGTACCAGCAACAGTAAAAACTATTGAATACGATCCAAACAGAAACGTTAGAATTTCATTAGTATTCTACGCAGATGGTGAAAAAAGATATATTTTAACACCAGAAGGACTAAACGTAGGCGATGTAATTGTAAGCGGTCCTGAAGCTCCTGTACAAACAGGTAACGCACTTCCGCTTGAATTAATTCCGTTAGGTACAATAGTTCATAACATTGAACTTACACCTGGTCGTGGCGGCGTTATGGTAAGATCTGCAGGTAATGCAGCTCAAGTTATGGCTAAAGAAGGTAACTACGTTACAATCAAACTTCCATCATCAGAAATGAGAATGGTAAGAAAAGAATGTATGGCTACAATCGGTACTTTAGGTAATGCTGAATTCAAAAACTTATCTATCGGTAAAGCTGGTAGAAAACGTTACTTAGGTATCAGACCAACAGTACGTGGTGTTACAATGAACCCTTGCGATCACCCACACGGTGGTGGTGAAGGTAAAACAGGTCCAGGCGGACACCCAAAAACACCTTGGGGTAAACCAGCTCTTGGTCATAAGACTAGAAAATCAGGAAAAGCTTCTGATAAACTAATCGTTAGAAGAAGAAAAAAATAAGAAATAACTAATAAATAGGCAATGGGGCTTAATGCCCCAGAGGCCTTTGAACCAATAAGGAGAAAATATTAATGGCACGTTCATTAAAAAAAGGTCCATATGTAGAAGAAGCTCTACAAAATAAAATCGCAAAAATGAATGCAAACTCTGAGAAAAAAGTTATAAAAACTTGGTCAAGAGCATCCATGATTGTACCTGATATGTTAGGACACACAATCGCGGTTCACAACGGAAAAACTCATGTACCTGTTTATGTAACAGAACAAATGATCGGACACAAATTAGGTGAGTTTGCACCAACAAGATTATTCAAAGGACACGCAGGCTCTGACAAGACTGCTAAACGTAAGTAACGCAATTAAAAGAATAAGGAAATAAAAAAATGGAAGCTAAAGCAAGACAAACAGATATTAAAATGACAGCTAGAAAACTTCGTAGAGTAATCAACGAAGTAAGAGGAAAATCTGTCGTTGAAGCTCAAGATATGTTGCGTTTTATGCCTTATTTTGCCGCTAGAGTAGTTGAAAAGAACTTGAAAGCAGCAGTTGCAAATGCACAAGAAAAATATGGCGTAGGTGCTGAATCTTTAAAGGTTTCTGAAATCTTTGCAGATGAAAGCGTTACATATAAAAGAGCAAGAACAAGAGCGCAAGGTCGTATGTATAAAAGACTAAAACGCACTTCTCACTTAACATTAAAAGTTAGTGATATCAAGTAGTAGTAATAACAAAAGGTAAATAAAATGGGACAAAAAACACATCCAAAAGGATTTAGAATCGGCATAATTCAACCTTGGGTAAGCACATGGTTTGCTAAGGTAAAAGATTATGGTGCATTCGTAGCAGAAGACGCTAAAATAAGAAAATTTATTAAGAAAAAACTTTATGCTGCAGGTGTTTCTAAGATTTTAATCGCTAGAAAAGCCCAAAACACAACAGTAACTGTTGTAACAGCAAAACCTGGTATTGTTGTTGGCCGTGGTGGTCAAGGTATTGAAGACTTGAAAAAAGAAGTATCAAAATACATCGGCAAACCTGTAATCATCAACGTTGTAGAAGTTGCAAGAATTGATGCAGATGCACAACTTGTAGCAGAAGCAATTGCTCAACAATTAGAAAAACGTGTAGCTTTCAGACGTGCAATGAAACAAGCAATGCAACGTACAATGAGAGCTGGCGCTCAAGGTATTAAAGTTATGGTATCAGGACGTTTAGGCGGAGCTGAAATTGCTCGTTCTGAATGGGCAAAAGAAGGAAGAATTCCTCTTCAAACACTTCGTGCTGATGTTGATTACGGATTCACAGAAGCTGATACTATTATGGGTAAAATCGGTGTTAAAGTTTGGATTTTCAAAGGCAACTTAATGCCTGGCGAAAAAGCTGACCAAAACATCAAAGCAAAAAGCGGTAAAGAAGGTTCTGAAAAAGGCGGAAGACGTCCAAGACGTAGAATCGCATCTACAGAAGAAGCATAACCGCGAGTTATAAATAGTAAGAAAAAACTAAATGGAGTAAAATAAAATGTTACAGCCTAAAAAAACTAAATACCGCAAAATGATGAAAGGCAGAATGAAAGGTACAGAAACCAGAGGAACAAAATTAGAATTTGGTGGATATGCACTTCAAGCTGTTGAACCTGGTTGGATTACCAGCAGACAAATCGAGGCTGCACGTCGTGCAATGACTCGTGAAATCAAACGTGGCGGTAACGTTTGGATTAAAATATTCCCAGATAAACCAATTACTGCAAAACCTGCTGAAACTCGTATGGGTTCAGGTAAAGGTAACTTGGAATATTGGGTAGCAGTTGTTAAACCGAACAGAATTCTATTTGAACTTGACTATTTCGACAGAAGTGTTGCAGTTCACGCATTAGAATTGGCTGCTCAAAAACTGCCTATCAAAGTAAAAGTAGTAGAAAAAGCTAAGTTAGAAGCGTAATCACGCTAAAACTAATAAAGGAAATAACAATGAAATTAGAAGAAATGCGCGAAAAAACAGTAGAAGAGCTGCAAAGTGCAATAGTTGATTGGAAAAAAGATTTGTTCAACTACAAATTACAACTTTCAACTCACAAATTAGAAAACACAGCGTTGATTTCTAAAACAAAAAGATTGATAGCTCAAGCAAAAACTGTAATAAAAGAAAAAGAGGTACAACATGCCTAAGAAAGAAAAACAAGGTGTAGTAATCAGCAACAAAATGGATAAAACAATCGTAGTTAAAGTAGCAGATTATGAACCACATCCAAAATACAAAAAAATTATTGAATCAAATAAAAACTACAAAGCTCATGATGAAGGTAACATTTGCAATGAAGGCGATATCGTTAGAATTGTAGAATCAAGACCTATCTCTGGCGACAAACGTTGGACATTAGCTGAAGTAGTTGAAAAAGCTAGATAGTAATATCTATTAGTCAACATTACCTTAGCGTAATGAGAGGACGAAACAGTAAAACATTCTTTAAAAATAAAGGAAAATAAAAATGATACAACAAGAAACTAGACTAGAAGTAGCAGATAATACAGGTGCAAAAGAACTTTTATGCATTCGCGTAATGGGAAGTTCAAACAAAAAATTTGCTGCAGTTGGCGATGAAATCGTAGCAGCAGTAAAAGATGCAAACCCAAATATGCCTGTAAAAAAATCTGAAGTTGTTAGAGCTGTTGTAGTTAGAACAAAAGCTGATATCAAACGTGCAGACGGATCAGTTATCAGATTTGACGAAAACGCAGCAGTTATCATCAACAAAGATGGCAACCCACGTGGAACACGTGTTTTCGGACCTGTAGCTCGTGAATTAAGAGATAAAGGTTACATGAAAATCGTTTCTCTTGCACCGGAAGTTATCTAGTGCAAGAAAGATAATCCAATAAAATATAAAGGAATAATAAAATGACAAAGAAAAAATTGCATGTAAAAAATACTGACAGAGTAATGATTATTGCAGGCAAAGATAAAGGCAAATCAGGTAACATTAAAAAAGTTAACGTTACTGAAGGCACTGTTACTGTTGAAGGTTTAAATATGGCTACAAAAGCTCAAAAACCTCAACCAATGGCAGGAATACAAGGCGGTTTAATCAAAGTAGAAGCTCCTGTAGATGCTTCTAACGTAATGGTTATTTGCCCTGCTTGCGAAAAACCGACAAGGATCAAACACGAAGTCGTTGACGGCAAAAAAGTTCGTGTTTGTAAAAAATGTGGTGAACAATTAGATGCAAAATTATAATATTTACATGTTTATTGTATAATATTATTGCATCGTAGAATTAAGGAAATACGAAAATGACAACAAAAACTAGAAGTTTAAAAGCAAAATATCAAGAAGAAGTAATTCCTGCATTAAAGGAAAAATTCGGATATAAAAATATTAACCAAATACCAAAGCTTCATAAAATTGTTTTGAATATGGGTGTTGGAGAAGCTTCTCACAACTCTAAAATTGCAGAAGCAATTGAAGCTCAATTGACTAAAATAGCTGGTCAAAAATGCGTAGTTACAAAAGCTAAAAAATCAATCGCATCTTATAAGTTAAGAGAAGGAATGCCAGTTGGTGCAATGGTTACATTGCGTGGCGAAAGAATGTATGACTTCTTACAAAAACTTATTTGTGTAGTATTGCCTCGTATTCGTGACTTCAGAGGTATCTCTCCAAAAAGTTTTGACGGTCGTGGAAACTATACTTTAGGTTTGAAAGAACAAGCATTATTCCCAGAAATTACTTATGAAGAAGTTGATTTAGTAAAAGGTATGAACGTATCTGTAATCACTACAGCTGAAACTGATGAAGAAGCTCGTGAATTACTAAAATTATTGGGAATGCCTTTTAAAGGGATGAACAAATAGGAGCGTTGACGCTCCTCCCGCTAATCGGGTTATACAACAACAAACAAAATAAAAAAAGGAGAAATTCATGGCTAAAAAAGCGATGATAAACAAAGAACTAAGACGCGAAAAACTTGTTGCAGCTGGTAAATACCCTGCAGTAAGACTTCATAACAGATGCAGCATTTGCGGAAGACCTCATGGTTACCACAGAGATTTCGGTCTTTGCAGAATTTGTTTAAGAAAAATGGCTCACGAAGGATTACTTCCGGGCGTTACAAAAGCAAGCTGGTAGTAAAGTATATCGTATTTTAACTTAGACTTTTAATAGTTTATAGTAGAACTTTGTTTTGCATAAATTTATTAAATTATAAGTAAATAAAACGTTTACTTTATCTTATGCGAAATATAAATATAATAAAAAACCAAAGGACCGAGGGATGCGGTCTTTTTTGGTTTTTTATATAAGCAACAATAATTAACATATTCAAATATTTACTTGTAAATCTAAATTATTCATGATATCTTAGTTATACAGTTCCAGACTGCTGAAATAAGCTTTTTTATAAAGCAACAATTAATTCAGTAAGTGGTGTAATAGTTAAAAAGGATACTGCCTATAACTGTGGGTAAGTCCTCGAAAGGGAAAAAATTATGTCAATGACAGATCCTATAGCAGATATGCTAACAAGAATTAGAAACGCTAATATGGTATCACACCCATCAGTTTCAATGCCATCTTCTAAATTAAAAGTTCAATTAGCTAAACTTTTAAAAGAAGAAGGTTTTATTACTGATTACAGCGTAAAAGAAGACGGCAAATTTAAAGTATTAGAAATTACTTTAAAATACGATGCTAACAACAAACCTATCATTACAAAATTAGAAAGAATTTCTAAACCAGGTTTGAGAAACTACAGCAAAGCTAAAAATCTTCCTAAAGTATTAGGTGGTATGGGTATTGCTATCGTTTCTACTAGCAAAGGTCTTTTAACAGACAGAAAAGCTAGAAAAGAAAACATCGGTGGCGAAGTTCTTTGCTACGTTTACTAATTAGAATGATAGAGAAACAAAGACTAAGAACAAAAAGATTTAGTCTAACAAACTCTATATTTTAAAATTTCGATCACAATTGGTAGAAAAGGTCGAAATATGTACACAATATACCGAAGGAGAAAATTAAAATGTCACGTATTGGTAAAAAACCTATCGAAATCCCACAAGGGGTTGAAGTAAAAATAGAAGGTCATACAGTTACTGTAAAAGGACCTCACGGAACTGAAGTTGTTGAAGTACGTCCTGAAATTGAAGTAAAAATTGAAGACAACCACATTGTTCTTTCAAAAGTAGGTGAATCTAGAGAAACTGATGCTTTATACGGATTATCTAGAACTTTAATTGCTAACGCTGTACACGGTGTTAAAGAATTATTTGAAAAGAAATTAGAAATCCAAGGTGTTGGTTACCGTGCTAATATGGAAGGTAAAAACTTAAACTTAGCATTAGGCTATTCTCACCCTGTAATTGTTGAACCACCAGAAGGTATCACAATTTCTGTAGAAGCAAACACTAAAATTTCAGTAAAAGGAACAAACAAACAAACTGTTGGTGATGTAGCAGCATTCATCAGATCTAAAAGACCTCCTGAAGTTTATAAAGGAAAAGGTGTTAGATACGAAGGCGAATACATCAGACGTAAAGCTGGTAAAGCTGGTAAAAAATAAGGCTAATGCAGCCTAATAATTGCATGTGAAGGGTGAATGTAAGTAGCCCGTTAAAGCAAGTAATGAAAGGAAATTACAATGATTAAACAAGAAAATAGAAAACCAAAAATTCAAAAAAGACACAGATCTATAAGAGTTAAATTGTCAGGAACTTCTGAATTCCCAAGATTAGCTGTTTATAGAAGTACAAAACACATTTATGCTCAATTAATTGATGACGTAAATCATGTAACTTTAGCATCAGCTTCTTCTAACGATAAAGAATTAAAAGAAAAATTAGCTCACGGTGGTAACATCGAAGCTGCTAAAATCGTTGGTGAAGCAATCGCTAAAAAAGCTAAAGTTAAAGGCATTGAATGTGTAGTATTTGACCGCGGAGGTTTCTTATATCACGGTCGTATCGCTGCTTTAGCTGATGCTGCTAGAGAAGCTGGCTTAATGTTCTAGGAGCGTAACCGCTCCACCCGCCAAATAAGTTTTTGCATAAACTTTTTAAGGCAAAAAAAATAAAAAGGAGCGTAGTCGCTTTTAAGATAAATTAAAAAAGACAGAGTTTAATAAGCTCTGTCTTTTTTAATACTTAAAAAATAATTAATTATTTCAAGTTTTCATCTTTTTTATATTATTATATTATTTAGGAGATGGTAAAATATGGAATATAAAGACTATTATGATATATTAGGTGTTAAACGTGATGCCACCGAAGCTGAAATTAAATCAGCTTACAGAAAACTAGCCAGAAAATATCACCCCGATGTTAATAAAACCAAAGAGGCTGAAAGTAAGTTCAAAGATATAAATGAAGCTTACGAAGTTCTTGGAGATAAACAAAAAAGACAAAGATATGATAGCTTAGGAGCAAACTGGCAAGGTGGACAAAACTACACTCCACCTCCTGGATTTGAACAATTTGGCTTTGGAGGCGGACAAGGCGGATACCAAAGTTATAGCTTCAATGGTCAAGATTTAGGAGGGTTCTCTGACTTTTTCAGCTCATTATTCGGAGATATGATGGGCGGAGGTGCAAGAACTCAAGGAATGAATTTTGGCGGATTTGATTTTGGAGGAGCACAACAAGCTTCTTCTTCAAGAAAACGCCAACAACAAACACCTAAAGCTGAAGATCTTGATGTTACAATGAACTTGAATGTTACAGTAAAAGATATATTTGATCAAAAACCGGTAAATGTAAAATTTAACAACATAGAACGTTGCACAAAATGTTCCGGAAATGGTGGATATTGCAGCGAATGTGGCGGTACAGGTTTTAAATCAGAGCCAAAATCTATAAAAGTGAAATTACCTCCAAATATTACTGAAGGACAAAAAATCAGGATTAAAGGAGAAGGAAAATCTGACTCCTATGGAAGAAAAGGTGATTTGTATCTTGTAATAAATGTCAAAGATAAAGATTACGAAGTAAATGGTGCAGATTTAACGAAAGAAATAGAAATTACACCTCCAGAAGCAGTTTTAGGATGCAAAAAAGACATAGAAACACTTCATGGGAAAATCGGCATTAAAATTCCTCCAAAAACATCATCAGGACAAGCTCTAAGATTAAAAGATTTAGGCTTACCTAAAAAAGGCGGAGGATACGGCAATTTAAATGCTAAAATTAAAATTGTTATTCCTAAAAACATATCAGACAAACAAATAGAACTTTACAAAAAAATTGCAGAATTATAAAAAAGAAGGTCAAATGACCTTCTTTTTTTTACCAATCCATTTCCCAACCCTTACCAATTAAATAACCAATACCATCAACATCATCATCACCACGTGCACAACCTTCATCCCAATCGTATTTCCTTTGACTTTCTACAGATCCACCATTAGGACACAATGCTCCATTTTTTTTACAACCAGGACTTAATTTCCATCCATCTACAGATGCATCAGAAAAGTAAAACATTCGCCAATAGTCCCTACAACCAATATTAGGCCCCTTCTTACCATTTGTATCAACATATATATAACCCTCTCCAGTATCAGCATTTCCAGAGAATGTCCCCATACAAAAACTTGCACCACTCGCAATTGAAAAACATCTAAATGTCTGTCCTCGACCAGCAGCAATTACAGTTCCAGATAATGACTTATATTCATCTGCAAAACATGGTTGAGGTGTTGCACCACAATCTTGTACAATTTTAAAATAGTTTTTTACAAAAGGAGTAACAGATATATCATAATTTGCATTATTTAATTTGGTTTCATTTATACCTACAGCATTATTATCTGTCAAAAACATAGATAAAGCTTGTTGCATCTCATTATAAAATTTATGAGCTTGAAGAGCGTAAGTCTTTCGTTGATGATTTTGCATTAATGTAGGTACTGTCATTGCTGACACTACTCCGATTATACCTAAAGTAACCAACACTTCAGCCAAAGTAAAAGCCTTTTTCACTTATTAATCCTCTCTATAAATATAAACATTAATATTTCTATTATAGCAAATGTTTTGCTCTTTAACAAGCATTTAAAAATGATTCTTCACATAATCTTAAAAAACATTTTAAACAGGATTCGTCATTTCTGTTTATTTCCACCTTTATCTGAACATACCTTCTAATTTTCTTCAATAAACTCAATAAACCATTGACAATATTCCTCATTACAAAGACAATATAACCTATGGGGGATATTTATTTATGACTAAAGAAACTTTTTTACACGAAAAACACGTTAATCTCAATGCAAAAATGGTTGATTTTGCAGGTTGGCATATGCCTGTACAATATACATCAATTATTGAAGAACACAAAACAGTTAGAGAAAAAGTGGGCTTATTTGATGTTTCTCATATGGGAGAAGTCTTTGTATCAGGGAAAGACGCTATGGAATTTCTCAACAAAATAGTTCCCCAAGATATTTCTAAACTTAATTATGAAAAAGCTGTGTATTGTCAACTACCAAATAAAAATGGCGGCTTAATTGACGATTTAATTATATACAAATTAGGAATTTTAGAATATTTAGTAATTTGCAACGCGTCAAGAATAGATGAAGACCTTAACTGGATGGTTAGAAACAGCAAAAACTTTGATGTTAAAATCGACAACAGATCACATGAATTCTCTTTACTTGCAATACAAGGTCCTCTTGCTGATAAATTAATGAGAAAAATGGGACTTGATACACAACAAGATTCATTCACTATAAAACCTGCGAAAATTGCAGGAATTAAAGTTCTTGCATCACGCACTGGCTATACCGGAGAAGACGGGTATGAAATTCTTGTAGAAAACAATCACTCAGAATATTTATGGGACAAAATTCTTGAAGATGGGCAAGAATTTGGCATCAAACCTATCGGATTAGGAGCCAGAGATACTTTAAGATTAGAAGCGGCATTGCATTTATATGGTAACGATTTAGATGAAAATACAACACCGATTGAAGCTGGTCTAAGCTGGTCTATCCCAAAAGATAAAATTGCAGATTATAACGGAAAAGAAGTTATAATGAATCAAATTAAAAACGGAACTACGAAAAAACTTGTAGGTTTGAAAATGCTTGATAAATCAATTGCAAGACATGAATATGAAGTATACAAAGATGGTGAAAAAGTCGGAATAATTACAAGTGGCGGACCTTCTCCAATTTTAGGAGCAAATATTGCATTAGCATATGTAAAAAATGATAAAGAAATTTGCACAGGCTCTACTGTTCAGGTTATGATAAGAGAAAAATTACATGATGCAGAAGTCGTAAAAAGACCATTTGTTGAAAAAAGAAATAAAATAAAATTATAATATACAAAAAGGAGAAATTAATGAGTATTACAGAAAAAATCTTATGTTCTAAATCTCACGAATTCTTATTAGATAATGGAGATAACACTTTTACAATCGGACTTACAGATTACGCAGTAGAACAACTTGGTGATATTGTATTTTTAGAATTACCGGAAGTTGATACTGAATACAAAAAAGGTGAAACTTTTGCAACTATTGAATCTGTAAAAGCAGCTTCTGAAATTTATATGCCAATAAGCGGAAAAATTATTGAAATCAATGAAGAAGCAGTTGATTCTCCAGAGATTTTAAATGAAGACAGTTACGAAAAAGGCTGGCTTGTTAAAATTGAAGCAACAGGTGATGCTGCTAATGAACAAAATGATCTTTTAGAATACGAAGACTACAAAGAAGAATTGGAATAATTTATGAAAAATTTTTTAGTACATAGTGATGAAGTAAAAAAAGAAATGCTAAATAGCATTAATGTCAAATCCATTGAGGATTTGTTCAAACAAATTCCTCAAAAAGCTCGTATGGGCGAATTAGGCTTTGAAAATCCTCTAAGTGAAATGGAAGTACAAAAAAGGATTAAATCCCTTGCTAAAAAAAATAATACTGATTTTATAACTTTTTTAGGAGCTGGAACTTACAATAAATTTATACCGGCTTGCATTTCTCAAGTTGCAAACAGATTTGAATTTTTGACAGCATACACACCATATCAACCTGAGATTTCTCAAGGGACACTTCAAGTTATGTACGAATTCCAAACAATGATTTGCAGACTTACAGGAATGGACATCTCTAATGCAACAATATATGATGCAGCAAGTGCCTGTGCTGAAGCTATATTAATGGCAGTTAGAATTTCGAAAAAAGATAAAGTTCTTGTATCAAAAAACTTAAATCCTGAATACATTGATACAGTAAAAACATACTGCTGGGCTAATAAAATTGAATTGGAACTATTTGATGAAATACCTTCAAATACAAATGATTATGCTTGTATATTAGTTCAAAATCCAGATTTTTATGGAGAAATCAAAAAGATTGAAAAAACTAATGACACTTTATTAATTGTTTGTACAGATATTTCTTCATTAGCAATTTTAGAGCCTCCTTCACAAGCTGATATAGTAGTTGGAGACGTCCAAACTCTTGGAATACCTATGAGCTTTGGCGGACCTCACGCTGGCTTTATTGCTTGCAAAGAAAAATTCATGCGCCAAATACCTGGACGTCTTGCAGGCAGAACAGTTGATGCTGATGGCAACCCTGCATATTGTCTTACTATCCAAACAAGAGAACAACATATCAAAAGAGAAAAAGCAACAAGTAATATTTGCTCTAACCAAGCATTAATAGGACTTTGTGCAACTTTATATCTTACAGTAATGGGAGAAAAAGGATTAAGACAAGCATCATACTTATCTACTAAAAATGCACACCTTTTATCTAAAAAACTTGCAGATAAAGGAATAAAAACTCTTAATTCACAATTTTACAACGAATTTGTAATCCAAGTTGATAATGCAGATAAAGCATTAAAAAATCTGAAAGAACACAATATTATCGGTGGTTTAAAAATTGATAATAATAAAATTCTTGTATCAACAACAGAAATGATTACAGAAGAAGATATTGAAAATTATATCAAATATATTTAGGCTTCTTTAAAAGTATTATAAAATATAGTAAAAGCTTTCTTGGGTGTTTCAAAACGTTTGATGGAACACCCTTTTATTAAATACATATGCTCATCAGTTTCAACCATTAAATTAATTCTTTTTCGGGTTTTATTCCATTTTTGAACAAAGTTAGAAATAGTTTCATTAGGATTTGCTAATTTTACTTCCAATAGTCCATTTACCTGAGATACAGTAGGTCTTTTTACCTCTTTTTCATCAACGTAAACAGTAGTAAAACTATGTTTTACTTCAGGAGGATTATCTATTGATGCTTTAAAAGATAAATTTGTATCTAATTCCATAATAATAACATCTTGCATAATATTAAAACCTCTAAAATCTTCAAGCCAAACTACTGTTATTGAGAAACTGGGCGATACGTGACTCGAACACGTGCCCCCCACAACGTCAATGTGGTGCGCTACCAACTGCGCTAATCGCCCAAAGTATATTCAATTGTCAATCAAAAACTTCGTTTTTGATTGGGTGCGCTACCCCTCTCGAAAAAAGATTATCAATCTTTTTTTCTCGACAGAGTGCTAATTGCCCGAGTTTTTAATTACTCAGATTGATAAAACTCTACTTTAAATAGTTAAATTAGCAAAGAATCAACCTGAAATATTTTCAATAAATCAATTATAGCACAATATTTCTAAAAATGCATTGCATCAACTTGTTTTAAAATATTCTGAATATCTTTTACTAATTCTGCTTCAATAAATAATAATTCTTGTTTAGTATAATCTTCATTTTCATATCTGACTTTTGCAATTTTTGACATTACAATCTTATTGAAAGACAGATAATTTGAAGCAAATTCAATGATATCAACAGCTCTGTATGGAACAGCACTATCATGAAGTCTTAATACTGATCTAAAAATAACTAGCAAAGTCTTTATTACATTGTTTAAAAGCTTTTTCATTTCTCTATCAGATTTTACATTCATTAAGAAATTATTTTTATATTTTAACAAAAGGCTTTTCAACTCAGATTCACACTGCAAACGTAAAAAGTATTTATTTATGCTAATTGTAGGAATTAAATCTTCCCCATAAATAATTCGATAATTTTCCTTAATATCTGCATATTCAATTGCGTAAACATCAAAAGATGAATACCATTCATCTCTGTTCATAATTACAGGAATAGGATTTTTCCCCTTTACCCATTTTTTTACAGGTTTAGATATATCGTATAAATTTTCAGCAGTTAATTCATTGGTTACAATCATTAAATTAAGATTAGATTTTGCATCTTCAACATTAGCTTGTGAGCCAAATGCTATAACTGATAAAAGATTTTCACCCAAAGTATTTTTTAATTCTTCAACAAACTTATCCAAATTTTTCATTTTTAATCCTTTTTATAATTAGTTATTTACACGACTACCAACTACCTGAGCAACCAGAACCGCCGAAGCCTCCGCCTCCGCCAAAACCGCCAAAACTACCAGAATTAAATCTTCGTCTTGGAGATATAATTGCCATAATTATCGCTAAAGGGTATGCCCACCAAGGCAGGTTTTCTGAATTAGAACCGTTTCTAGAGTTATTACTTTTTGATAATTGAGGCGGACAATAACCTTGAATTTTAAGATTTACACCTTCAGCCTGAGCAACAGTCTCTGCCAATACATAAGCACCGCGAGTAATACCTTTTTCATACTCTTCACGCTTATAATATGGGAAAATATCGTTATCTCTGATATTTTCTAAAGTTTGAATACTTATTTTATTTTCAAGTCCTGTACCCAATTCAATTCTCATTCTACGTTCATTAGGTGCTGTTAAAAATACCATTCCATTATTTTTACCAACAGCTCCTAATTTATAAGAACGCCCTATATCAAGAGCAACTTCTTCAACAGTTCTACCATTCAATGACGGCAAAGTAACTACAACTAAATCTGCTCCAGATTTTTTTTGCAAATCCCAAAGGGTCATGTTTAAATCATTTTCAACTTGTGGAGATAAGACATTTGCCTCATCAGCAATAAAACCTGTAAACTTTAATGTAATTGCATTTGCAGATAAACAGTTTATAATTAATAAACTTACAATTAATAACCAGCACCTTTTTAACATAATTTGATACTAGCATTGATTTTAAAATTTGTCAATTATTAAAAATTAAAACACTTTAAAATATTTCAAAACTGTTTCTAAATTACAAAAAGCATAAGGGTTAAAATTATTTTTTTGTGGCTTTTTTTTAATATTATATATTGGTTCTGCAGCCTTGAAAGTATCAAACTGCATCTTTTTTGAAAGCGTAGTTGAAGTATGATTTAAAGCTAAGTCCTTAAATCTTTTAAACAAAATACCTTCATTTCCCCCATTAAAAATTTTTATCATATCAACTCCTAATAAAAAAAGGCGACACCCAGATTCGAACTGGGGGATAAGAGCTTTGCAGGCTCCTGCCTTACCACTTGGCCATGTCGCCACCTCGTTACTTTATAATACGAAACAAATAATAAAAAGTCAAGATATAGTATAAAAAAATAACCGCTATTTCTAGCGGTTATTTTAGAGTCATTTTTCTAATACTTATTTTGTTGCGTAGTAATCTCTTACAACACCTTCATAAGCATCTTTGTAGATAGCTTTAATATCTTCCATCAATGGATATGCTGGGTTAGCACCTGTACATTGATCGTCGAATGCAAGTTCTACCATTTCATCTAACTTAGCGTTAAAGTCAGCTTCTGATACACCAAAATCTTTGATAGAATTTGGTAAGTTGATTGATTTCATCAATTTATCAATTGCTTCAATTAACAATTCAACTTTTTCATCATCATTTTTACCACCTAAGCCAAGTTCATCTGCAATTTGACCATATTTAGCTTTTGCATTAGGGAACTTGTATTGAGGGAAGATACATTGTTTTTTAGGACAATCAACTGCATTGTATTTAATTACTTGTCTGATTAACAATGCGTTAGCTACACCGTGAGGTACGTTAAACATAGCACCTAGCTTGTGAGCCATAGAGTGGCATAATCCTAAGAAAGAGTTAGCAAATGCCATACCTGCAATTGTTGCAGCATAGTGCATTTTTTCTCTAGCGATAGGATCATTAGCACCTTCATTATAAGATCTTTCTAAGTATCTGAATACCAATTTAGTTGCTTCTAAAGCATTTGAATTTGTGAAGTTTGTAGCTAAAGCTGATACATAAGCTTCTGTTGCGTGAACTAAAGCGTCAATACCAGATGCAGCTGTCAAACCTTTTGGCATACCATCTACAAAGTTTGGATCGATAATTGCCATATTTGGAGTTAACGCGTAATCTGCAATCGCATATTTTACGTGAGTTTCATCATCTGTAATAATTGCGAATGGTGTAACTTCTGAACCAGTACCTGAAGTTGTAGGAATAGCAACCATTGTAGCTTTTTTACCTAATTCAGGGATACGGCAAATTCTTTTTCTAATATCCATAAATCTCATAGAGATATCTTCGAATACTGTATCTGGTTGTTCATACATTAGCCACATAATTTTAGCAGCATCCATTGGAGATCCGCCACCTAATGAAATGATTACATCAGGTTCATAAGGTCTGATAATTTCCATTGCTTGGTTAATTGTAGATAATGTAGGATCTGGTTTTACATCAAAGAAGATTTGGTGATCAATACCTACTTCATCTAATACTTTAACGATGCTATCTACTGCACCTGAATTGAATAAGAATCTATCAGTTACAATAAAGGCACGTTTTTTACCTTCAAGTTCACGAAGTGCAAGATCAACTGCTCCTCTTTTGAAGTAAACTTTTGGTGGAACCTTGAACCAAAGCATATTTTCTCTCCTTTCTGCAACTGTTTTGTAGTTCAATAAATTT
>CAUDIU010000008.1 GCA_958449715.1 uncultured Clostridium sp. | reverse complement strand
GATGCAAAATATCTTGCAGAATATATCACATATTGTCTGTCTTGCTGTTTTGTTGATGATGTTGGACCAGTGAAAGTTTCTGTAGGTATCGCAACTTATCCTGAATGTAGTAGAGATCAGGAAAAATTGTTAATTTTAGCAGAGCAAGCGATGTACATCTCTCAAGCAAAAGGTTATAAAGAGGGTATGTCAGCAATTATCAGTTCATCAGATTTCAATTTCTGGGATGATGATGCTCTAAATTCTTTTGCGGAAGTCGTTGCAAAACGTCATTCTCAATTAGGTATTGACTTTGAAGAAGAACTTGTTCATAAATTCAATAATGAACAAATTGTGTCTCAAAATCATTTAATGGAACTTGCAAATTCTTTAGCAGGTGCAATTGATGCAAAAGATCCTTACACAAAAGGTCATTCAACTTCTGTTTCAAGATATTCAGAAGCTCTTGCTCGTGCAATAAATTTACCTGAAGATGAAGTCCAAAGAATTAAACTAGGTGCATTATTACATGATGTCGGCAAAATCGGTATTCCTGAAAATGTACTGAAAAAACCTGGTAAATTAGAGGGTGAAGAATGGGAAATTATGAAACAACACCCTGTAATTGGTGCAGAAAAAGTGTTAAGACCAAATGATGCTTTGAGAGATTTAATTCCTATTGTAAAATATCACCATGAACATTTAGATGGCAGTGGTTATCCTGAGAAATTAAAAGGTGATCAAATTCCTCTTGCAGCAAGAATTGTAGCTGTAGCAGATACTTATCATGCATTAATTTCAGATAGACCTTACAGAAAAGGTATGAGTGTTGAAAAGGCTTGTGAAATCTTAAAAGAAGGTGCCGGTAAACAGTGGGATCCTGATTTGGTACGTCAATTTATAAGTATTGCACCTTCATTGTCTACAAGTATTTAATTTTTTAACGAGATAAAAAATAGACAGTTGCATAATTTCGAAAATAGTGTATAATGTATGAATTAAAGGAATTTTGCAAGAGGTTTCTTTAACGTACCACTTAAAATCAGGAGAAGAACAATGTACCAAGACGAAAAACTTGTATGTGAAGATTGCGGCGCAGAATTCGTCTTCACTGCAGGTGAACAGGAATTTTATGCTGAAAAAGGTTTAGTAAACAAACCAAAAAGATGTCCGGAATGCAGAAAAGCTCGCAGAAAAAATCACAGAAAACAAAGAAGAATGTATGAAGCTGTTTGTTCAAAATGCGGAGCTCAAACTCAAGTTCCTTTTAAACCAATTCCAGGTAAAGAAGTTTATTGCAAAGAATGTTTTGCAAAAGAACAAGAAACTGCTCAAGAATAAAAATTTAATAAAAATTTATAAAAAAATAAACCGGATATTATTTAATATCCGGTCTATTTTTTTAAACACCTATACAACTGTTTAAATATTCGATTGTGCTTATTTTTTCGTCGTACAAATACTTTATGAAATTCAAATATGCGGCATTGTGAGATGTAATTACTAAATTAATTTCAAATCCGTCTGTACAAAAAGGTTCGTAATCATATACAACATAGCTGTTATATTTACTTTTCCATTCTTTTCGTTCGATACGGCTGTTGTTTTCTTCGATGACATCTTCAAGCCAATCAAGAATGTCTTTATTCACATTTTTCATTTCCAAGCGATTGTACTTACCGCAATCTTGGCAATCATTTCCCATTAACATGTTAAAATTACTCCACAAATATGTTATATGTAAATTGTAAATCTTTTTCTATGTAAAATAATCCCCTTTAGGTATAAGGATTAAATAGTGAAATATGGTGATTTATTATTTTTTATTTAGTTTTTATTTCTTTATAATTAATTGAAAAATAATGCGTATTTTTATAAAATTATAAAAAAGATTTAGTTTGCTAAAAGAGGATTTTTTATGACTATTGAAAAACGTATTTTGATAGCTGATGATGACGATGAAATCAGAGAACTTTTAGAATTTGATGTTAGAGCAAGCGGATATTTTGTAGATACCGCAAAAGATGGTATGGAGGCTTTAAATAAAGTATTAAATAATACATATGATCTGATTTTATTGGATGTTATGATGCCTAAAATGAACGGTTTTGATGTTTGTAAAAATATCCGTCAGGCAAAACTTGCTATTCCTATTTTAATGCTTACTGCTAAAGGAACTATTGATGATAAAACTGAAGGTTTTGACTGTGGTGCTGATGATTATTTGGTAAAACCTTTTGATATTCAGGAAGTCCTATTGAGAATCAGAGTGCTTTTAAGAAGGAACCAGATTGAAGATAAGACAGTTATGTCAGATGAAGTATTGAATGCTGGGGATATTGAAATTTTTCCTGAAACTCTTGAGGCAGTAATTGTTAATAAAAAAGTAAAATTAACTCCAACAGAATTTGAAATTTTATATTGTTTAATGCAGCATTTTAATAATCCTGTAACTCTTGCTACATTGTTAGATGAGGTATGGGGATATGACAGCAACGAAGATGTTAGAATGTTAAGGGTTCATGTAGGCGGATTGAGAAATAAAATTGAGCCTGATACAAAACATCCCAAATACTTGCATACAGTTACAAATGTAGGGTATAAACTCACTCCGTTCGGTGAAGGTTAGATAAATTATGTTTGGTAAACATTTGAAAATTGTAGAACAAATTGCAATCGTATTTATTTTTGCGGTTGTAGTTCCTATGTCAATTAGCGGATTTATCATAAATAATATTAACCAGCAGTCAATGAGATATCAGCTTAGAGAATCAGCTGTTTTGATTGCTAATATGGTATCTGATGAGATTGATTTTTTTAATAAAACTGTATCCAGTAACTTGGAACAAATTGTTTATTCTTTAAATTATTTTCCGACTAAAAAAGCAAAAAGTGATTATTTAAAATCCGTTGTGAAAACTTTGCCTGATTGTGAAGAGTTAAAAATTACAACAAAAGCTCAATTAGATGAAATTCATGAAAGAAATAAAGTTAATAAAAAAGCTACAGTTCCTTTGAAAATAAATGAGGATTTATATCTTGTAGCAACATATAAGTTAGATGCTATAAGAGATGAATTATTCAGATCAATTGCAGATGATAAAAGGCAAATTTATGTACTAACGAATGATGGTGATTTGTTAGCAGAACATAATTATACTGAAGATGCCTATAAAAAAACTATTGCGTTACTCCCTGACAGGTTAAGAAAAAATAAACCTGTAATTTTTGGTGATACTAAAAACCAACCTTTAGTATATGTATCAAAAGATGATCCTAAAATTACGATTATTGTTAATACAACAGAAAAAGTTACTCAAAAAGCTATTACAAATAACAGTTTAAAAATTATTTTATCTTGTTTGTTTGCAACATTTACGATTATTTTTGTTGTAGCTTTGTATACATATTATTTGTATATCAACATAAGACAATTATTTAAAGGGATTATAGCTATTTCAAAAGGTAATTATGAACGTCAAATTAGACTTTTGACTACAGCTTTTACTCCTCACGAAATTATATTTTTGGCTTTTGAATTTAACCGTATGGCAACTGAAATTCATAAATCTTATATTCAGTTGAAAAAGAATAACGTCGAATTAAAACAGTTAAATGAATTCCGTTCAAATCTAATTGATACAGTAAGTCATGAATTGAGAACTCCTTTGACAAGTATTCAAGGTTACACATCTCGATTGATGCGTCAGGATATAAAAATTGATGAAGAAACAAGGCAAAAATCTTTGAGAATTATAAAAGAGCAGTCAGAACGATTAAAGCGTTTAATTGAGGATTTATTGACAATTCCTGATATTGAGGGAATGCGTTTGAGAACTAAAGTTGAGCAGGTATATATTCCTGAATTGTTAGAAGAATCAAGGATATTGATAAAAAATAAAGATAATAAAGAGATTATATTCAATGTAAGTGAGGATTTCCCGCTTGTAGAAGCTGATAAAGACAGATTATTACAGGTATTTGTAAACTTACTTGAAAATGCTGCGAAATATGCAACAGAAGGCTCACAAATTGTTGTAGATGCTGATATTAAAGATAATAAAGCAAAAATATTTGTAAAAAATGATTGTGAAGTTATTCCACCTAAAAAATTGAATAAATTGTTTGAAAAATTTATTCGCCTTGATGATAATACGACTAGAACTACACGCGGTACAGGTTTGGGATTATTTATTGTAAAAGGTTTGGTAGAAGCGATGAATGGAGAAATTTCATTACATAGTGACAAAACTTGCGGTTTCTGCGTAGAATTAACTCTAAATCTTTCAAATGTATCAGAGGTAGTTGAATGAAAAGAGCTATAGAACTCGCAAATAAGGCAAACGGAGAAATTCCAGTTGGGGCTTTGATTGTAAAAGATGGAGAGGTTATAGCTGAAACTTTTAATCAAAAAGAGATTACAAATGATGTCACAGCACATGCTGAAATTTTAGCGATTAGAGAAGCTGAACAAAAGTTAGGCAGATGGCGTTTAGATGATTGTGAAATGTATGTGACCTTAGAACCTTGTCCGATGTGTGCTTGGGCGATTGTTTCTTCAAGAATAAAAGCTGTTTATTTCGGATCTTATGATAATAATTATGGAGCTTTAGGTTCCGTAATTGATGTAAGAAAGCTTGCAAATTCCAAAATGAAAGTCTATGGCGGGATTATGGAAGAAGAATGTGATACGATTTTAAAAAATTATTTTAAGAATTTACGTTCATAGATTATGTAAGAAATATAAATTATAAATTCGATTATTACGAAATGTAAAATTTACTATATTTTATTCCTAAATCATATGTTTATTTACTTTTTAAGGGAATATGTCTAAAAAGAAGATGCAATTTATTTAAGTAAAAATCCTTTATTAAAATATATAATTATTTACTTATTTATAAACACGAAAGGATATACCAATGGGTTTAGAATTTAACGGTAAAATTGATGGATTAAAACTTTTTGATTCAAATGGCGAAAAATTAAAAAATTTAAAAAGTGGTGATAAAGATATTGACCACGATAAAATTGGAAAAATGCTCAGGAATTGGGATCCTGTAGAAAAAATGAATAAAGAAAATAAGAATAAAAATTTAGATAATAATCCTTTAAATCCTAACGGTACGCTTAAAGATGGTTGGGAAATTAATCCTGAAACTGGAGAATATCGTAAAAAACCTGATAATTTTATCTATCAAAAAGATGATGATAAATATTCCAGTGGAAATTCTATGAGAAAAGGAAAGTTAAATACTATGGAATTTCAATATGGTGTAGATGATTACAAACCAACTTACGAATTAAAAGATGGTAAATTGGTTGAAACAGGAAAAATCAAAATCGATGATAAACCTACATTATATTAATAAAAATAGAAAATATTAAAATAAAGAATTGTTGATTTATTGAACTTAAATAAATCAACAATTTTTTTAGATTGTATTTTTTAATTGATTAATAGTAGATTGTATGATAATCTCTGAATTATGATAACAAAAACTGAAATTGATAAACTTGTTGAAAAATATGAAAATATTGATTTTATAAAAGATGATCCTGTAAGAATTCCAAGTAGATTTAGCGAAAAAAAAGATATTGAAATTGCAGGATTTATTGCATCTCTTGTAGCTTATGGCAGGAGAGAAGTTTTTTTGAAAAAATTGGATACTCTATTTTGTATTGCTCAAAATGAACCGTTAAATTTTATTTTGAATTTTGAGCCGAAAATTTTAGGAGATTTTAATTATCGTTTTGGAAAACCTGAAGATTTTACACAAATTTTTACTATAATGCGTGATTTGTATTCTAAAAATAGCAGCTTAGAAGAGCTTTTTAAATACGGTTATGAAAATCAAATAGATGATAATATGTTTATACCAATTACAGATTATTTTTATGCAAATGCAAAAGATAATAATTCACAAGGTTTCAAATTTATGCTTCCAAATGCAAGAAAAGGTAGTGCAATGAAACGTATGTGTATGTATCTCAGATGGATGGTGAGAAAAGGTCCGGTGGATTTTGGGATTTGGAATTTTATGAAACCTTCTGAATTATTAATTCCATTAGATACGCATGTAGCAAGATTATCAAGAGAAATGGGACTTTTGACTAGAAATGCCAATGATTTTAAATCAGTGCTTGAAATTACAGAAAATCTACGAAAATTTGATCCGGAAGACCCTGTAAAATATGATTTTGCAATGTTTGGTTATGGGGTTAATGAAAATAAAAAGTAAAATTATAAATATGGTATTTTAAAGTCTAATTAATGGTGTAGCAACCCAACTATTTTATAGTTTAGATGAAACAAGAACTTGCCAATATTTTTATGGCGGGTGGAGCGGCTACGCTATTCTTTAGTTTCGGTAAAACAAAATCTACCAATACTCTTATGGTGGGTGGAGTGGCTACGCTATTCTTTAGTTTAGATAAAACAAAATTTGCCAATACCCTTATGGTGGGTGGAGCGGCTACGCTCCTATTCACCTAAGTTAATTTGTGAGAATTGAACAATCTTATTTTTTCCGCGTTTTTTAGCGTTATATAATGCGTGTTCTGCATAGCGGATTATTGTATTTGCATCTTCTTCTGTATTTTCAATACAAGGATAAGTAGCTATCCCGCCTGAAATTGTAATAGGATGTCTTTCTTCTTCACCTGCAGGAATAAATTCCATTCTTTCAATATCTTTTCTGAATCTTTCCGCAAATAAAAATGCATTTTCTTCAGAAGTGTTAGGCAGGATAAGTAAAAATTCTTCATCGCCGTAACGAGTTAATATATCTTCTTTTCTAATAAGTTGTTTTAATTTATCGGCAATAGAACGTAAAAGTACATCGCCCCATTCATAACCGTAAATGTCATTTACTACTTTGAAAAAGTCTAAGTCAAATAACAGACAAGAAAGTTTTGTGCCATAACGTCTTGCACGAGAAATTTCTTGATCAAGTCTTTCTTGCATATATTTTCTGTTGTGAAGACCTGTCAATTCATCTGTTGTAGATACAACTTTCAATTTGTCACGTAATTCTTTATATTTTAAAAGAGCATTAGCTCTGATTACAAGTTCCATGTTATCAACAGGAGTTTTAATAAAATCAAATATAACAGCTCTTACAGTAGTACCTTTAAATACATCTCCGATAAATAATGCAGGAGCTTTAAATTTTGTTGTCATAAGTACGTCTTTAATATTTGGAACGCTTTCTATAACTACAAGTCCAGGATTTAAAGATTCATAATCTCTAAGATTTTCTGCACTTTCAATTCTTACGTTTGTATCATCAATCTGTGCTAATACATCTGCCAGTTTTGATTCATTTTTATCTGTATAGACAACAATATTTTTCATTTCTCTATCCTCTTTAACAATATTATCGGATTTATAGCATTCCGAGTGTATTCTAGCATATTTTTCACTTTTTATCAATAGGTAAATAAAATTTAATAAAGCATTTGCCATTGTTTTTCTATGCTAAAATCAATATATGTTCAGTGTTAAAATAAAACCGATGCAAAAAACTGATCTTGATGATGTAATTGCTATTGAGGCGAAAGCTTATGGTGAGCATCATTGGTCTAAAGATTCTTTTATGAGTGAGCTGTCAAATGATTTGGCTAGATATTTCAGTGTTTTTAATACAGATGGACAATTAATCGGTTACTGTGGATGTTGGCAAATTTTGGAAGAAGCACACATTACAAATATTGCAATTTCTCCTGATTATAGACGCAAACATATTGGGGAAGCTTTGCTTACAACAATTATTGATGAATGTTATCGAAATATGGCCAAATATATTACTTTGGAAGTTCGTGTAGGTAATAAGCCGGCTATTGCTTTGTATGAAAAGTATGGGTTTAAATCTTTAGGCGTGAGAAAAGGTTATTATCAGGATAATAATGAAGATGCATTAATTATGTGGACAGAAAATATTTTTTACGATAAATTTAAGTCAGGTTATGAAAAGAATATTTCTGTTTTAAAGGGGAAGATTAATATTTTATGACAGAAAATACACCCAAACCTCGTATAAGAGTTATAAAAAAACAAATTGAAGGTATAAGATTAACTTTTGGAAGTTTACTCCTTATTTTGTGCTGTACTTTTTTAATTATTTTATCAACTTTCACGCAATTTAATGTAAATCATTTTGTATTACCTATGGGATTATTCAAAGGAGAACAATTATCTTTAAGTGATTATATTTATACTTATAAATTAATTCCTCAAATTCCTGTTGTAATGTTTGTGGGTGCTTTTTTAGGTAGAAGGTATGGGCTTACAAGTATATTATTGTATATTTTATTAGGATTATTTGTGATACCTGTTTTTGCATTAGGTGGTGGACCTAAATATATTTTTGAATATGGATTTGGTTATATTTTAGGATATTTGCCGGCTGTATTTTTTGCAGGTTCTATTTTAAAAAGCGGTTATACTAACAGAAATATATTACATGCAGTATTTGTAGGTGTTTTAACTATTCACCTAATTGGTATTTTATATATGCTTTTTATTGCAGGGGTAAAACATGAAGGTGCTGAATTTATTCAGGGTTGGATTATAGCTCAAAGTGGTATTAAAATTATTTATGATTTAGTTTTCAGTTTCGCTGCGGTCTTTATTGCTAAATATGCAAAAATTATTTTATGGTTTTTTATGTAGTTTAAGGGGTAATTTATGAAAATTCAATCTGTTAATATGAATGGTCAAGCATTTGGCAACAGTCGTAAAAAGTTTGATGTGCAAGGACATGTTGGTAGTATGTTTGATAATTTGCATAATTGTAAGCAAAGTTATAATCCTCAAAATATTATAGATACAGTTGAAAGTAATAATGTAAAAAAAATCTTAGTAAGCTCATTATCTGGGTTAAACCCTGAAGGGAGTGATTTTTTTCAATCTGAATCTAATGCAGCAAAAGATATTGAATTAATTAAAGGTAATGATAATGTAAAAATGTATCCATTAATCTCTTGTCAACCTGGTATTGTAAAAGATAGTACAAATATTGAAAAATTAGTATCGAGTGGTAAATTTTATGGAATGAAATTCCACCCGACTAATACAAATCAATCTATAAAAGATAATTTTGAAATTTATTCACAATATTTTGATGTAGCAGAAAAAAACGGTTTACCTTGTGTTTTTCACTCAACTACTGATGGAAAATCTGATCCGCTTGAGATAATAAAGCTTGCAGAAAAACATTCAAAACACCCTGTAGTTTTGTACCATGTTGATTTAATGGCTTCTCCTGAACAAATGTCAAAAACTATTAATCATATTTCTGATTCTCTAAAAAATGGCAGATCAAATCTTTATGTGGATATATCTTGGCTTACAGGGTTGTTTGATAATGCTGAACAAAATAAAAATACAATTAAACAAGCTTTAGAAAAAATAGGTTCTGATAGAATTCTTTTCGGATCTGATGCTCCTATTGCAGAAATGGGTGATAAAGAAAAATATGGTAAATTTGCTGATTTTGTAGAAGAAACTGTAAAAGAATTTTATAAAGATAAACCTGAAGATGCTGAAAAAGCTTTAAATGATATTTTTTATGACAATGCAGAAGAATTGTTTATTGATAAAAAATGGTTTAAAAAACCGATTAATGAAACTTTTGGAGAACAAATTAAAAAGTCACCTTCTTCAAACAAAAAAGGTCTTTGGATAGCTGCAGGTATTCTAGCTGTAGGAGTTTTAGCCTTAGTTGCAAAATGTTTTAATGCGGAAGATAAAACAAAGAGTTAGTTACAAAAACATGCTGAATAATGATTTATTCCTACATTTTCTAATTCAGGAATTTTTTGAGTGCAAATATCAATACATTTAGGACATCTTGGATGAAATCTGCATCCAGAAATATCTTGTTGTATTGTAGGAGGTTGTCCTTGAATTGTTTCTAATTTTGAATTTTTATTAGATGGTAACGACTTTAAAAGTGCTTTTGAATATGGGTGTTTTGGGTTTGCAAAAAATTCTTTTGAAGGTGCTGTCTCTACAATTCTGCCTGCATACATTACTGATATATAATCAGCATTTTCTCCAACTAAAGCAAGATCATGTGTGATTAACAGAATTGAGGTGTTTCTCTCTTTTTGAATTTCTTTTAAAAGTTTCATAATTTGAGCTTGAATAGTTACATCAAGTGCAGTTGTCGGTTCATCTGCGATTAGAATTTCTGCATTGCAACATAGAGCCATCGCAATTATAGCTCGTTGTTTCATTCCACCTGAAAATTCATGTGGATATGCTTTCATTCTTTCTTCTGCACAAGGAATTTGAACGGCTTCTAATGCTTCTATTGCTTTTTTATATGCTTCTTTCCCTTTTAAATTCTGGTGAATTTTTATAACTTCTAAAAGTTGGTTTCCAACTGTATATAAAGGATTTAAAGATGTCATTGGATCTTGCGGGATTAGTGCAATTTTATCCCCTCTAAGCTGTTGTAAATCTTTTTTTGAAGTTTTTAGTAGATCTTTGCCTTTATATAAAATTTCACCATCAGTAATTTTGGCATTTTTAGGTAGTAGTTGCAATATACTCATTGCGCTCATAGTTTTTCCGCAACCCGATTCTCCGACTAGTGCATGCATTTCTCCTGCATCAAGTGAAAAATTGACATTATATAATGCTTGTCTATAACCGCATTCGCAATTAAAACCTAAGTTCAAATTTCTAACTTCTAATACTGACATATGCATATAGTACATCATAATTTTTCTTGTGTGAATAGTCTTATCGGGGATTTTTGTTAACAAATGTTAAGATATTTTATTCAAATCATGCAATTTTGGATTTCAAAATTTTTTTATAAAAGCATAGGGGATATTTAAAATTTTAATTTTCTTGTCACGAGGAAAATTAGAAAGGGAAAAAAATGACAGACGTAAAAAAAGTTGATTTATTTACTGCACAATCTGCTCAGTCTAAAGCAGTAACAAATCCAGTAGAAAAAGAAAAGGCAGAAAAAGAAAGATTAAATGCTGAAATTCAAAGAGAATTAGCAACTAAAGAAGACCGTCAAAAAGCAATTGAAGAAGCAAAACAAGCTTATTTGAATTTTGGCACAGTTGAAGGTCAAAAAGTAGAATCTGAAAAAGATGCTCAGAAAATGGCTGAAAATTATGTAAAGGACCAACAATATAAAGAAAATTCAGATGCTACACAAGTATTTATGGACAAAGATGCATACAAAGCAGCTGAAAAAGCTCGCAAAGAACAAAGAAAGCAGTTGATTGAACAATACAGAAATGAAGGTTTAAGCAAAAAAGAAGCTAAACAAAAAGCTGATGCTCAATTACCTGAAAATGAATATTTGAGAAAAGGTCTTTTTGGTCAAAATAAAACTCGTAAATATATTGAAAGTCACAAAGAATTGTTCTATGACGAAAATGGAAACTTCTCAAGTGATAAATTTAAACAAACAGCATTAAGATTCGCAAATACTCACACTGAAGAAGGTGAAGCTGTAAACCATTATTTAAGTCTTAAAGAAAGACGAGAAGTTGCAGAAAAAGAAAATGTAAAAGCAAGTGTAGTTAAAAATCTTGCTAAAAAATCAAATTTAGGTTATGAAAAAGACAATACAAATTTATATAGAGGCTTGTATGTTGCAGGCATGACAGGTGTTGGTGCCGGTATTGGCGCAGCACTTGGAGCATCTGGTATTTTAGCAGGAAATGTTATTGCAACAGCAACATCTACAGCAACATCTACATCAAATGCCGTTGCAAATATTTATGATGATGCAGGTAATATTATTGAATCTGCAACAGCAACAGATACAGCAACAGCAACAGATACAGCAACAGCGAAAGCTAAATCAGGCCTAAGTTCTGCAGGACAAGGTGCTCAAGCAGGTTCTTTAATGGGCTTAGGTTTAGGATTGGCTACAATGGGCTTTATCAAAGATAGAGGTGGTAAAGAAGCTAAAATTTATACTCCGGGTAAAGGTAAAGAACCAGATCCTGTTCCACCAAAACCTCAGGTTGATAATCCAAATGTGCCGGTAGATGATACTCCTTGTGATGATTGTCCTTTGACTCCTGATCAAGAAACTCAAACTAATAATGTTGATATGCCAATTTGTCAATATAAGCCTAAAAAAGGTGAATATTGGGCAGGTATTGTAGCTGCTAAATACGGAATTAAAGATCAAAAAGAATTAATGAAAGCAGTTCACGAATTGAAAAAACAACACGGTATTACAAACTTCAAATTAAATGTTCAACCAAAAGTTTTAAATTTACCTGAAGAACTTTTAGGACATAAAATTGACTGTGATGCTGAAGTAAAAGTAAAAACAAATAAATTTAAAAAACAAGCAAAATATACAGGTAAATATACAAATCCTCAAACTCAAGAAACAGTTACAGTTTATTTCTATACAGATTGTAACGGAAATAGAAGTAAAACATATTCAACAGCTGAAGAACGTGATGCAGCAATGCAACAAGCAAAAGCAGCTCAAAAAGCAGCATAAATATCAACTAAAATTACGTCTCCTTTATAATAAAAAAAGACCTTCCAACTGTCAGGAAGGTCTTTTAATTTGCGACACAAATCCCTTGTTCTGTACTTACAAGGTTATTTGCAGTCCAATAATCATTTGTGGGGTAAAACTCCCTATTAACACTAAAATAAGTAGAACCAGAACCTGACATAATCGATTCTGGGTATAAGTCTTTTATATCTTGTAATTCTTTATAATCATCTATTAAAGCCCATTCAAGGTCGTTTTTGAAACTATCTTTTGAGCCGTATTTTGATTGGAAATTTTGAGAGTTCTTTTGAGAATATTTTGTATATGCTTCTTTTGCACTTATTCCTAAATTTTTAGGTTTAATCAAAGAAATTGACAATTTTTCAAAATGAAGTTTTTCTAAAATTTCTCCTCTGCCTTTTGTCATTTGTCTTCCGCCTTCAAGACAGAAATTCAAATCAGACCCGAGTTGTGCGCAAAGTGTGTGTAATTTCTCTTTTGATAAAGGTTCATCAAAAATTCTGTTCAATCCGTATAAAGTTCCTGCTGCATCTGTGCTGCCGCCAGCCAAACCTGCTGCGACAGGGATATTTTTATCAATATAAATTTCAATTTTATGAGGTTGCAGATTTGTATTTTCTATAAATAGTTTTGCAGCTTTATATACCAGATTTTTTTCATTGTACGGGATTTCATTATTATTACCAGATAGATTTATTTCAAATTTATCTGATTTTTCGGCATTAATAGTTAAATAATCATAGAGACTGATTGTCTGCATAATGCTTTCAATGTTATGAAATCCGTCTTCTCTTTTGCTTAAGACTTTTAGAGTTAAATTAATTTTTGCGGGACATTGAATTTTAATTTCCATTGTTTATCAATGCCTCCGACAATTTCCCGAAAGTTTCTATTGAGAGTTTTTCACCTCTTACATTTTCATCAAGATTTAATTTTGCAAGAGCGTTTTGAATATTTTCTTTTGCAAATCCTGCAGATAAAAGGCAATTTTTAATATTTTTTCTTCGTTGTGAAAATCCTGCTTTAACAGTTTTCCTAAAATGAGAATAATCTGTTAATTCAAGCAGAGGTTTTTCTCTCACATCAAGTTTTACTAATGCGGAATTAACTTTTGGAGCAGGATAAAAAGAGCGTCTTCCGACTAATTTCATGATTTTTACATCTGCCCAAAATTGTGAAAGAATTGTCAAAAGCCCGTATTGTTTTCCTGAAGAATTTTCATTTGCAGCCATTCTTCTTGCTACTTCTTCTTGCACCATTAGTAAAATATCTGTTATTTTATTTCTGTTTTTGTTATTCAAATCATCTACTTCACCAAGTAAATGAGCAATAATAGGACTTGTGATGTAGTATGGAATATTTGCAACGACTTTTACTTTGCCTTCACATAATTCTGACAAATCTTGTTTCAAAATGTCATTATGGATTATTTCAAGATTTGGAGCATCAAGTTTTTGCAATTCTTTTATAGCTTCTTCATCAAGTTCAATTGCAATAACTCGTTTGGCATGCTTTACTAATTGTTCTGTTACAAATCCAACTCCAGGTCCGATTTCAATTACTGTATCGTCAGACTTAATCTCTGCAAAGTCAATGATATCAGCGATAGTCTGCCCGTCAATAAGAAAGTTTTGACCAAGTCTTTTTTTAGTTCTAAAGTATTTTGCCCGTTCGAAGTAGTTCATCTTACCTATAATAATACCACACACAGGTAAATGTTTTAATAATTTTTTTTTGTTAATTTTGTGGATGTTATAATTGGATAGGGGGTTAATGTGAGTAACATTCAAACACAGGAAAAATTAGACAAAAAAGAAATTTTAAAATTGTTCCAAAGCGGCTGTAAATCACGAGAACAATTCAGAATTGGTATTGAATATGAAAGGCTGCCTATTTTTTCTGTGACGTCAAAGGCTGTTGATTATTCTTCGGATAATGGTGTATGTAATTTTTTAAGAAATTTTGCTAAGGAAGAAAATTGGGATTATATTACTGATGATTATAATATTATTGGGTTAAAACAAGGGCATGATACTGTGACACTTGAGCCCGGATCTCAGATTGAATTGAGTTTGAAACCTGAAAAAACTATTGATGATATTAAAAATAAAATTGACGACTTGAACAAAAAAATGTCTCCTATCTTGGATAAAATGGGAATTACACTTTTAAATTACGGGGTATCTCCATTATCTACTCATAAGTCAATAAATCTTATTCCTAAAAAACGTTATCACATTATGGCAAAGTATTTGTGGGGAATTTTATCTGATGTTATGATGCGTGAAACTGCAGGGGTTCAATGCTGCGTTGATTTTGAAAGTGAGGAAGATGCAATTGATAAATTCCGTGTAGCAAATAAATTAACTCCTTTTATGACAGCTATGTTTGCAAATTCTCCGATAAGAGGCGGGGTAGAGACAGGATATAAAAGTTTTAGAGCTCTAAGCTGGTTAAACACTGATAATGACAGATGCGGTTTTGTCGGACAAATTGATGATAAATTTTCTTTTGAAGAATATTTGGATTATGTATTCGAATCTCCAATGATTTTTATTAACAGAGAATCAGGTGCTATTCCGATAAACGGGAAAATAGATTTTAATCAGTTTATGCAATCAGGTTATGAAGATTTTCAAGCTGATATAAATGATTTTATGCTTCATGCAAATTTATATTTTCCTGAAGTTAGAATGCGTAATTTTATAGAAATCAGAAACCATGATTGTGTCGGGAAAAATTTGCAATATTCAATTTTAGCGATTTATAAAGGTATTTTATATAGTCATAGTGCTATGCAAGAAATTGAAGAATTATTTAAAGATTTTGAATATAGGGATTTTTCGGAACTAAGATATAATGTTCCAAAAAGTGCTTTAAATTCAAAAATTGGAAAATATTTAGTAAAAGATATTGCAAAAGAAATTTTATATATTGCTGAAAAATCTTTAATAGAAATGGATACAGGCGAAGAAAAATACCTTGATTCAATAAAAGAATACACATTAAACGGCATAAGTCCTGCAGATGTTATTATAAGAAATTGGAATGGGACTTGGAATAAGGACATTAAAAAACTTATAAACTTTGTAAGTGAATGAATTTTTTCAGTTAGTGAAAAATTAGATTAAAATTAAGATATTTTATCAAAATTCTGATTTAGTAATTTTTTACTATTTCTGTAAAATATACGACTGATTAGTTTATTTGCATCATTACCAAAATTGTCTTTAATGGCTTGTTTTATATTTTTAATATTCATGTCATAAGAGTCTTTTTGTTTTAATGCTTTTTCTCCAAAAACTCCTAATGGTGCATCTGTTCCAAATAATAATCTTTCAGTTTTATCTCCTTTTGAGCTATGTAAAAGTTTATCAACAACTTCTACAATATGAGGTTTTGTTGGATTATCCCAATCAACCCAAGCTAAGTCTGCGTATAACTTTGCATCACCTCGTTCAATTGAATTAATAAGGGTTGCAATCCCTGCTTCATGAGCTTTATCGCCACCTAATCCCATATGCCCTAAGATAACAGGAACATTAGGAAATTGTCTTGCTGTTTCATAAATATATTCAGGATCAGATACTCCAGTTCTTATAAAATTATTGTTTTTATCTGTTATAACTTCGCTGTGAAATAGGCAAGGTTTATTGTATTTTTCTGCAAGTTTCATATAAGGAATATATTTTACATCATTTGCTGGTAAATCAAGGCAAGCAGGGTGGAATTTTAACCCTTTAATTAAATCAGGGTATCTATTTAACAATAATTCAATATTTTCTGCTGCTCCATGTCCTGGTTGGCATACAACAAATGGGATAAGTTTACCATTATTTAAACATTTTTTAAGTAATTTAAGATTCCCGCCTAATTCATCCATATAAGGAGTTTTGTTTTTATTATTTATAATACAATCAAGATTAGATATTATTACACTATCAATAGTATCTTTACCGTTATTAAATTTTCTATTAAAAAATTCAAGTACATCATTTGTTGAAAATAAATCGTTTGTCCATTTGCCACAGTGAACGTGCGAATCAATAATTTTACCTTTAAAGTTTGGTGTATTATATGGATTTATTGTACTATTATATATTTGCATACAAAATTTCTTATTATTTACTTCTTAAAATGCTTTAGTTTATTAAAAATGATAATTTTATTTTTTGTTAGTTTATTAAGGAAATTTAATTCAATATATTTTTATATACAAAACCTATATTTGTATATAAAAAGACACGGAATGCCACTATATCTACACCCCGTGTCTTGGTTATCGATTACCGTCATTTAGGTTTTAGATTATGCTTTTCGCTATATCCGTTGTTATTGCGGAGTTGAAGAGAAAAGGGTGTTTTATCATCAGACAATCAATTTATGTCATTCATAATCTTTTTCCCTATCGGGTAACCGTCCGTATCCCGCCGCTATTTCTTCGGGAAGTTATGCAGATTATCACTATCATCTGCTTCGAAATTAGAACGTGAATGCATTTTCATAATGTTTTATGACACGTTCCCCCGAACCCGAAAATATCTCGGATGATTCGGCTTTGAGATACGAAGTTTTGTTTAGTCTTGCGTAGTTTTTATTACACAGACTTTTTTATGATTATTTTTCTTTTATTTCTAATTTTTTAGGTTCTTTATTTTCTGTTTGAACTTTTGGAATTGTAATTTTTAAAATTCCTTTATCATATACAGCAGTTGTTTCATCTATTTTTATCGGCTGATCAAAAGAGATTGTTCTTTGGTATCTTCCATAGCGAAATTCTGATGTGTGATAGCGTTCATTTTTGGCTTTTTCTTCTTTTTCTTCCGCTTCTTCCTTAATTTCAGCGGAGATTGTCATAAAATCGTTATCGAGTTCGACTTCTATATCATCTTTATTAACTCCTGGAAGTTGGACTTTTACTTTGTAGTTTTGGTCATTTTGTTTGACTTCTATTGCAGGACGCCAAATTGATGTCTTTTTTATATTAAGAGGGTTTGCCATTGAATGTATAAGCAATGTATCGCGTAAAAAATTATTTAATTCATTATGGATACTATCGAAATATAATTCAGGTTCGCGAATTATTAAGTCGTGTTTCATTTTAACTCCTTTCACATTTTTAGAATAAACTTTTTTATTTTCGTTTTCATTCAACTTTTTATTAATTAATTATTCTTAGATTATGTACTTTCGAGTAATAGAATAAACGATTGTTGAGTAAATAATTCATAAGGAGAGCTTTTATGCTTTTTAGGATATGTTATGCAAAGTAAACAGATAAAAAATATAAGGGGAATTTATGACAATAAAAATGTTAGTTTTTGATTATCGTGATAGTGAAAAAAATTTTTTTGGAACTCATGAGTTAGAAAATTTTGAGATTACTTTTTATAATGATAGTTTAACTGAAGAAACAATCAAATTTTTACCAGAAGAATTATTGGATAGTACTTCTGTAATCAGTGTTTTTGTAAATTCTCAAGTGACAAAAAATGTCATAAAAGCTTTTAAAAATTTGAGGATTATTTCTACAAGATCAACGGGAATTGATCATATTGACACGAGTTCAGCAGAAGAAAAAAATATTTCTGTCATAAATGTAGAAGCCTATGGTGCAAAATCTGTTGCACAATTTACAATAGGATTAATTTTAACATTAGTTAGGAATATTATTCCTGCCTCAAGATTTTTTCTGGACGGAAATATTGATTGCAGGGATTTTATCGGCAGAGATTTGTCTGAATTAACTTTAGGGATTGTAGGGACAGGTAATATCGGGTTTGCTGTATACAAAGTCGCTAAGGCTTTCGGAATGAAGGTTTTAGCTTATGATTTAGTCCAAAGACAAGAATTGAAAACTAACGGGCATGATATTGAGTATGTAGATTTTAGTACTCTTTTAAAAAAATCGGATATTATAACTTTGCATTTGCCATATACTGGGGATAATTATCATATGTTTTCTGCAGGACAGTTTAAGTTGATGAAAAAAACTGCCTATTTGATAAATGCTTCAAGAGGAGAATTAGTCTGCATGAAAGATTTGTATGATGCTGTATCTGAGGGAATAATTAAAGGAGCAGCATTAGATGTGGTTACTTGTGAAGATGTAAGTTTCAGATGTGAAAATTTCGCAAAGATGGTGAATAATAATTTGAAATGTGTTGAGGAGACGAAAATTTTACGAGATCTTGCAAAATTGGATAATGTAATAATTACCCCTCATATTGCTTATGATACAAAAGATGCTATAGATTACATTTTAAATCAAACTTTTATAGCAATAAGTGATATTGTCAAAGGCGGAAATTCATATAGGATTTAATTTTTATTAAATCCTATTTTGTCATAATTTGTGATGATATTATTCCGAATATAAAATCCTGACGTTTTTTCAATTTAAATCCTTTGCTTTCAAAGTCTTTGATTAAATCTTCAGGAGATGGAAAATTTTGTTTTGATTTAATCAGGTATTCGTAAGAAAAATAATTTTTTGTAAATATTTTTGCCAAATTTGGGGTAAGTTTATCGTAGATTTTCCCAAGATTATTATTTTTCCCAAAATCTAAGTGGAGAAAACTTCCGTTTGGTTTTAGAATTCTATAAATTTCTTCTACTGCTTTTTCAGCATTCAAAATATTCCTTAGACCAAAACCCATTGTCACGATATCAAAGGAATTATCTTCATAAGGCAAATTTGTGATATCTCCTTGCAGGTATTGAATTTTGCTATTTTGGGTTTTATTTTTTGCAATTTTGAGCATTTCTTCTGAAAAATCAATTCCAGTTACAATAGCATCAGGTTGGATTTTTTTTGCAATTCTTGCAAGGTCGCCTGTTCCGCAGCATAGGTCAATAATTTTTGTGTGCGGTTTTATATCCAAATTTTTTACACTTTTATATTTAGCAAAATTATGAGTTCCGAATGACATTAAATTATTCATGAAATCGTACTTTTTTGAGATCATATTGAACATTACATGAATTGTTTCAGGATTTTTGTCAATTATTATATAGCTGTCCTCATAATTTTTTTGAGATTTGTTATGTGTCATAATTGTTACCTTTTTGTTTAAATTCAATATTAACATATAATAGTTTTATGAACATAGCTTTTGTACCAATAGATAATAGACCTGTATGTTATACTCTACCTGAGCAGATATGTGCTATGGACGGTAATATACGATTGTATATGCCCGCAAGAGAATGGCTTGGCGATTTAACTAAATACGCTGATGTGGATAAAATTTTTCAGTGGCTCAAAGATTTACCAAAAGTTGATGCTATTATTTTGTCTCTTGATACTGTAGCTTATGGTGGTCTGATTTCTTCCAGACGTTCGAATGATTCTTTTGAGAAAATTAAGGAAAGAATCGAAAAATTAAAAGAGATTTTAAAAGAAAAACAGGCTGAAATTTATGCTTTTTCAAGCATTATGAGAATTTCAAATAACAATATAAACGAGGAAGAAAAAGAATATTGGAACAAATGGGGAAAAAAGATTTTTAATTATTCATTCTGCATGGACAAATTCGGTACAATTTGCAAAAATGAAGTTCCGGAGGAGATTTTAAATGATTATCTCTCCACTCGTAAAAGAAATTTTGAAATAAATAAGATTTACCTCGAATGGCAAAAAGAAAAAATATTTAATACGCTTATTTTTTCAAAAGATGATTGCGCAGAATATGGCTTTAATGTTCAGGAAGCACGAGAATTAGAAAAATTAGGCGGTTTTGTGAAAACTGGAGCTGATGAAATTCCTCTTACCTTGCTTGCTCGTTCGATTAAAGGGAAATTGAAAGTTGCTCCGATATTTTTAGAGCCTGATTGTAAGGATTTGATTTCAAATTACGAAGATGTATCTATTGAAAAATCTGTAAAAGGTCAATTAAATCTTGCAGGTTGTGACATCTGTGAGCCTTGTGATGCGGATATTTTATTGTATGTGAACAACTTTAAAGATAAGCAGGGCGAAATCGTCATGAAAGTCCCTACAGAACCGTTTGGTGGAGAATTTAAAACTCCTGATAAGAATTTCATGATTGCAGATGTGAGATTTGCGAATGGTGCTGATAATGCTTTTGTTAAAAAGTTATTTGAAAATGATTTGAATGAAAACTTTTACGGGTATTCAGCTTGGAATACTTCAGCAAATTCTTTAGGTAGTCTTATTTGCGGTGCAAAAGTAAAATATTTTGCTGAAAGTTTTGATAGGTCTGCGTTCCAAAAACTTCAAACAGTAAGATTTTTAGATGACTGGGCATATCAAGCAAATGTTCGTCAAAATCTAAAATCCCCTGATGTTGATAAAATTACCGCTGAAATGCGACATTATGAGAATGTTGTTTTTGACAAATTAAAGTCAGAATATAAAATAGATTATAAATTCCCTTGGAATAGATTATTTGAGGTAGAGATTTGCATTTAGTTGAAATATTATTTTTAGCCGTAGCATTAGGAATTGATTGTCTTGTAGTATCTTTTTCACAAGGCTTGATATTTACCCATAACAGGGTTAAAAACTCTTTGGCTCTTGCTTTTACAATGGGATTAGCTCAAGGTGTAATGCCATGTTTCGGTTACGTTTTCACAGGGCTCATAAGTAGCTATATTCAAGCTTACGCAAAATGGCTTGTTTTTATTATATTTTTTATTCTTGGTGCAAAGTTTATTTACGAAGCATTCCAAGAAAAAGATGAAAAAATTTGTTGTATAGATTTAAAATGTTTGATAAGTCTTGGTGTAGCTACAAGTATTGATGCGCTTGCCTCAGGGGTAAGTTTGAATTTGACAAAAACACCGCTTTTATTATCTGTTTTATTAATTGGTTTTATGTCATTTTTTATGTCGATGGCAGGTTTTTGGTCTGGGAATTTTTTCAAGAAATTACCCTCGAAATATCTTGAAATTTCTGGCGGTTTAATTTTGATTATTCTTGCTTTTAAGAGTATTTTTTTCTAAATTGGCATGCCCAAAACAGGCATGAATGTTAAATGTTTTACAATTCTTAATACGAACTTAAATCATGGAAAGCCATGCCATGAGCATGTTTGCATGATTTAAAATCTGAAAACCATGTGATAGCTTAATCTTTAGCATGATTGACTTTTTAAAAACGGCTGTATCGTACTAATTACGGGGTTTGTTACAAATATTCACAATCTCATGTTCTGCCCTTGAAATAATTCCCTTATTTTTTATAATGTAATTAAGGACGAGTGGAGAGGTGGAAAGAGCCTCTGATAAGGGGATTGTGACAGATTAACTCTGTCTGATTTTCCGTACCTTGGGTGAGATAGTTAACAAGTGGAGATTATATAAATTGTTTAGAAGTAGGGATATGGGAAGAGCTGTTGCAGTGAGAAGATGGACGCCTACGGCTCTCGAATGTTATAAAAGAGGATGTAACTGCGAAGGTTGTTTTTATAAAGATTTTTTCAGCGGATCATCTCAAAAATGCCAGATGAAGGCTTCTGTGCTTGAATTAGTAAGAGTTATCGGAACTCCTAATGTAGAATTACAACAGTTTATTATTGAAGATTAGAGCGCTTTTATAGAAATTAAAAACATTATTTTTTTAGAAATAATCTTGAAAAAGGCTTTAAAAATCAAAAAAAATATGTTATAATGTACAAGCAGTATGTTATAGGAGGTTCCACATGCACATTTATGTAAACGGAAGAAACATTGAAATCACTGATGCTATTAAAGCATATGTGAAAGAGAAAATTGGTAAGGTAGCTACTCACTATGATCAAATCCAAGGAATTGATGTAGTACTTTCAGTTATCAAAAATCCTGCTGCTTCCGGAAAACACGTTGCAGAAGTCAGCTGTAAAATGTCAACAGGCGTTGTTCGCTGTGAAGAAGCTGCAGATTCTATGTATGAAAGTATTGACTTATTAGCTGACAAATTAGCTAGACAAGTACAAAAATTTAAAGATAAAAGCATAGGTTCTGATAAGTCTTCTATTAGAACTGAAGCAAAAGTTGAAGAACCGGCTGAACCGGTTGAAGAATAAGAAAAATTCATAGAGGCACTTGAAAAAGTGCCTCTATTTTTTAGTTTGTAATTTTTGTTTTATAATAGATTTATGATTAATAATAAAAAAGTAGTAATAATTATGCCTGCATATAATGCAGAAAAAACCTTGAAACAGACTTATGAAGAAATTTATAAGCCGTTTGTTGATGAGGTTATTTTGGTAGATGATAATTCCCAAGATAATACAAAATTAGTTTCAAAAGAGTTGAATATAACAACTATTGTGCATAAGGAAAATAAGGGTTACGGCGGGAATCAAAAATCTTGTTATAAGGCAGCTTTAAAAGCTGGGGCTGATATTGTTGTAATGCTTCACCCTGATTATCAATATACCCCAAAACTTATTCCTGCAATAGTTTGTATGATGGCGTTCGGTCAATATGATGCTGTATTAGCATCAAGAATGCTAGGAAATTCTGCTTTAAAAGGCGGTATGCCATTTTATAAATTCGTTGCAAATAAATTTTTAACTTGGTTTGAAAATGTTTTTACAGGTGAAAATTTAACTGAATATCATACAGGTTTCAGAGGTTTTACAAAAGAAGTATTGGAAACTTTACCACTAGGTGAATGTGATGATGATTTTATTTTTGATAATGAAATGATTGCATTGCTTTTCTATAATAAATTCAAAATAGGTGAGGTTTCTTGTCCTACAAAATATTTTAAGGAAGCATCATCAATTAACTTTATGAGATCTTGTAAATATGGACTTGGAGTTTTAGCTGTAAGTTTAAAATACAGGTTGGCTAAAATGGGCTTGAAGTCAAAAATATTCAAAGATAACGCTAAAAAATTGGATTTATCAACTGAGATTGAATATTATTTTAAATAAATTTTTAATTTCTAAATAAAAACACCTCTTATATTAAGAGGTGTTTTTTATAATCCTTTTTGTTTTAATGCTTTAAGCTGCTTTATTAGAATGTTGCAGCAGGTTTTTTCTGAGCTGTAGCACCTGGGATTGATTGCCAGTTTGCAGCCATAATTTTTTTGAATGATTTTAATGCTGTGTCTTCTAGTTCACCTAATTCTTCAGCTTCCATAATTAATTCTCTTAATGGAAGTAATGCTCTTTGGTCACGAAGTACACCTAATGCTGCAGCTGCACCAGCTCTTACAAGTTCGTTTTCTGAACGGTTTTTCATTACATCGATTAATGCAGGAACAGCTTTTGTATCATTTAATTTGCCTAATGAAGTTACTGCATAAATTCTAACGTTTACCCATTCGTCATATAACATATTAATTACTTTATCAACAGCTTTTTTGTTTCCAATTTCGCCTAATGCACGAGTTGCATCACATCTTACGTTAACTTTTTCGTGGTCTAAAGATGCGATTAAAGCATCTGTTGCAACATCACCGATTTCGATTAAAGCATCTGTTGCTGTGATACATACTTGAGGATTTTCATCATTTAGAGCTTCAACAAGAGGTTCTACAACGATTGCACCACCTAAACGACCTAATGCACGAGCTGCACGAACTCTTACGTCTACGTTTCTATCTTCACGTAAAGATTCGATTAAGTGAACTGTTGCTTTTGAATCCCCTAATTCACCTAATGCACGAGCTGCATATAATCTTACAGAACCGTTTTTATCATGTTTTAAAACTTCAATTAATGGTTCAACTGCTTTTGAATCGCCCATTTCACCAAGGATACGTGCCGCGTTATATCTAACTTTTTCTGAATTGCTTGTTTTAAGATCTGTCAATAATTCTTCAAAAGATTTTTTAACTTGTTTTTTCTTGCTGTTAACACTAATTGTCATTAAATTTTTCCTCCGACACACAATATTAAATTCTACTACACCTTATGAATTTATAAAAAATTTCGAGAATAAAATATTGCCTTTTTTACCTACTTATATTAATTTTTGTTAAATTATATTTTTTTTGGGATTTTATAAGTGCAGTTGTATCGAATTTTTTAAGGGTAAAACTAACACTTTATATTAATAATATAACATGTTTTTTATTATTTGTCTTAAATAGGAGCAAAAATTTGAAAAAAACGTGTGTTTGTTTAATTAAAAATTAGTGTCTTTCAATTATATTAAAACCAAATTTGTAATAAAAATTCACAAATACTACTCACTGCAGATAGTAATAATAAACTCGCTACCCTTGCCAACCTCACTATTTACAATGATTTCACCTTTATGTTTTTCAATTATTTTTGAACAAATGGCTAGTCCGAGTCCTGTTCCGACTCCTATTCCTTTGGTTGTAAAACCAGCTGAAAATATCTTGCTGAGCTGATCTTTGGGAATACCTTTTCCTGTATCTTTGACTTTGACAATGAGTTTTTTATTTTTGTATTCGGTTGTGATTGTAATTTTTCCTTTGCCTTCTATTGCTTGGCAAGCATTGATTAATATGTTTGTAAATACTTGATTTAGCATGTTTGGAAAACATTTAATAGCGGGGATTTCGCCGTAATTTTTTATTATTTCGATTCTGTTTTTTGTTTCGTGTCTAATGAGTTCTAATGTAAGGTCGAGTTCTTTATTTATATTTGCTTCTTGCAATTCTGCTTCATCTAGGCGAACAAATTTTTTCAGAGAAGTTACGATGTTACTTATTCTTGTGACTGCTTCTTTATCTATTTCATTTATGTCTGTAAGCATTTCTTTTAATTCGGTGTCTTCTATTGATGGGAGCAGTTTTGCAACTATTCCGTTATTTGATTTAATTGAGGCTACTGGGGTATTAATTTCGTGTGCTACGCCTGCAACTAATTGACCTAAAGATGCCATTTTTTCTGAATTTATCAGTTGAATTTGGGTTTCTTTAAGTTCTTTTAGGGTGTTTTGTAGTTCGTTAACGGTTTGAATATTCTTTTGATAAAGTTCTGCACGAGTGATTGCGTTTGATAGTTGAGATGAGATTGCATCTAGAATTTCGATTTCTTCTGTCAGTTCTCTTTTTTGGTGGCTAAGCAAAACTATTATCCCTGTTATGTTTTGCATATGATGTAGAGGGATTATTACTCTGAGTACAGGTTGTTTAAATGGTTTTGCATTAAGATATTCAATTAAAACATTATTAGCCGAAATCTCTTTTGCAGTGATAGTTTCAGTAGTTTTTTCGTCAAATTGAATTGCTTTTAAATTTTTAGATTTCTTTTCTCCGAAGACTTCTTCAATGACAAATTCATTTCCATCAGCTTTAGCGTAATATGCTTTGTATGCACTGAACATTATAGCTAATTCTTTTAGGGTTGATTGGAGAATTTTTGAGATATCTATACTTTCTCTGATTGTATTGGAAACCTTGTTTATGAGGGCAATTCGGATAGCTTGGCTTTGGGCTTTTTGTTTTACTTTTTGCAAGTCTTTGTTTTCTTCGATTAATTTATTTATTGTGTTTTTTAATTTTTCATTTTCTTTGAATGAGTTATCAAGATTATTTTGTGCACTTACATCACTAAAGAAAATTATTGTGTAATACCCTTTTTTTATTGCCTGCAAGTCGTAGTAAAAAATTTTATTTAATTCTGATTGATAAGATATTCTTGCAAAAAAATCTTCTTTAGAATTGATTGCATGGTAGATGGGAGAATAGATTTCGATATTTTCGGAATTAAGCGGGCAGATGTCAAAGCTTGTGTGATATGAAAATTTTTTGATATTTGCAAAATCAGAAAACCACCTTTTGAAAGTGTGGTTTCTGTAAACAACTTCTTGTTTGCTATTCACAATGATTACAGCATCCCTAAACTGTCTGAAAATATCAAATTTTTTCATATAAATATTATATTTCAATCTCTAAAAGTGGGCAATTTCTTTAATATATATCAATATGTTGTTGTGATCTTTTATGTAAGCCGAAAAAATAGGAGGGGTTATGAGCGGATTTAAAAAATTAGGAGAAAAAATAAAATATTACAGAGAAAAACGAGGACTTTCACAAAAAGAGTTAGCTAAAAGAACTTTTATGACAGTATCCAAGCTTAATGAAATTGAAAATGGGACAATTGTATATCAGTTTTGGACTTTGCAAAAGATTGCAAAGGCTTTAGATGTTGATTTGCCTGAACTTTTAAATTTTGAATAAAAATAAAAACCGCCCTTTATAAAAAGAGCGGTTTTTAATTCTATATTGTGTATTGATTATACAGCTGCTAAAGATTTTGATCTTTCTAATTGTAAAGTGCAAGTTGTAACATCGCAAACACAAGATGGTCCAAAGTATTGGATAGCACCTGGGAATAAATATCTGTCATTTAATGCCCAGTCTTCTCTGTTTTCTTCTAATTGTTTGAATACAGGACCGTCTAGTCTAACTAGAGCTTTTTGAATAACAGGTTTCATTTCACCATGACGTTTTTCCATGTTCATCATCATTGTAAGAGGAACACCGCCTGCAACCCATTGATCAGCAGGTTGAGTTAAGTTTCTTACAGATGATAAGTAACCAGTTAGACCGAAGTTGATTAAAGCAAATGCATTAAATCCTAATGAATAGCAGTAATCAGCATCAAAGTTTGATGGGAATGCACATCTTCCTTCATAACCGAAGAAGTGAGATTGAGCATTAAATTTACCGATGTATTCACCTTGAGATTTTAATTCATCTAATCTTGTAGAAATCATTTCGATTAACAATTTTTCAGTTTCAATTTTAGAAACTTGAACGTTACCATGTGGGTCACGATCAGCTAATAATTGACCTTTGATTAATGCAGGTAATGAGTTGTAAACTTTTGCATTAGCAGGGTCAAGTCTGTTTTCTACGATATCGAATTTATCACGAATAGTTGTAGCATTTACGAAATCAGGATCATTTTCTAATGTAGCCATGATATCGTTTAAGTTTGAAATCATAGATTTCATTTCAGGAATGAATTCAATCAAACCTTCAGGAATAACTGCGATACCAAAGTTTTTGCCCATGTCAGCACGTTTAACGATTATGTTGCACATATAGTTAATAATGCTTTCAAGTGACATTTTCTTTTCTTCAACTTCTTCAGAAATTAAAGTAATGTTAGGTTGAGTTTGTAAAGCAGCTTCCAATGCAACGTGAGAAGCACTTCTACCCATGATTTTTACAAAGTGCCAATATTTTTTAGCTGAATTAGCGTCACGTTCAATGTTTCCGATAAGTTCTGCATAAGTTTTTGTAGCTGTATCGAAACCGAAAGAAATTTCGATTTGGTCATTTTTCAAGTCGCCGTCGATTGTTTTAGGGCATCCGATAACTTGAATACCTGTGTTATTTTTTACAAACCATTCAGCTAAAAGTGCAGCGTTAGTGTTAGAATCATCTCCACCGATGATTACAACAGCAGAAATATTTAATTTTTTACAAACTTCTAAAGATTTTTGGAATTGTTCTTCAGTTTCAAGTTTAGTTCTGCCTGATCCGATAATATCAAATCCGCCTGTATTTCTGTAAGCGTCCATGAATTTGTCATCGAATTCAACATATTTTCCATCAATAATACCTGATGGGCCGCCTAAGAATCCGTATAATTTATTAGCAGAATTAGCTTGTTTTAAAGCGTCATATAAACCTGCGATTACGTTGTGTCCGCCAGGAGCTTGACCACCTGAAAGGATTACACCAACGTTTCTTACTTCTGAAGATTTAGCAGAAGAAGCTTTTTTGAATGTAACAACAGGTTTTCCATAAGTGTTTTTGAATAAATTTTGAATTTGTTCCTGATCTCTTACTGATTGAGTAGCGGAACCTTCAACCATTTCTAAGCTGTTAATGCCGTTAGCAAGGCATTCAGGAAGTTTTGGTTGGTACTTTAATCTTTCGATTTGTAATGGTGAAAGTTTTTCCATATTTCTCTTACCTTTCTTAAGTAACACTGTTTACAATAATATATTACAATAAAAAATATATTTTACATAATAAATATTATTTTGTTCTTTTGTCATTCTGAGGGCTTATGCCCGAAAGAATCCAGCTTATGAGAAAATAAAGGCTGGATTGCTTCGGCTGTTGCCTCGCAATGACTACTTATTCAGTCATTCTGAACATTTTTCAGAATATGTTTTTATGTATCCATAATATTTATTATGTAAAATGCATGTTTTTGTAATATAATATTTACAGCCAGATAAAGGGAGATTATAAAATGGGAAAGAATAGAATTGGAATTGATGTAGGTGGTACTAATGTTAAAATAGCTCTTGTTGATGACAAGGGAAGTATTATCTATTCAAATTCGGTGCCTACACGTGCAGAATTAGGCTATGAATATACAGTAAATAATATAAAACAAGCTATTCATGATTTGTTGACAGAAACTAAATTGTCTACAAAAGATATTGAAGGTATTGGATTTGGTTTCCCTGGTCAAGTTGATTATAAAGCAGGGATTGTAAGAAATGCTCCAAATATTCCGGGTTGGGTTGAAGTTCCTATTGCAAAATTAATTGAAGATGAATTCCATATTCCAACACGTGTTGATAATGATGTTAGATGTGCTGCTTTAGGTGAATTAAATTACGGTGCAGGCAAAGGTTGTGAAAATCTTATTTGTATCACAGTAGGTACAGGTATCGGATCAGGTTTGATTGTAAACGGAAAACTTGTACGCGGTGCATCAAATGCTGCCGGAGAAATCGGTCATATCAAATTAGAAATGAATGGCGGCCCTCTTTGTGGTTGTGGTGATACAGGCTGTTTGGAAGCATTTGCTTCAGGACCTTCAATTGTTGCTATGGCAAATGAATATATTAAAGGTGGAAAATCTGCTAAATTCAGAGAAATGGCAAATGGCGGTGCTATTACCCCTTATATAGTTTGCGAAGCTGCAAAAGCAGGTGATCCTGTTGCTCAAAGAATTTTCACAATTATGGGTGAATATATCGGAATCGGTATGGCAAGTGTTGTAAACTTGCTTAACCCTGAAAGAATTATTGTAGGCGGTGGTGTTGCTGAAGCTGGAGATATCTTATTAAATCCGCTTAAAGAAACACTATTGAAACGTGCAATGAAAGTTGCAGGTTCTGTTGTAGAAGTTGTACCGGCTCAACTTGGTAATAATGCAGGTGTGATAGGTGCAAGTCTTTTAATTGAATCATAAAAAAATTATGGCAGTATACTTTTTTTACGGTGAAGAAGATTATAATATTGAACAGGAAATCGGGAAATTAAAAAAAGGGCTCGATAAGAATTTTCTTGAAATGTCTTTCAAAACTTACGACAACCCTAAGTTTCCCGATTTAATTTCAATACTCCGTTCTCAGCCTATGATGTTTGGTAAAATGCTTATTGTAATTAATTGCCTTGATTATTTTTCAAAATCTTTTGAAGACAAAGAAATAAAAGAAATTGAAAATGCACTAGAGGGTAATAATGAAAATTTAGACATTGTTTTTGTCGCACAGTTACCGAGAAATGAGGGGAAAAAACTCGATAGCCGTAAAAAGTTTTTTAAACTTCTGAAAAAATTTAATTCAATGGAATGTCCTTTAATTCCAACTTATAAAACAGCTGAATTGGAAAGTTGGATTATTAAACAAGGTAAGTCAAAGGGTATAAAATTTGAAAAAGATGCACTTACAGCAATAATTGCACAAATAGGAAATAATCTTCGTCAAATAGACGGAGAGCTTGATAAACTCAAACTTTTCGCATATCCAAATGATACAGTTACTGTTCCAATGGTAAGGGAAATTTGTATTTCCAATGAAGATTTGTTTGCATTTTCTGACTTTTTGATGGAAAACCAAAAAGATAGAGCTCTTTTGGAGTATCGAAAATTACTTGATACTCGCTATCCTCTTGAAATTTTATCTACATTACAGACAATGCTAAGACGCTGGATAATTCTAAAAGCAAAGGCTCAAAGTGCTACACCTATGGAATTGTCTAGAATGACAGGAATGCATGAATATGTAGTTAAATTGAATTTGCAAAAATTGAAAAAAACTAATCTTAAAGATTTAGTAAGACTAAAAGAAAACTTGACTGATGCTGAATATCGGATTAAGTCAGGTCTTGCCTTTGATGTTGAAAAAGAGGTGGAAAATGCACTCTTTAGATAAAGAATATCCGTTTTTGATGAAATATTTTAATAGTGGAATAAAAGCAGGTCAAAAAAATATTGCACACTGTATTTTATTCTATGGTTCAGATATTCAAGCTCAGTATGATTTGGCACTTGAAATTGCAAGAATGTTAAATTGCACAGGTGATCATACTGAAAGTTGTCAGTGTTTGAATTGCAAATGGATTAGAGAAAATAATCACCCCGCAGTTTTGACAATCTCAAAAGTTGATAACAAACCTTCTGACGATACATCAAAAACTGTTATTTCAATAGATCAGGCAAGAATGATTAAAAATGATTTGCTTGTAACCTCTGATTATCATAGAGTTTTAATCTTCTGTGATAAAGATAAAGAGGGAAATTTGCAAGGGTTGAATCAGCAGAATTTTCAATCAGATGCTGCAAATGCGCTTTTGAAAACTTTTGAAGAACCGCCTTCAAATACTACATTTTTCTTTCTCACAAAAGATAAATCAGATGTTATTACAACTGTTGTATCAAGAGCACAATGTTTTTATGTCCCATCTATGAAAGATGAGGATAGAGATTATTCTTTAGTCAAAGATGCGATGGACGGATATTTGGAATTGGAACGTAATGAAGTTTTGGATTTCAACGACAAAATTCTTGATATTGCAAAAATGGTTGATCCTTTAGAAGTTTTTACTCAAATGCAAAATTACTTGGAAGCGCTTTTAAAATCAAATCTTGATAACATGGCTTTAAAAGTAAAATTGATTTCTGATATAAAAGCAGTTGAGACAGCTAAAAAAGAATATCGCTTGAATATTAATATCCAAACGATAATTGAAACATTAAGTTTCAAATTGATATTGTGAATTAGGAATTAAGAAGTTTTTCGATATTTCCGTTTTGGAATAAATTGTTCAGTTTAAAAATATGTTCTTCCATTTTGGATAAGCAAAAATCAATTTCTTTAATATCATTATTATCAGATTTTCCATCGGTAAAAGTTTGGGCAATATCTATCAAACTTTTCAGTTCAACTGCAGCACTCTCAATAATTCCGATAGTTTTAGTTTTTTCATCAATCATTTTCTAACCTCCGATATTAATATACATTAAGATAAGTGGTAAGTATATTAGCCATTTGGCTATAAAATAAACTTTTAATGTAAGTTTTAATAAAAATGGTTAGTATAGATACCATGATTAAAAATAGAGTTTCTGAATATATGGGAATAAAAAAGATGTCTAAGCGTGAAATTACTAAAATTTCTGGCATTGATAGACATGTATTAGATAGAATTTATAAAGATGAAGTTAAAGGTATAAAATTTGAAACTTTGAACAAATTGTGTTTTGCTCTGGATTGTACTCCTAACGATTTGTTCAGATATGAACCTGATTAATTAAACTCTATTGCTCATGTATTTTTGAGCTTCACGTTTTAATTTTTCTTGTTTACCCATTTGTTTTAAAAGTTTTTCTTCAGGAGTTTTTATTCTGAAAAGATTTAAAAACCAAACTTTAAACATTCTCATTCCTGTTTTGGAAAATAGAGGAGCTTTTATTTCAGGTGCTTTAACTGCTTTTGATAATTCAAAATTATCTACTGCTAATTTAGCGTGTTCTTTCATTGCAGTTTTAAATCCTTTATAGTTTCCTGTAGCTGCAGAAAATACTAAATCGGATTTTAATTGGCCTAATCTTTTTGCAACAGGTGAGGATAAATCAGGTGAAATTTTTATCATAATTACTCCTTTATTTTATGATAATGGTTTTTTGAAAATTAATGTGTTGATTTTTTTGTTATTTACAATACATTCAAATTCTTTAACGAGCGTAAAATTATTTTTTTGATAGTAGTCAAAATCACAAGTTGTATCAGTCCAAAGATAAATATTTTTTATTTCGTTAGCAATTGCGGTTTCTTTGAGTTTTGACAGAAGCATTTTCCCGCCGCCTTTTTTTCTGCTTATGAAAAGTCCCATCATAAGATCATCATCATTCATAACTTTTTTAACCTCTTTGCCTGTATTTTCAACGTAATCAAAGAGATTTAGAGCTGTTTTTTTGTCTTTTTCGTTGAATGATGAAATTTTATTCTTATATTTATCTGTTATTGAATTTTTATCTGTTTTTGATGAAGCAAAGATTAGCCCGCACAATCCGTCATCATCAAGTGCGAAGGAAAAATTTTTATTCAAATAGTAATATTCAAGTGTAAAATCATAAATGAGTTTTTGTAAATCAGCACTTTCAGAAGCATACAAATTACCCCAGACTGTGTGGGTAATTTGTGATGCTTTTTCAATATCGCTATTTAAAAAATTTCTTACTATCATATGATAAATTTTCCGTTCTCATAAATCAGTTTATCATCTGCATATATTGCTGAATTATGTTTCATGTTTTTAATCATATCCCAGTGAAGTCCTGAAACGTTTTTCCCGCCTGTCTCAGGGTATGATGCTCCGACTGCCATATGGATTGAACCTCCGATTTTTTCATCAAACAGAATATTTCCGGTAACTTCTTGAATTTCATCATTAGTTCCGATTGCAATTTCTCCAATGCCTTTTGAGCCTTCGTCCATGTTGAACATTGCTTCTAGGTAATCTTTTCCTGTATCGGCTTCAAATTTCACAATCTGTCCGTTTTCAATCCATAAATGTACCCCTGTAGCAGAGTTTCCTCGATAATTTTGAGGGAAATCAAAATAAATTTCGCCATTTATATCATTTTCTACAGGAGATGTAAATATTTCACCGTCAGGATAATTATTTATTCCTGAACAGCTAATCCATTTTCTGCCTTCGACTCCGAATGTAATATCAGTTTTTTCGCCGACAATTCTTATTTTTTTGACATTATTTAGATAATTAGCTAATCTTGTTTGTTTTTCATCAAGTTCACGCAATTTTGCAACAGGATCGTCTAAGTTTAAGTAGCAGGAATTGAATAAAAATTCTGAATATTCATCAAAAGACATTTTAGCTTCTTGTGCCAATGCGTGTGTTGGTACATCTGCTACAACCCAGCTTGCTTCACCTTTAGCAGAACGTTCCATAAGAGTTTTTGATAATCCTTGAGATGCTTTTGAACGTCTTGAAAGTTTTGTTAAATCAGCACGAGCCATATTTTTTGTATTCATAGGAGCTCCGATTGAAATGAATTTATCAATGGTTTCATATTCCATTTTTACAATTGGGTCGATGAAATCAAGTTGTTCATCTGAAGCGTATTTAATAAAAATATCTGACATGTCTTCAAAAGATGTTCTTACAATCGGATGAGCACCTTTTTGAATTACTCTTTTATAAACAGCTTTTACCAAATCTTTTGCGTAAATGCTTGTTGCTCTTATTTGTACTAAATCGCCTTTTTGAACGTTAGTTGAGTAGTCGACTAAAACTTCTGCATATTTTTCCCAAATTGTTTTTTGCATAATTTCTCCTATTTATATTAGTTTAAAAAAGCATCATTATAATTTTATATCAAAATATTTGAGATTTATAACGATGCTTTTTAGTTATTGTAGTATTCTATTTATAGAAAATTTATTCATCTTGTAATGATTCATGCCCTGATTTGTGAGTTTTTAAAAGCACTCCTCGTTTAGATGTTTGAATGAATTCAATCATTTTTTCAATATATTCATTCATTGGAATTTCAGCTTTAATTTTTTCGATAGCTTGTGATGTGTTGTATTCTTCTGAAATTAATAATTTGAAAGCTTCATTTGTAGCAGTTCTTATTTCTTGAGGAACTCCACGACGTTTCATCGCTATTACGTTTAATCCGCGTGGAACAGGTGGTCTGCCTTCGCCTTTTGAATATGGAAGAATATCTTGACGTGAAGCAGAGAAACCGCTAATAATTGCCATATCACCTATTCTGATGTTTTGATGGAATACGCTCATTCCTCCTACAAATGCTCCAAAGCCGACATGAACGTGTCCGCCTAAAGTTACCAAGTTTGCTAAAATAACTTGGTCATCTAAAACACAGTTATGAGCAACGTGTGAGCCAACCATTAAAAGACATTTTTTCCCAATTCTTGTAGTAAAATCACCGCAAGCTGCACCTCTGTGAACTGTTACGTTTTCTTTAATAATTGTTCCGTCTCCGATTACAACTTTTGTAGCTTCGCCTTTGTACCCCAAATCTTGCGGTTCAGAGCCGATTGTTGCAAATGGTGAGATTGTACAATCATCGCCGATTTCTGCAAATTCAATATGAGCATTAGAAATTACTCTTGTTCTGTGTCCGATTGTAACGTTTTCACCTATTACTACGTATGGTCCGATAATTGCATCATCTGCAATTTTTGCTGATGGGTGAATAATTGCGGTTTTGTCTATCATCTTTTTACCCTCTTTATCAATTTTGTGTTACTTGTTATTTTTTAGTCAGAGGCTTTGCCTCCGTTTTTTACCCTCTCTTCTACTTAATGTTTCAATTATAGTACAAAGTTGAGGAAATGTCGTGGATTTTTATATTATTTTAATACGCCTATAAGCATATCTTTATCTATCATCATTGGTTTACCTTGACGTTTTTCGACAGTAATATAGGCACTGTCAAGGTGTTTTTTAAATAATTCTATAAATCTTTCAGCATTATCTAATTTGAAAAACAAGGTTAAAACAGATCTGTAAATTTCTTGAATTTCAATAGCATCAAATGTTCTTACTTTTCTTAGAAGTCCTTCACCTTGTTCAAATAGTAGTTCTTTTATCAGGTGTCTTGATAACTCTATAGTTTTTTGTGTTTCAGATGATAAATTAGGTTTTTTAGATATATTTTTTAGGTCTTTTGATATATTCATTAGTGAAAGCATATAAGTATTTGCCATTACATTGCTTTGGTCAATATGAACTTTTTCATAGTATTCATCTATAAATTTTGGAGTATATTTACTTAATTCTATGCCATTACCTGAATCAAGTTCGTGTTTGTATTTATAAATTTTGAAATTAAAATCAAGATGATCTAAATTTAGATTTTTTTCTTTAGCCCATTGATAAAATTTTGTTTTAAAACCTTCAGGGGTTATGTCGACAATATAAAATTTATCCATGTCTTCTTTTACTTTTTTCCATGCGAATTCCATATTTTTTGAGAAAGATTTTCTTGCCCATTCATTTGTTCCCCAGAATTGTTTTAATAATTTTGATTGTTCTTTAGGCATATCTATAGGATTTCTTTCAGGGTCAAAAGATTTTACTCCTTTTGATTTCATAAATTTGCTCATTGCAGCTTTAATTCTGTCAGCACCAAAAATATTCCAAGCCTTGTTTAACACAAGGGTTAATTCTTCTGATTTTTCTGGATTTTGGCGGTAGAATTCTTTTTGTCTTTCAGACATGTCGTAAATTCTTTCAGGATTTTGCTGGTAGAATTTTTTTAATCCTTCTGAAATTTTTTGTCTGTGTTCAGCAGATAGCGGACCTCGTTTAATATATACAGGTTCTCCGTCTTGCATTTGTGCTTTTCTATCCAAAGCTGCCAAACGTTTTTCTGTCATTTCGCGAGTTAATCTTTCATTATATTCAGGATCTGAGAATTTTAGTACATGTCCATAATCTCTGTTAGCTGTTGGAATTTGTAATTTGGTCATTGTGTAATATAGATCTTGGCCGTCTGCATATTTTTTTAAGTCATTAAGAGAAAATCCTTCTCCCCAGTATAATTTAATTAACTGAACAGATAAATCTTCATCATTATCAAAAAATTCAAGTTCACCTTTTTGGAATTTGTCTATAAATGAACCTTTAGAAATTTTTGCATTGTCTGATGAAATTACGTCTTTAAATTCTGGAAATTTAGATTTTATTTCATCTAAACTGAAACATTCTTTTAAATTTGCAAAATATTTTTTGTGAATAGAAATGAGGGTTTCTTTGGTTTTATTCCCTTCTTCTAAAATCATTCCAGCCCATTCCCTAATGTTTGGTGGGTAAACTGATGAATTTTTTTGAGCGAGTTTGTCTAGCTGTTTTATAGTTTGCCCTAAGTCCAAACTGTAACCACCGGTGAATGCTAAATATTGACTGGTAGTTGGAAGTTTTCCGTATTTTTCTGTTTGAGTATTATTAATGACATTTGTTTTGTATTGTTTATTTTTATTATTTGTAATATCGATTTTTATAGGGGTGATGTTGTATATTTTCATAATTTTTTCTCCTTTTCATAAAAAAATCCTAAAAAATTTTTTTGCTATCATGGCAAAATTTTTTTTGTTGATATTTTA
>CAUDIU010000007.1 GCA_958449715.1 uncultured Clostridium sp. | reverse complement strand
GCAGATAATTCTTCATCTGTTGCATTTTCATTTACATAGATTGGTTCGCCGTATAAATTTAATATTTTACAATCTCCTAGTGGAGTTGTCATTTTATCCCAGGATGGAAGATTTATGAATGTTTTTTGCGGAGAATACCAGTGTGCTGGTACTATTGGAGCCCCAGACATTTGTGCAAGTTTCACTGCACCATTTTTAACTTTGTGTAAAGGCCCGTGAGGCCCGTCTACCATTATTCCAACGCATTCCCCCTTTTTTAGCCTTGTAAGCATTTGCATTGTTGATTCTACAGCCCCTTTTTTGCCTGCAGAACCTCTTACAACTTTAAACCCCCATTTTTCTACGGCTCTTGCAACAACTTCTCCGTCAATAGAATTGCTAACAAGAATACTTGTGTTAGCTTTGTCTTCTAGTCCATGAACTAAAAATTGATTTGCATGCCACATTGCATAAATACAAGGTTTTAGGTTCGGGTTATTGTATTCATGAATGTGTGTGAAAATTTCTTGAAGCCTCATTAATCTGTAGGCTGTGTTTGCTAAAAAATCTATATTGCTATCATTAATTAATCTTACCATGCTTTGATTATATCATAGTTAGAATTAAAGTTAATCTTATTAATTTTTATAACAAGGTATTTCAAAAATATTCCTGTCTATTTCATTAAAGTTTTTTATAATTTGTGATACAGCAGGAATGTTTTTATATAAATCTTCGCTTTCCATAGATGCTATTGCAATAATTTTTCCAATACCTGCAGCTCTTGCGGATTCTATACCTGATACTGCATCTTCTACGACTATACATTCTTCTGGTTTAAGATTTAATTTCTCTGCAGCTCTTATATAAATATCCGGAGCTGGTTTGCCTGGTAAAGTTCCGTCTGCATATACGATTTTTTCTATATCAAACCATTTCGCAAGTTTAAATTCTTCAATATAAAAATCAACGTTATCTTTTTCTGACATTGTAGCTATTGTGTGTGGTATGTTATTTTCTTGTAAATAGTCTAAAAATTCAATTGCACCTGGGGCAAGTTTTGTATTTTCATAATCTTTTCTGCACATATCTCGATATACAGCTTCTTTTTCTTTCGCAAAAGATTCAACTAATTCCGGAGATGGTTTTTTGCCTATAAGATATGCGATAATATCTTCATTTGTTCTGCCAAACATATAATCGCGCATTTCTTCATCCGTAAAAGCGTGATCTCTTAGTCTTTTAGAAAATTCTCTCCAAGCTTCTTGATGTTTTTCTGAATCAAAAAATAATGTGCCATTAAAATCAAAAATTATACCTTTGTACATAATGCCTCTACATTTGTTCTTGTATTAATTTATTATAGTATTCTATATATGTTTTAGCTGATTTTTCTTTATTTAGTTGTTTGTATACATATGCTAAATTGTAGTGAAAATCAGGAACAGTGTTTTTTAAGTCAATTGCTGTTAATAGTTCAAATTTAGCTTTACCGTATTTACCTAATTTAATATATGCGCATCCAAGATTGTAATGAGCATATGGATATTCAGGTTTTAGTTTAATTACTTTTTTATACTGTTCAATAGCCATATTAGGACGTCCGTCTTGAAGATAGATGTTACCTAAATTATAATAAGCCTTATAGTATTTATCATCTAATTCTATTGCTTTATTGTACATGAATATTGCTTCGTCAATTTTTCCTTGATCTTGTAAAATATTACCAAGTAGCAACCAATTTTGAGCTGATCTTTCATTTTCAGGAATGCTCAAAATTAGATTGAATGCACTTTTAATATCATTTTCAGCATAAAAAATATTTGCTTGATTTGAAGTGTTTTGATATTGCTCAGATTGCACAAATTTAGGAGTCTCTTTTGCTTTTGGTAATGAAAAAGCTAAAGTACAATTTGAGCTTATTAATAAAATTGATAATAAATATATAAATCTTTTCATAAGAGGATTATAAAATAAATTAAAAAAAATATCCAGAAAAATTTGACTTTATTTTTAAGTATTCCATAATGTCATTGATGTCTCTTTTACTGATTTAATACCCGCATCTTAACTCCTTGGTGCGGGTATTCCTTTTGTTTGAAAAAAAAATAAAAGAGGTTGAATAATTTTTCAACCTCTACACACACTTTACACACTATATATTTTTTATTTTGCGGTTGCAAGTGCTACGCCTACTCCTGCTATACCACCTATTATTGCTGCCCAGAATGGTTTGTTTTTTGCACCTGCACAGAATGCTTTTAGTAGATATTTAGCAGATACTGCTGCAGCTCCGCCAAATACGGCACCACCTGCGATATTACCTGCAATTTTCTTAGCTCTTTCACTTCTGCCTACAGGTTGTCCTGTCAATTCTGATACGTTTTCTTCTGCAGTCTTTTTATCAGCTAAACCGAGTGTTACAGTTTGCAAGAATCCTTGAGTGAATGAGCCTCTGCCGTATTTTCTAATGTCATCAGTGATTGAACACCCATACTGTTGAGCATATAGAGTAGATGCTCTATTAGCTATTTCTTCAGGATTAGCATCCCCATACATATTTCGAACACTTTCTATGTAATTTTGATATGCTTCTTGAATTTGTTGTTGTTCATTTCTCATTATTTTTTCATGCAGGTAAGTTGCTTGTTTCGCAATTCCTTCCTGTGGAGAATTCAATCTAAGGTCAGCATTACGCATTTTTTGTTGGCGTCTTACTTGATTATCAATCATGAAGTCTTGATATTTTTCATAATTTTTGTAGTAGTCTTCATAATTATAACCACCGCCAAATGCAGGCATAGCAGGATACATACCGTAACCACTACCAAAGATACTGCCGTTCATACTCATCATTGGATTTGCCATTCCTAATGGTGTGTATAAATCTAGATCTGTTAAATCGTTTAATGCTACCTGGTTATTGTATATATTCGGGTATAATCCGTACATACTTGCAGCCATATTTAAGTCTGCCATAACCTAACCTCCAAATTGAATTTTCTAACCTACCTTACTTATATAAAAACTTTGTATGTTTTGAAATTGCTTTTTTATTATTATTTATGTTACAATTTCGTAACAATAGTGTATTGCATAAATCTTTAAATATATGTAATATGGTCTTATAATGAGGTATAGCAGTTGAAAAAGTTTTTTTCAGGTTTATTTACATTATTATTAATTGCTGGTGTTGGAGCATTAATTTATATGCATCCTGTGTTTTTTAATAAGCAGTTAGATAAGGTAAAAAGTCTTTATTATGTGCATAAAGGTGATAAAGCCTTAAAAAAACAAAAACTTCAAAAAGCTATAAATTATTACAACATTGCATTACGCTTGTATCCTGAACATTACGGTGCTTGGTATAATCTCGGAAATATTTATGTAGTATATGAAGATTATTATTCAGCAGTTGATGCTTATGAAAAAGCTTTTGAATATAATCCTAAAATGGTTATTGCGAGAATGAATTATGGAATTATTTCAGCTGAAAAATTAGGTGATTTTGATGGCGCAATTGACCAATATGATGAAATTTTAAAAACAAAAAGACATTTACTATCAATTCCTTTTGTATATAGCAATAGAAAGAGTTACAAAGTAAACAAAGGTTTGGCTTATTATAATAAAGGTGTTGCTTATAAACAAAAGTATGTTTATATTGAAGATGATTGGGAATTCCGCAGGCAATATCTTTTAAAGGCTCTTGATGCTTATAAAGAGGCTTGCAAAATTCTAAAAAAAGATTATGATGCTCGTTATAATTTAGCTTTAACATACCAGCTTTTAGGTGATTATAAAGAAGCTGGACTTACATATTGCAAGGCTATTGAATTAAATCCGATGAATTATGAGGCTCATTATAATCTTGCTATTTTATTAAGGCATTTAAAATATTATAAAGAATCTTTAGAGGAGTTAGAAAAGGCTACTACTTTAATTTCAAGTGGTGGTGGAAATAATATGGCATCTCGTCAACGTTATGTTTTTGATGTAATGAATGATGTAACTAGAACTATTTTGGCAAATTCAAATAGTGATTTAATTGAGAAAATTACAGATGAACCTGTTAAAACTTCAAACATTACTTATGTAAATGGTAAAATTGTTTATACAGAAGAATTAGATAAAGCAATTATCAAAAATTTAAAAGTTTGTGGAGCAAAAGAAATTTTCCAAGAAGATATTGATGATGAAAATACAGAATTTGATGATGTTCGTTATAATGTTCACGTTCCCGGTGTAGAATAATTTTTTGATTTAACCTTTTACTGCACCTTCATTTTCTCCTGATATAAAGTATCTTTGCATTGCTAAGAAAAATATTAAAATTGGTATTGTTGATAAAATTGATCCAGCTGCAATAAATCTCCAGTTAGAGCTGAACATTCCTTGTAAATTGTTTACTCCAACAGGTAATGTGTACATTGCTTCTTTTGTTAAAACGATGCTTGGCCATAAAAATTCACCCCAAGAGCCAATAAATGTAAATATTGCGAGCACTGCTAATGATGGTTTTACCATAGGTAAAAGAACTCTCCAAAATACTTGAAATACATTACAGCCATCTACAATTGCTGCTTCTTCCATTTCTTTTGGAATTCCTAAAAAGGCTTGTCGCATTAAAAATATTCCAAAAGCACTTACAGCAAATGGCATTATAAGTCCAATAAAACCTGCAAAATTATTTACAGTATCTACAAGATGCAGCTTTAATGTGATTAAATATACAGGAAGCATAATTGCTTGAAATGGGATCATTATTGTTGCTAAAATTGCAAAAAATGTAATTTTTTTCCCTTTAAATTCCATTCTTGCAAGAGGGTATCCTGCCATTGAAGATAATATAAGATTCAATAGGACTGTTCCTCCAGCCACAATCATACTGTTTATAAAATATCCGATAAAATCGACCTTATCCCAAACACCTGAATAATTTGCCCAAGTAAAGTCTTGTGGGATAATTTGTGGAGGATATGCAAAAATATTTTCACTGTTTCCTTTTAGTGAAGTTGAAATTAACCATATAAAAGGAAATATTGATAGTAATGAAACAAATATCAATATTGAGTGTATGGTAATTTTTTCTATTATTTTTTTCATTTTTTATCCTTTAAAGTTTTATATATTATATTTGTTTCTTTCAAAACATAAGATGTTTATAAGAGAAAATATCATTACGATAATTAATAATACAACCGCCATTGCTGAGGCAAAGCCTAAATCAAGATTTTCAAAAGCTCTTTCATAAATATAATACACAATTGTTTTGCTTGAATTTAAAGGTCCGCCTTTTGTCATTACATAGATTTCAGCAAAAACTTTCATTGCTGATATTGCACTTATTGTGGTTACAAGAGCAATTGTAGGCATTATATGTGGTACAGTGACAGTGAGGTGTTTAGTTAAAAAATTAGCTCCGTCAATGTCGCATGCTTCATAAAGTTCTTTTGGAACACTCATTAAAGCAGCAAGATAAATTATCATATAATAGCCTATACCTTTCCAAATAGTTACAATAATTACAGAATATAATGCATAATTCGGGTCAGTTAGCCATCCTATAGGTTCCATTTCAAGTTTTGTGACCAAGTAGTTTAATATTCCTTGATCTGCGTAAAGCCATTTGAATGCAATTGCAGCAACTACAATAGATACAATTACAGGTAGGTAGATTAGTATTTTATATAGAGTAACCCCTTTGATTTTTTGATTAATTAATATTGCTAAAAATAATGGGAATATTGCAAGTATTGGTACAGCAACAAAAAGGTAAATAAAAGTATTCCATAAAACTTTGTAAAAAATAGGGTTTTTAAATAAATTTATATAATTTTCTAACCCAATAAATTCGGGTTTATAAATATTGTGAGAATAATCTAAAAAACTTAACAAGAAAGTTTGAAAAAACGGTATAAAAAAGAATATTACCAAGACTACTGCTGCTGGTAACAGGAACAAATAAGGTGCATATTTGCCGTAATATTTAAACATAGATTAATTATGGCATTATTTTGGTTTCGGGTCAAGCGTTGAAATATTCATTAAAATATGTTAAATTTATAATATATAAGTATAAGCCTTATAAACAAAAATATAAATATTATTTAATGTTATAGAACTCTGACAATTAGTTATTTTAGATTTAAGAACCTGTAAGTTAATTATAAAAATAATTTTAGAAATATTGCTTCGTATAAAAATATAAAATAATCAGGAGAACTTTATTATGAAAAAAATATCAGCATTTACTTTAGCAGAAGTATTAGTCACTTTAGGTATTATTGGAGTTGTATCTGCTATGACAATACCCACTTTAATGCAAAATCATCAAAAGAAAACTTATGCAACTCAGCTTCATCAAGTGTATAATTTATTTCAACAAGCATTTCTGCAATATAATAATGATAAAAACGCTTTGAATTTGCATGAAGCGGGATTAACTTCTGTGGCTGAAGTTAAAAATTTCATGAATACATATTTTAAAGTAGTTCAATCTTGCACTAATTTTACAGATTGTTTTTATAATGGAAAGTATAGAAATATGAGTGGTACTGATTTGACTAATGGTAACTATTGGCCTGGAGCTAATGCTCCATGTTTTGTGTTAGCCAATGGTGCATCTGTTTGTGTAGAACATTCAAAATACCACACAAGTTATGGGCATATAACAATTGATATAAATGGCAAAAAAGGTCCTAATATCGCAGGTCGTGATTTGTTCTTTGTTTCTTATTACAATGACGGTTCTATTGATGAAGATGGTATTCCTCCTTCTTGTAGAACTTCTGGAACTGGTTGTGGTTCAGGAAAAACAAATCCAAAAGATGTAAGAGCAGCAATAGGTGCAGGTTGTGCTACTCGTGCAGATGCTAAAGGATGTTTAGGTTTATTATTAAATAATAATTGGGAAATGGATTATTAACTTTTACACCTAATAAGCCAGATATCACTTACAACATTTTCTAAAACTCGTTTGCTTACTGATCCTGTCAAAAAGCGATCGAGTTTTGATTTATTTCTTGATCCTAAAATTATTAAATCAATATCATTTACTCTTGCATAATCAATAATTTTTTGTGCAGGAATTCCATTCAATATATTTGTTGATGTTGTTTTAATATTATGTTTTAAAAGAACATTTCTGATATCTTCTAAAGCTCTTGCTGCGTATTTTTGTTGCTGTCTTTGAATATCTAAAAGCCAATTTGTATCAAGAGTTCCATCTAAAAATAGTAGATTCGGATCTTCATTTACCATGCAAATATGGATTTCTTTATCTTCCAGTTGCATATCTGGAATTATTTTATTTATAATTTCTAATGAACAGTTTGTTCCATCGGTTGTTAGTAAAACTTTCTTTTTATTATTTTCTTCTTTTGATATGTAGTCTGATATTTTACTACTGTTAATTATTTCTTGTGATACTGAACCTAACCATTTTTGTAGGCCTTTTTTCCCATGTGATCCCATTAGAATTAAATCATAAGCTTCTTTTTCAGATTGTTCTAAAATGCTTTCTATTGCAGCTCCACAATTTTTGATTTTATTTCCAGGTGTCATTCCTAGTTTTTTAATTTCTTCTTCTGCGTAATCTAAAATTGTATCAGCCATATTTGCACAAGAGTATGCAAAATTCTTTTCTTCAATACTGATTTCATCTGGTAAAAATGACCAATCAATTACGCATATAATGTCGATTTGCGCATTTTTTATCCAGCCTGAAATATTTTTTAGTGCATCAAAACTTATTCTAGATCCATCTGTACAAAATAATATTTTCATATATTTATTCTCCTAATTAAATTTTTTCAAAAATAAATATAAATTATGTTAAGGAAAATTACATTGTCTGGTATTCTATATTTTTTTCTGTTATTATGTTTTTAGGGAAATGTTTTTATAGGAAATTTGTTATAGTCATGACGTCAAATCAAAAACTTCAATCAAAGGTTAATTTAAGGGATTATAAAGATTTAATAGAAACGATTGCGAAGGTTGAATATCAAAAGTTTTCTACTTCGCATTTGATTGAGCTTCCTGAATTAGTAAATATTGGTAATCACACTTTGTATATTTTATTTAAAAACCATTCCCCTGAAAATTACAATAATACATATCTTTCAACAGCCATAAAATGGGCTATACGAAACGAAGTCAGAAGACGTTATAAATGGTATTCATTAAAAAATAAAAAACAACAATTAGATGAAGAAAATGGTAATTTAAGAGAAGAAGTTTATAAAACCATTCTTTCAATAGATGAAATGCAAGATGCAGAAGTTCCTACTCAGATTAAGGCTGAGGATATGACTCCTGAAGAATCTATTGAATTGTCAGAATTGAAAAGTGAAATTCTTGAGTCTATGAAAAAATTGCCCCAGCGAGAAAGAGAATTGATAGAGTATAAATTTTTCAAAGAAAAAAAACTAAGAGAAATTGCTGAAGAATTTAATATTTCACAATCAAGAATATCAAGAATTATACAATCAGGATTAGATAAAATTAAAAGGGATTTAAAAAGACAGGGGATTATTTAGTGAAAACTATTTTTGAAAAGAGTAACGGGGTATTAGGTGTAACTTTAACTGATGAAAATGAGGATTTATCTTTTATTGATAATTCTTTATTAAGATCATCAGAAGTTGGTTTGCCACAAGTTAGTGAATTAGAAGCATTACGTCATTATAAAGAATTGTCTGATAAGAATTTTTGTATAGAAAAAGGTTTTTATCCTTTAGGTTCTTGTACTATGAAATATAATCCAAAAGTAAATGAACTTTTGGCTTCTCTTGATGGTTTTGTAAATTTGCATCCATTATCTGATGATGTTGATTGTCAAGGTGCTTTAGAATTGATGTACAATCTTCAAGAAGCTTTGAAGAAAGTTACTGGAATGGATGCTGTAACCTTACAACCTGCAGCAGGTGCTCATGGTGAATTGACTGGAATGATGGTTATCAAAAAATATTTTGAAGTAAAAGGAGATAACCGTAAAAAAGTTATAATTCCTGATTCTGCACATGGAACTAACCCTGCAAGTGCTCATTTATGCGGGTTTGAAATTGTTCCCGTAAAATCAAATGCAAAAGGGCAAGTTGACGTTGAAGATTTAAAGAAATTGCTTGATTCTGATGTAGCAGCAATTATGATGACTAATCCTAATACTTTAGGAATTTATGAAGAAAATGTATTAGAAATCTCTAAATTAATGCATGATAATGGCTCTTTATTGTATTATGACGGAGCTAATTTTAATGCGATTATGGGGTATACAAATCCGAAATTAATGGGATTTGATGTAGTTCACTTAAATCTTCATAAAACATTTTCAACTCCTCACGGCGGTGGTGGTCCTGGAGCAGGCCCTGTTGGCGTTGTAGAAGAATTAAAAGATTATTTGCCATCTCCTGTGATTGACTATGATGGTGAAAAATATTTCAGAAATTATAATATAAAACATTCAATCGGTAGTGTTAAAGGTTTTTATGGAAACTTTGGAGTTTTAGTAAAAGCTTATGCATATATTTTAATGATGGGTGATAATTTAAAAGAAGCAAGTGAAAATGCTGTTTTAAATGCAAATTATCTAAAAGAAAAATTAAAACAAGCATACTTGTTACCTTATGATGAGCCTTGTATGCATGAATTTGTTTTGTCAGGAGAAAAACAAAAACATGAAAATGGGGTATCTACATTAAATATTGCAAAAGCATTAATGGATGAAAATACTCACCCGCCAACTGTTTATTTCCCATTAATTGTACATGAAGCTATAATGATTGAGCCTACAGAATCTGAAACTAAAGATGTTTTAGATAAATTTGTAGATGTAATGTTAAAAATAGCAGAGGATGCTAAATCAAATCCTGAAAAATTGATATCAGCTCCTCATACAACTCCTGTAAAAAGAATAGATGAGACATTAGCTGCTCGTCATCCTGATTTGAATTTTAAACAATAGAGATAATAAATTAATAAAGTAAGAGATAAAGAATATGAGTAAAGAAAATAAAAAATTAAAAGTTGCATTTCCCCATATGGGAACAGTATATATAGCATGGGCAGCTGCTCTTAAAAAAATTGGAGTAGAACCTTTTATCCCTCCTTACACAAGTAAAAAAACATTGTCTTTAGGAACAAAGCATTCTCCTGAAGCGATTTGTTTACCTTATAAGTTAATTTTGGGTAATTTTATTGAAGCAATTGAAGGTGGTACAGATTATGTTGCTATGATATCTTCTCCTGGGTGTTGCCGTTTGGGTGAATATGGAAATTGTATTCATAATGCATTAACTGATTTGGGGTATAATGCCAAATACATTGAATTAACTTTGTATGATGGGTTAAAGGGAATGTATGATTTCTTAAAAAATATAAGTGGGAAAAATGATCCTATTTTATTTGCAAGAGCTATAAATATTGCAATAAGAAAGATGTTTGTTTTAGATGATTTAGAAAATATTCTTTCTTATTATAGAGCTAGAGAAATCCATTTTGGTGATGCAGAAAAAAATTATAATAAAGCTTTAAAATATATTAAAGATGCTGATAATACAAGAAAATTAAATAAAGCTAAAAGGCTAGCATTTGAAGAAATGAAAAAGACTGAAATTGATCCTTCCAAAGAGGTTTTGAATGTTGATTTAACAGGTGAAATTTATTTGGTTTGTGATCAATTTTCTAATCAAAATATAACTAGAGAATTGGGTAAAATGGGTGTTCAAACAAGAAGAAGCCTTACAGTTAGTAGTTTCTTGAAAGATGCTATTATCCCTAAAGTATTTAGAAAAGGCGAAACCCACTTACAAAGAGCATATAGACTAGCAAAACCTTATTTAATGCGTGATATTGGCGGAGATTCATTAGAATGTGTATCAGATGTAGCATATGCTGATGAAAGAGGTATTGACGGTATTATACACATCAGTCCATTTACTTGTATGCCTGAAATTATGTCACAAAATATATTTCCTGCAATGAGAGAAAATTGTGATATTCCAATATTACCTTTAATCATGGATGAACAAACCGGTAAGGCTGGATATTTGACAAGACTTGAAGCTTTTGTTGATCTTATGAGAAGAAGAAAACGAAAATTATCAAAGGAAACTAAAGAAGAAAAAACCGTAGAAATTACTAAGTAGATAGGTTATTTATTTTATTTCAGTTTAGAGGATACTATATTGTATGCGCGAATTATTTAAAGATGCTGTAAAAATAACAAATTATAATATTATATTAACTATTCCTTTGATTGTTTTTATTAAAGTATTAGATTTGTATTCTTTGTATTCTAAATACACTGTTGATTCTACTCCAAAATTTATTTTAGCTTCAATCACAGTATTATTTATGTTTGGAGTATTTTGCTCTGGTTGGTTTTATATGGTGAAAGAAGCCATACAACTTTCTAAAAAAGTTTTTGTTCTGGATTCCGATAGAGCTAAGGCTACATTAAATTTGTTTAAAACTATTCCAGAGGGAATTGGAAAGTTTTTCTTATCATTTGTTGGTGTGTATTTGATTTTCTTTATAATTCAAATAATTGCAACTCCAATAGTTTATTTATTGGGAATTAATATTATAGGTGGGTTAGATACTACATCAATGCAGCACTTGCAAGAAATGACAATTGATCCAGCTATTGCTTCAAATCAAGGGATGGCTGCTTTTATAGATAGTTTGACTCCTGAACAGATTGTATTCTTTGGGAAATGGAGTCTGTTGTTTATGTCTGTAACATCAGGCATTATGTATCTTTTGATGTTGTGGATTCCTGAAATTATTTATATGACATCAAACCCATTAGTTGCTTTATGGAAATCTTTAATTAAACTGTTTAAGGACTTTTTTACTACAGTAAGATTATTTTTGTCTTTGTGGTTTATGGGTTTTGCTTTGTTATTTATAAATACATTTGCGGCATTCAATCCTATTGCTTATATAATTATGAGTATTGTTCTTTTCTATTTTTCAGTATATTTCGTAATTTTGATATTCTTATATTATGATAGAAAATATATAGTATTGGAAACTGAAAATAATGACTCAGAAACATAATAGAGTAATTGCGGTTGTAGGTGCTACTGCTAGTGGAAAATCAGATTACGCAATCAATTTAGCTAAAGAAATTGATGGTGAAATTATTTCTGCAGATTCTCGCCTTGTATATAAAGGAATGAATATTGGTACTGCGAAACCAACTATTGATGAAATGCAAGGAATTCCACATTATATGATTGATATTGTTGAGCCTGAATTTAATTATTCTGCAGGTCTTTATGCAAAGCAAGCTAAAGAATGTATAAATGATATTATTTCTCGAGGTAAAACTCCTATTGTTGCAGGAGGAACTGGATTATATTTTAGAATATTGCTAGAAAATTATAATTTACCTGATGTAGAGCCAGATTATAAATTAAGAGAAGAATTATCAAAGTTGTCATATGAGGATTTGTACAATATTTTGTATGATTTGGATAAGTCAGCATTAGATGGGTTAGAAAGAAATGATAAGAAAAAATTAATCCGTTATATCGAAATTGTAAAATTGACTGGGCTTCCTTTGAATAAGGCAAGGGGAGTCAAAGAAAACGAATTTGAAGTTGAATGGATTGGATTAAATTTTCCAAGAGAAGAATTGTATGACCGTATTAACAAACGTGTTGATTTAATGATTGAATTAGGTTTGATTGATGAAACAAAGTATCTTTTAAAAAAACATGGACGTATCCCAAATATTACAGATACAATAGGTTATAGAGAAATTATAGCTTATCTTGATGGACAAATGTCTTTAGACGACGCAAAAGATAAATTAAAGCAAAATACGAGAAATTACGCAAAACGTCAATTGACTTGGTTTAGAAAAAATGAAAAAATAATTTGGAATTGTTACCCTGATAAAAAGAAAAAATAAATATGACAGTTTAACTATTTATAAAATTTTCTATTTTATGTTAATATAAGACTTAAAATAAGAGGGGTGTGTTATGAATAAGTTTTTTAAATATACAGGGATAACTATTTTATCTTTAGTATTGATAATTTATGTATTGTTTTTAATTATTCCTTTTTTTATAAATGGGATTGTAAATTCATATAGTCCGCAAATTTCTAAAATGGTAGAAGACGTAAGCGGATTTAAATTAAAACTTGACGATATTAGGTTATTAACCACTCCAAAGTTGACAGTTGGATTAGGTGTTTCTCATATTGATGTGAGTTTGCCAAGTGGCGAAAGTTTTTTGACTGCAGATAATGTACAAGGGAAATTGTCATTGCTTCCTTTACTTTTAAGGAAAATAGAAATTGATATGGTTGGAGCTGATAATATCAATGCTAATTTAAAAGTAAAAAAAGATGGTAAATTTTTATTAGAAGATTATTTGCCTAATGAAGATAAAGATGATAGCCAAGAGGTTGCTCAAGTTAATTCAATGGCAGAATTGCCATTTGGACTAAAACTTTCAAATCATTTACCTAATATGTATTTAAAAAACTATAATATTTCATTTATTGATATGCCTACTGATAAGTCTTATTCAATATACGGGAATAATCTTTTAATCTCTGATTTCATATTAAATAAAAAAATTAAGGTGTCTACAGATGGGCATTTTATGTTACAAGATAAAGTTCAATTTAATTATGATATTAAGTTGTTGAATAAAATTATGCCTGATATTGATTTGAATGAACTTGTTTTTTCTCAAACAGAGTCAAAACCTAAAGAAAATACTCAGACTGTATTTAATATTATAGATCTTTTCAAGGCTATTCATAACAATCAATTAACTGCGGATTTGAATACAGATATTAGAACAAGTGGAACATTTGATGAAATTCATTTTGAAGGTAGTGCAAATGTATCAAATTTAAGTTTAGCTGTTGATGGGAAAAAACTCCCAGAAAGTAGTGTTGATTTAATATTCAAAGGTAAAAATATTGATATGTATACAAAATTGTATACAAAAGACAAAGAGTTGACTGAAGTTATCGGAAAGTTTAAAACAGGTAAAAATCCTAAAATTGACTTGAATTGTAAATCAAATGCTCAATTTCAAAGTATAATAGATATAGCAGATAGTGTTGCAAAATCATTTAATTATAGGGACTTAGATACATTGACTGCTACTGGTGGAATCGATGCTGATTTTAGGGTAAAGTCAAACTTGAAAAAAGTTGAATCTTCCGGATATTTAAAAATTCCATCTGCTTCTTTAGCTTATAAATTGTATAATATTGCAGTTGATAGTATTTCAGCTGATATTGATTTCGCAAATAACATGATAAATATTAAAAAGGCAGGACTTTCTATTTTAGGTCATCCTTTAAAAATAAGCGGTACTATAAATCAAGATGCTGAAGCTGATTTGAATATATCTGCTGATAAATTGCAGTTAAAAGGTCTTTTGCTTGCTGCAGGACAAATTGCTCTGTTGAAAGAAAATAAAATTAATAGCGGAACATTGTCAATGAATACTTCTATAAAAGGTAAATTGAATAAAATAGTTCCAAAAGTTAATTTGAATATAGATAATGTTAATTTAAAAAATGTTCCTTCAAATACATCTGTATCTGTTGCAAATTCTAAAATTAATATAGTTACAGATGGCAAAACTGCGTCTGGAGATGTAAATATTTCAAATGCAAAAGTTACAAATCCTATGGCTGTTGTATCTGCTCCGTTAACTAAAATTACAATCGGAGAAAAAGATATAAATATAGATAATTCATATTTGCTGATTGATAATTCAAGAATTGATATTACAGGAAAAGTCGCTGATTATATGTCAAAAGATATTAATTTTGATATTAATGCAAAAGGAAATATCTTAGCTTCTGATATCAAATCTATGATTCCTGCAGATTTGAGAAAGGACGTTGGCGCAAAAGGCTCTTTACCTCTTGCTGTTGCTTTGAGTGGTAATGATAAAGTACAAAATATTAAATTTCAATTAGATGCAACACCGTCAGCTTATGTTTCAATTTTGAACGTTGATGAGTTAAATGGGAAAAATACCTCAATTAAGGGTAATATTAAAATAAATTCAGATAATCTTGAATTTTCTGAGACTGGTATTTATGCAAATGGAGTAAATCTTGTTTCATTAAAAGGTAATGTAAGTGATTTATATAAAACTCAAAAGCTTAATTTAAAACTTATTTCACAGAAAAATGTGTCTTTTGTAATTCCTGGTTTTAAAAATTCAAAAATTAATGCTGGGGCTGATATTGATATTTCTGGTATTGCTTCAAATCCTTATTTAAAAGGCTCTATATCAGTTCCATCTGTGAAAATTCCTGATATGTTATTGACAATGAATGATATGTCAGTGATATTAAACGGGAATATTTTAAAAGGTAAAGGTACATTGAAAAAGTTTGTATCAGGCGGGATTGTTGCAGAAAATCTATCCTCTGATTTTAATTTGTTAAACAATGTATTTTATCTTAAAAATCTTGCAGGTGATGCTTTTTCTGGAAAAGTTAACGGTAATATCTCTTATAATATTCAAAACGGGCATATTGGGGTTAACTTTAAAGGGACAGGCATGGATGCAGAAAAAGCGATTGCAGGTGCTGCGGGGCTTAAAAATGCTTTATCTGGGAAGCTTAATTTCAATACAAATGTGACTTTATACGGTGCAAATGATATTGAAATGATGAAGAATTTAAAAGGGACAGCTTCTTTTGATATAACTGATGGAACTCTTGGTAATATCGGGCGTTTTGAAAACTTCTTGTTTGCTCAAAATCTTCAATCAAACAGCATTATAAAAGCAGCAGTGAATTCTGTGTCTTCTTTGCCTGCAATAAAAAATACAGCGCAATTTAAAACGATAAAGGGTAATTTATCATTCTCAAACGGTTGGGCTACATTAAATCCTGTAACAACTTCAGGTCCTTCGATGGCTTATTATATTACAGGAAAATATAATTTGTTAAACGCAACTGCAAATGTTGTGGTCTTGGGCAGAATTTCTGCTGAAGTAGTATCATTATTAGGACCTTTAGGTGATTTATCGGTTTCAAAATTGACTTCTTATATTCCTAAATTTGGTACTTTGACTGGAAATTTAATAAATGCTTTGACATCTGATCCGAAAAATGAAAAAGTGTCTTCAATTCCTCAATTATCTTCAGGAAATAAAAATTATAAAGACTTTAAAGTTGTATTTAATGGAGGTGTTGAAAGCAAAAGTTCTGTAAAATCTTTCAAATGGCTATCTAATTGTGATATGTCTGCTATAGAAAAAACAACCGTAAAAGAACAGGTTCAGCAAACCAAACAAGCTGTGAAAGATGCTGTGCAAGAAAAAGTTGATGCTTATAATACGAAAAGAGAACAACAGAAACAATCTGCTCAAGAAGCTAAACAGCAATTGCAAGATGCTGCAGAAGGACTTAAAAACTTGAAAAATTTATTCAAATAAATCATCTGTTCTTTCTTCTAAAGGACACAGGCTAAAATCATTAGTAAGATTGTACCAATCTGCATTGCGGTTGCCATGTTCTGGGAAAACTTGTTTGAGTCGTATCGACTTGCTGTTTTTTGAGCTTTGTAAGCACTAGAGATACGATTCAAACGATCCTCCTGAGAGTCTGAATTAAATGTAGTTCCAAACATTGTAGATTCAAGTCTTGATAATCGATTATCTATGCTGTCACCATTGAATGATTTTTTGAATATAGATTTTTCAACTGATGCGATATTAACTTTTTCAGGTTTAATATTTCTTGCGTTGTATGCATCATAGTCAAATTCTGGCGGTTGGTATTCATCAAGAGAATAATTTTTATCGAGCGGAATAGAATTCCCATCATAATAATCATTTGATGACTGTGCTATATTATTATCCATAAAAGATTCAGGTTTTAATTTGGCTTGAAGTCTTTCTACTCTTGAAGAAAATGGATCATTATCATATGTTTGACCAAGAGATTTTTTTTCAAGATTTGCAAGTCGACTGTTCAAATCCTGATTTTTAAATTCTTGATTAAATACTTGACGTTCTAGTTCATTTATAGAAGGATAATCTACATTAGCACCTGCAGGTGGCATTTTTTCTTCTGCAATTCTATCTTTGTAACTGTCTTGTTCTTCTGCAAATGTATCTTCTTTAGGAGTTATTTCATGTCCTATTTGTTCTGCAGACATATCTTTGTTAAGACTTGCAATTCTTTCATTAATTGATTTATTGGGTCTGCTTTGCCCATACACACTTTCTTCTATTCTTGAAAGTCTTGAGGCATCGTCAGATGTTGTATATGTAAAGCCGTATAATGAATTTTCTAATTTATCTAAGACTGCAGAATATTGACTTGCTGCAATAGCGCAATTTATGCTGAGTAAAACACTTATGATTACAATAATTTTTTTCATAACTATAAACTCCTTACAGACAGGATAATAGTGAATGTAATTTAAAGCTATTCTACAGACTTAGTATTTAAAATTTTTGATAAATAAACAAAAAATCGTAGTACCTAAGTCCTACGATTTTTTTTATTCTTAGAAAAAAGTATTATTTAAAAGATTAATGCTTTAATCTTTTTAGTGCTTCCAATTCATCTTGGAAAGGTGAAATATTTGTTAATTTTTCAATTATTCCAGGCATTTTTTCACATACGTAGTCAATTTCTTTTTCTGTAGTGAATTTGCTTAGTGAAAATCTTATGCTTCCATGAATTGCTGTGAATGGTACATTCATAGCTCTTAATACGTGGCTTGGTTCTAGAGAACCTGATGTGCATGCGCTGCCTGAACTTGCACAGATGCCTAAATCACTTAAGTGAAGCAAAATTAATTCACCTTCAATATATTCAAAGCCGATATTTGTAGTGTTTGGAACTCTATTTACAATTCCGGTATTTAATCTAGCATTGAATACATTTTTAACGATATTTTTTTCTAATTTATCACGAAGTCTTTTTACTTCTGTTGCTTCATATCTTAAATGGTCTTGTGCTAATTCTGCAGCTTTTGCCATACCTACGATGTAAGGAACATTTTCAGTACCTGCACGTTTCCCTCTTTCTTGGTGACCGCCGATAATTAATGGAGTGATGAGGGTTTTAGAATTAACATAAAGAGCTCCTATTCCTTTTGGTGCATGGAATTTATGACCTGAAATACCCATTAGGTCAACACCAAGAGCTTGAACATCAATAGGAATTTTGCCTGAAACTTGTACTGCATCTACGAAGAATTTTGTTTCTTTGTTTTTTGATTTAATAATTTCAGAAATCTTTTCAATTGGGAAAATTACACCTGTTTCGTTATTTGCATACATAACAGATACAAGAGCAGTATCATCATTGATTGCTTCTTCTAATTGCGCTAAGTCAAGTTCTCCGTTGGAATTTACTCCAATATAGTCAACTTTGTACCCTTCTTTTTCAAGAGTTTGATATAAATTTAAAACACAAGGGTGTTCTACTTTAGTTGTGATTATGTGTCTTTTATTTTTGTTCATGTTCAAAACACCGCGAATTGCAGTATTTGCACTTTCAGATCCACAAGATGTAAATAAAATTTCTTTTTCATTTTGAGCATTAAAGAAATCTTTCATTACACCACGAGCTTCTCTTACAGCATGATTTGAGCGTTTAGCAAACTCATATACGCTTGATGGATTTGCATATTCTTCTTGAAAGTATGGGAGCATTGCTTCCAAAACTTGAGGATCAACTTTTGTAGTTGCATTATTATCTAAATATATTAAACTCATTTTCTATACCTCTATGACTTCGATATTTTTATCAACAGTTTCTCTTAATGTTGATTCAACAAAAGATTTAAGTGTTAGGTGTGAATTTTTACATCCTGAACATTTTCCACGAAGTTTTACCATTACTTTGTTGCCGTCAATATCAACTAAAGTAATATCTCCGCCATCTTTTCTTAATTCCGGTGATATTTGATTTTCTATCACGTTATTAATTTTTAAAATCTTTTGAGCAGGAGAAAGTGTAGATTCTGCTTTGTCATGTTCTTCTTTTTTATAGTAAGTATCAATTATGTCTTGGATTAAGCCCTTACATTTTCCACAAGCACCGCCTGCTTTTGTGTAATTTGTGATTTCTTCAACAGTTTTAAGTCCGTTAATTTTAATAGCGTCCCAAATTACATTTTCAGTAATTCCAAAACATGTGCAGACAATTTTTTCTCTTTGTTTATTTGCTTCTTCCTCATTTCTGATGTCATCTAAATCAGTGTAATCATCATAATTTTTTAATGCATCTTCAAGAGCTTCATAGCCCATAACAGAGCAGTGCATTTTTTCTGGAGGAAGTCCGCCTAATTGGTCTGCTATGTCTTTGTTTGTAATTTTTTTTACTTCATCAATTGTTTTACCAATAATCATTTCAGTTAAGATGCTTGAACTTGCTACTGCTGATCCGCAGCCAAAAGTTTGGAATTTTGCATCTGTAACTATTCCGTTATTAATCTTTAAATATATTTTTAATGAGTCTCCACAAGCTAATGAACCTGCTTCGCCTATTGCATCAGCATTATCAATTTTCCCTACATTTCTAGGGTTTCTGTAATGATCTATAACTTTATCTGAATAATCCCACATAGTCTTTTATCCTTATTTATCTACTACATAATTCTATTTTAGCTCAAAAACAAAAGTGAGAATAATTACTTAATATAAAATTAATTATTTATCATTCCATAAGGTATTGTTGCTTTTTTGGCAGAATGTGATGCAGGAAAATTCTTTATTAATGGAATATTAAGCTCTTCAAAAATATAATCCACGCTTTCACAGTCAAGAAAATCACCTATTGCTATTGCTTTTGTGTTTTTTCTAATTTTTTCAATATTAAATAATTGAGTTACCATTTTATCAATTTTATATAATGGTTCGTTAAGATCTTCTAAAAATAAAGTAAATTCAAAGTCAGGTATAAAATCTTGTCCGCAAAGTGATACGAGTGTTGATAAATTCCCGCCCCAGAATGTGCCTTCATAATCGAATTTATCTTTACATACCGTTTCAAAGAATTTATTAATAGTGAATTCACAAAGATTTTCTTGCCCAAAATCACTTAAAATCATAGGGCCTGAATAGGTCATAAGTCCCGAGCGTTTTAAAAACATTGCGTTAAGAGCTGTTATATCTGAATATCCACAGAAAATTTTTGGATTTTCTCTAATTAAATCATAGTTAATTTTGTTAATTAACCTGATTGCTCCATATCCGCCTCTTAGACATATTATTGCGTCTACTGATTTATCTGCAAACATATTATGCAGAGCGTCTAATCTTTCTTCATCTGTGCCTGCCAGATATTTGTTTTTTTTATATACATTATCAGATAATTTAATTTTGTAACCTTTATTTTCAAAGAATTTTACTGCACGTAAAAGGTTTGTATCATCTTCCATTGCCCCTGAAGGAGCTAAAATTCCTATTGTATCCCCTTCTTTTAGTAATGCAGGTTTAATTATCTTCATAATGTTTTCCTTTTCGGTATTATCTTGCTATAATTTTACCATGAACGAAAAATACATACCTTTATATAGAAAATATCGTCCTCAAAAATTAGAAGAGGTTGTTGGGCAGGAACATATTAAAAAAGCATTAAAAAATGCAATTGAGTTAAATAAAATTTCTCATGCATATCTTTTTACAGGTCCTAGAGGTACGGGTAAGACTTCTACAGCTCGTATTTTTGCAAAATCATTAAATTGCAAAGAAGGACCTACAATTGCACCTTGTGGTGTTTGTGAAAACTGTATTGATATCACAAATTCAACACCTATGGATGTAATTGAAATTGATGCTGCAAGTAATAGAAAAGTTGAAGATGCTCAAAATATTTTAGAAAAGGTTATGTATGCACCTGTAAACAGCAGATATAAAATTTACATTATAGACGAAGTTCATATGCTTTCAACTACAGCTTTTAATGCGCTTTTGAAAACATTAGAAGAACCTCCGAAAAATGTTATATTTATTCTCGCAACTACAGAAGTGCATAAAGTTTTAGATACTATAAAAAGCCGTTGTCAGCGTTTTGATTTTAAACGTATTACTACTGATGATATTGTTAAGCATTTAAGATATATTTCTGATAAGGAAAAGATTAATATTACTGATGATGCGTTATTTACTATTGCAAAAAATTCTGCCGGCGGTATGCGTGATAGTATTGCTCTTTTAGATCAATTAAGCGTTCTTGATGGAGAAGAAGTAATTTCAACAGATGATATTAATAATTTGCTCGGACGTTTGTCTTTTGATACTTTAAACTCACTTGCTGATAAAATTGTTAATTCAAAACCTCAAGAAGCTATTGAAGATTTAGAAAAAATTTATAATTCAGGAAATGAGCCTGTTCAGATTTTGACAAATTTAATGGATTATTTAAAAAATTTGTTAATTGTAAAAAATTGCAGAAAAGAAATTGTATTTGAATTAACTCAAGCAAATGATGCGCAAATTGCTGCATTAAATTCTCAAGCAGAATTAGTCGAAACACATCAAATAGTATTTTTAATTGATAAATGTTCTGATTATATAAAAGAGTTAAAATTGACTAATAATCCTAGACTGTGGTTAGAAGTCGCTATTATTGATCTTGCAAATTTGACGGAAAATACGTCTCTTGTTGAACTGCAAAATAGGATTGCAAGATTAGAAGGTGGAGCTACAAATATAGGCAGTAATGCAAGATCATATTCAGCTCCTGTTCAGGTTGCTTCATATAAGACTGCTCCAACTCCTGTTATGAAACCTGAAATGCAAAGAGCAGAACATGCAAAACCTGATATTTTAAAACAAAAAGAGGCTGAAAAACAAGTTGAAATTCCTAAAGAACACTCTGTTTTAAAATCAAATGAAGAAAATCAAGTTCCTGTAAAAGCTCAAGCGCAAAGCGCCGATGATTTTGCTCCTATGCCAAAATCAAAAGTTGTTGCAGGTGATGATATTTCAGTATTATGGGGACAATTGTTAGAAAATATTCATAGTGCACCGACAAGGGCACTTTTAAAACAATGGGCAAATCCTGTTAAAATAACTGCTGAAGACACTGTTTTATCTATGAAAAATGAGATTTTCTTAAATCAAGTTCAAAGCGGTTCTAAAAAACAAGCAATTATTGATGCTGTAAATTCTTTATTCGGACAGTCTAATTCAAATGTAACAATAAGACTTCCTCATCCTGATGATGTTCAAGTAAAGCCTTCAGCACCACATCATTCAGCACCTAAAACATTTGAAGCTCCAAAGCCTAAACCTTCACCAATAATGAAACCTGTATCATCTGAACCAGAGGTTAAATCTGAAGAGGTTGAGGAATTAAAGGAAGAAGTTACTCAACAAGTGAAATCAGATAGTGCAGCTAAAATCGAAGCATCTTTGCATTCAGATAATGTAAATATGGTAATGGAACTTTTTGATGGTAAAGTTATTGAATAGATAGGAGTACTTGAATGTTAGTAAATTCTGTAAGTAAGCAAACTTTTGGATCATCTCAGGTTTATAGAGATGTTTTACTTGGAAAAAGAAATTTTTATTCATTAAGTACTGATGATAAACTTAATGTTATTTATGATAAATTAAACAGTTTAGAAAAGGATCATAGAAGTTTGTCTGAAAATCAGATAAAAATGAATGATTTTAATAAGGAAGCATTTGATTGTTTGCTAGCTGCTTCTTCTAGAAACTCTAGATCTTCTCATGTCGCTTATAATAATATTAAATCTCAGTATGAAAGCAACAAACTTAATATAGTTGGCTAAATTTTTGTTGTACTGAATTTGAAAGCTTCTAAACTTTCTGAAAAATAGTTTTTAGGAAGTCCTGCTTTTAATTTTAGTTGTTCCAAAAATTCTTTTTTGTCAGGCAGTTGTTCCCAAACATCTGGTAAAAATACTGCTTGGTAATTGCCGTCACGAATTATTAACCCATCTTCATATGGTTTTAATTTTTGTAAAAGTTCTTCTTCTGTATCAAAATGCAATCTTTCAGGAATTGATAGCAGTGACACTTTTATGTTTATTTTGTTAAATTCATTTAATGTCAGTGTAGGGAATCTTGGATCTGAAAATGCTGCAGCATGTGCATTTTTAATTAAATCGTTGATAAGTGATTTGTGAGGAATGATAGAGCCAATACAGCCCCTTAGTATTCCGTTTAATTCGAGAGTGACGAAAGATGCACCGTATTCATCAAATATGCATTCGTAGTTATTAACTTCAGTATGACCAAGTTGTAATCCTGAAAGAATACTGTCTGAACATATTTTTCTTACAAAATCTGAGTAATATTTTTTTATGTATTGATTTTTTTCACCATCGTATAAAATCCAACAGCCATATCCTACAACTCGTGAAGAATCTCCTGTTGCCGCAGCTGAATTTATTAATCCTTTTCTAATAAGAGAATAATTCTTCTTTTTAGCAAATTCAATAAGCCCGCAAATTCCTACAGCTCCACATGCTTGTTCTTGTTCAAAATTGCTTAGATTATTTTCTTCAATCATTTTTGCTGTGTAGTTATCTATTTTAGCTGCTTCTTTTTCAGGATAAAAATGGCTCAAATCACTTGAGATTATAAAGGCATTTTCTTCGTCTTCATAGAAATGTTCAATTGTTTCTGCTAAATTTTTAAAGTTTTCACAACCATATAGTACGGGTACAATTTTTGCGTCTGGTAGGAAATATTTTATTAGTGGTAATTGCACTTCGATTGAATGTTCTTTTTCAAAGGCAAAATTTGAAGTATTACAATCACATAATTTTGCAATTTCTTTAGTGAGAGTTTGATTGACTTCAATGTCTCCTAATGGTGTTTCAAAAGCTTTATAGTTACATATTGAACAGCCAAAAATTCTTTCATAGTGAGCTGGTGCAAATATAAAAATATTTTTTACCGCTTTTTTAATTTGTTGTATCCCTTTAGCAGCTAATTGCCCAGAATATTTATAGCCGGCATGAGGTATGATTATTGCTCTTGAATAGTATTTAGGACTTTCTACAGTATAATTTTTGAATAACTCTTCTAATTCATCTTTTTGAGCAGGATAAAAAGTCCCTGCAGCATTCATTTTTTTTATCATAGGACTATTATACAACTTTTTTCTTATTTGAAAATAGGATAGTAAGTTAATAAGATATCAGGCTCAAAAATATCTGTTTGTGCAATTTTAAAATTGTAACTGTCATTTATATTATCTATTTTTTGAAAGTCAAAGCAAGATAAAGATCTGTTGTCGCCTGTAATTTTTGGAGCGATAAAATGATAAATTTTATCGGTGTATTTTAATATTTCTCCGTTAAGATGTCCGCCACTTTCGACTAAAATACTTTTAATGCCAAGTTCAAATGCTTTTTTTAGAATGAAATCTAAGTCTAATTTCTCATTTTTTGCAGGTGTTTTTATAAAATTTATACCGCCTTCAAACATATCTAGAGTTTCATTAAATAAATATATTTCTCCATTTTTATATATTGGGCTTTCTAAATTTGTTTTGAGTTTTCTATCTAATATAATCTTTTTTCTATGCAACATAGTTGGATTATCAGCAAGAATTGTCGATGATGTTGTCATTATTGCATCATAACGATTCCTTATTTTTTTTACTTCTTCTCTTGCCTTTTCTGATGTAATCCATTTTGAAGATCCATTGTGTGTCGCAATTTTGCCATCTAGAGTTGTTGCTGTTTTTAGAGCTACAAAAGTTTCTTTTTTTTGCATATTTTTAATGAAAACTTCATTTAATTGTTTGCATTCATCTTCAAGAACGTTTTCTATAACCTCTATTCCAGCATTTTTAAGTTTGCGAATACCATTTCCTGCAACAATTGGATTGACGTCTTGCATACCTATTACAACTTTTTTAATCCCTCTTTCAATAATTAAATCAGCGCAAGGTGGTGTTTTTCCATAATGAGAGCAAGGCTCAAGATTTACAATTAAAGTTCCGTCTTTTTCTTCTCCATTGTGCAATTTGAGTAGGGCATCTCTTTCAGCGTGATTATCGCCGTATTTATGGTGATAGCCATTAGATATTTCATTTCCGTCTTTGTCAAGAACAACACACCCAACTAAAGGGTTTGGGGATGTAAAACCTTCTCCAAGTTTTGCTAGTTCTATGCATTTTTGCATTAATAAGTTATATTGCATAATTGTATTTTACAATAAAATTTGTTATATTGATTAAATATTAAAAAATAAATATAAGGAGAAAAATTATGGATTTAAAATATATCGGACATAGTGCATTTGAAATTAAATTAAAAGAAAATTCTATTATGGTAGACCCTTTTGTGAGTGTTAATCCAAAATATGACTGGCATAGTGCCAATATTACCGATATATTTTTAACTCATGCTCACGGAGATCATCTTGGACAAGCTATTGAGATTGCAAAAGAAAAAGATGCAACTATTACTGCAATTGTAGAGTTAGCTCAGTATTGTAAAGAACAAGGTTGTAAAGTTAAATCTGTAAACTTTGGTGGTTGGTTAGAATATGACTGGGGTAGAGTTGTATTTGTGCCTGCATTCCATACAAGTTCATTACCTGATGGAAGATATGCAGGAGAACCTGCGGGCATTATTTTTGATTTAGAAAATGTTCGTATTTATCATGCCGGAGATACTGCATTGACAACAGAGATGAAAACTATTAAGGAATTATATAGACCAAATATTGCGTTGTTGCCAATTGGTGGTCATTATACAATGGATGTTGAACATGCAGCTGTAGCCGCAGATTGGATTGGAGCTCAAACCGTAATTCCAATGCATTATAATACTTTCCCAGAAATTCAAACTGATTTGGAAAAATTTATGAAACTTGTTCAGATTAATAATTCAAATTGCATAATTTTAAATCCTGAAAATGTTAATTAGTCCGTTTTCTAATTGTCTAAAATTTTTATTGTTTTAAACTGGAAAACGAATTGGAGAGAAACATGGATATATTATTTGTAATAGACAGGATTGAGTTAAAGTATTTTGAATTTAATAATCTTGTTACTAATTTTTGGCTGATTAGAGAATTGTTATTTGAAAATAATAACGTTTGCATTACTACAATAGATAATTTAGGGCTTAATAGTGGTGTTGCCTATACTAATTGTTATGAAACTTATGAGAAAAATGGGAATATTTTCTATGACAAGGCTTTAATTAAAAAGAATATTAATGATTTCTCATTGGTAATGTTTAGACCTGATCCGCCGGTTGATTTGGATTATATCAATGCAACTTATATCTTTGACTTTGTAGATAGAGATAAAACTTTAATTTTGAATGATCCAAAAGCTATTCGAAATTTTAATGAAAAAATGCATACTATTAAATTTTTAGACTTAATGCCTGAAAATATTGTAACTTCTTCAAAAGCTGATATTATTGAATTTTTAAAAGTGCATGATGAAATTGTTTTAAAACCTCTAAATGCCTGCTTTGGTTCAGGTGTTATGACTTTGAAAAAAGGTGATAAAAATACAGCTGTTATAATAAACACAATGACTAAAAATCAAACACAGCTGATTATGGTTCAAAAATATATTCCTAAAGCTCGTTTTGGAGACAAAAGAGTTATGTTCTTAGGTGATGAAGTCTTAGATGTGTGCGTGCAAAAGTTACCTTCTAATGACGATTTCAAATTTAATGAGCATTGTGACAGTAACATTGTTAAAGCTGAACTTACTTCTAGTGAAAAAGAAAAATTCCTTCCTGTTGCAAGAGAGTTAAATGCTTTAGGATTACCATTGGTGGGATTAGATGTTATTGATGAAAAAATAATTGAAATAAATGTGACAAGTCCTTGTTATTTCATAAAAGAGGTAAATGGTCATTTTAATACTAATTTAGAGAAGAAGATTACTGAATTTATTTTGTCCAGCTCTTGTGCAAAAGTATAGTGTATTAAAATTGCGTAATTCCACCAATATCAATAATTTTGACAATAGGTTTCCCATCTTGAGTTTGCCCAATAATTGCGTTAAAATCGTGTAAATCATTATGTTGCAATCTATGTTGATTTAATATTTTTTGTAAAAAATTTAAAATTAATGTTTCTTTTGAATATGGGTGAAACTTGTTTTTTACAAATTTACCTGGAGTTATGTCTTGATCAATAACTTCTGATAATTCAATGCCTGTTTTATCATAAAAATCATTTGCAAATTCTTGGAGATTGTTATATTCTTTTTTGAATTTAACAATAGGACTTGAATGCTTAGGGGGTGTTTCATATTTAGTAGCCATATATCCTGTTTTGGTGTCTCCCCAATAGAATTTTGTAATGTATTCACTTGGTACATTTTTATTTAAGTATAGCCCATGGACAATTTCGGAATATTGTCCGTTTGTATCACATTCTCGTGATAATGGATTAATTTTTCTAAATTTTTTAATAAATAATCTTTCTAAAGTAGGATTTCCACCTTTTTCTTTAAGAACATAACCTCTCTTTATATATAATCCATTTACTTTTAGTTTTTTTAAATTAACGGAGTTACCTTCTGGTAATATTCCAAAATGTCTTAGTCCTTTTGTTAAAAACGCAGATGCTTCTTTTATTCTTTTGTTTTCTAGATTTGCTTTTAATTTACTATATTCTTTGCTGTTAATAGGTGCATCGTAAGGTTTTAAATGCTTTATTGCAGCTCTAAACAGCATAAATATTTGTTTAACGATTTTATTTTTTTCATCTTGAGTTTTTCCTGTTAATTTAGCAAGCCAGCTATCTGGTAAATCCCCAGCAATCCAATTTGATTTTGGATCTTTTATGAATTCGTCTATAATTTCTTTTTGAGTTCTTATAAATCTTTTAGAAAATTCTTCTGTAGCACCGGTAAAATGTATTCTATTATTGCTATTTATTTTCTTGTCTGCATAATAAGAATACGGAATAGGATTTTGCCCGATTCCGTAAAAAGGTTTCATAGTATAGTTTGTTTTCCCAAGATTTTTCACAATTGTTAAACGTGTAGCAAAAATTTTTTTTGCTATTTAGAAGTGTAAAATTTACAATTGTTCATAATTAATTTTCTTAGGATAAATATTTATTTTACTCTTGAAAATACTTCGGTATTAACATCATCAAAAGTATTTGTGTTGAAATAAGCACAAGATGCTACCATTGCAGCATTATCTGTACAATATTTCATCGGTGGTGCAAATACTTTGTACCCTTCTTTTTCAAGATCAAAGATTTTCTTTCTGATTTCAGAGTTAGCAGCAACTCCGCCAGCAATTACAACTTGGTTGTATCCGCTTGCTTCCAGTGCTTTTTTTAGTTTATGTAAAAGAGTTGATGATACTGTTTCTTGGAAACTTGCACAAATATCTTTTTCAGGTAGTTCTTTCCCTTCAAAAGATTTGACAAGTCTTAAAACTGCTGTTTTTAATCCGCTAAAGCTGAAATTATAGCCATCTACTTTCGCTTCAGGAAGTTTAAATGCAAAAGGATTACCTTCTTGAGCAAGTTTATCTAGCCTTGGACCGCCTGGGTATGGAAGTCCGATTAATCTTGCAACTTTGTCATAAGCTTCCCCGACAGCATCATCTACAGTTTCACCTAGAATTGTTTGTTCTGAATATGATTTAACATCAATAATTTGAGTATGACCTCCGCTTACTAAAAGAGCCATAAATGGAGGTTTTAAATCTGTATCAAGATAGTTCCCGCAAAGGTGAGCATTTAAGTGATTTACCCCAATAAAAGGTTTGTCATAAGTTAGAGCAAGTGTTTTTGCTGCATTTAGTCCAACTAAAAGACAACCAACTAATCCTGGACCTACTGTGCCTGCAAATGCAGTAATATCTTCAGGATTAATTCCAGCATTTTCTTTTGCTTGTTTGAATGCTTCATCAATTACTATATTTATAGAATCTAAGTGTTCTCTTGCTGCGATTTCAGGTATAACACCTCCAAATTGAGCGTGAGTTTTAATTTGTGATGCAACAACATTTGCAATAACTTCTCGACCGTTTTTTACGATAGAGCAAGCTGTTTCATCGCAACTTGATTCTATTGCCATTATATAGTTATCATATCCGCTTTGCGGTCCTATTTCTATTTGTTCTTTTGAGAATAATTTATTTTTTAGATTTTTCATAGTATTATTATAATACAAAAAGGAAATAAAGAAATGAAGTTTATCGATAAATCTAAAATAAGAGTAGTTTCAGGACGCGGTGGTAATGGAATGGTTGCTTGGCGCAGAGAAAAGTATGTAGATAAAGGTGGTCCAGCTGGTGGTGACGGTGGTCGTGGTGGAGATGTTTATCTTGTTGCTGATGAAAATATGTCTACTCTAATGGATTTTAAGCATAAATCTGTTTTTAAAGCTGAAGCAGGAGAAAACGGCGGCATTAAAAATATGCATGGACGCTGTGCTAAAGATTTATTTATTAAAGTTCCTGTAGGTACAGTTGTAAAAGATATTAAAACAGGTAATATAATTGCAGATTTAACTTCTCATGAACAAAAAGTTTTGGTTGCAAAAGGCGGTCGTGGCGGAAGAGGTAATGCTAGGTTTGCTACTGCTCAAAAAAGAGCTCCTCAATTCTGTGAGCCTGGAGAACCTCCAATTGAAAGAGAATTATTTTTGGAATTAAAACTTATTGCTGATGTTGGTCTTTTAGGTATGCCAAATGCTGGAAAATCAACTTTAATAAGTAGGATTAGTTCTGCAAAACCTAAAATTGCAGATTATCCTTTTACAACATTAATCCCAAATTTAGGTGTTGTAAGAAAGCGCTCAGGTGATGGCTATGTTGTAGCTGATATTCCTGGGTTAATTGAGGGTGCATCTGAAGGTGTCGGATTAGGTCATGATTTTTTACGTCACGTTGAAAGATGTAGATTTTTAGTTCATTTGATAGATTCTACAGAAGAAAATCCTTTTGAGAATTATAAGAAAATTAATTTAGAACTTGAAAAACATTCTGAACATTTAGCAAATTTATACCAAATTATTGCATTGAATAAGATTGATGCTATTGATGATAGTAAAAAAGCAGAGTTACTAGAACAATTTAAAAAAGTATCATCTGATGTTTTTGAAATTTCAGCTGTTACGGGTGAAAATTTAGAGTCATTTCTTGATTTCATGGGACAAAAAGTCGATGAAATTCCTAAACCGGAAACAGAAATAGTCGTAGAAGAAGATTTAGGCGCATATAATAATGATGATAGCTCTTTTGAAATATTTAAAGTAGCTAAAGATACTTTTATTATAGAAGGTGGAAAAATTGAACGACTAGCTGGAGTTACTGATGAAAGAAATTCTGAGCAGGTTATTCGTTTCCAAAATATAATGAAAGGTATGGGAGTATTTGATGAACTTGCTAAAAAGGGAATAAAAGATGGTGATACAATTATTATTGGTCACTTAGAGTTTGTTTTCTATTCTGATGAAATTTTTGGGTAGCAAAAAATATTTTGTTTGGTTTTTATATGAGCATGCGAATTTTACCATTGAATAATATTTCATTTAAAAACAATAATATACAAGTTAAAGATAGTCAAAAATCTTCGGAAGATAAATCAAAGGGTTTATCAAATTCTACAAAGTTGGGGATTGGCTTATTAAGTAGTGCAGCCTTAGGATTTGCTACTTATTATATTTTTAAAGGTAAAGGTTCATCAGAAGTAACAAAGTCAAATATTAATATTGAGCAATCTATTAATAATACTTTGTCTAGTTTAAAATCAGATATTGAAGATTTGAGCTCTAAATATGTTCAGAAATTAAAGAATGGCGGTTATAAAGTCCAATTCTCTACTCCTGTTGAAGAAAATAAAGATGTTTTACAAGATGTTTTACTTTTTGATAATTCTGGGGTGCTAAAAAAAAGAATTGTTTCTAAGTTTGATGCAGCAGAAAAATCAATGACTCATAAGTTATATCAAGGTGAGGTTGATCAAATTCTTGAGAAACCTAATGATATTGATTCTGATTGTTTGGTTAAAGAGGTTATGGTAGAAAATTTTGAACCGTTTATAAAGGATTCAATAACTAGAAATATTATAATTAAAAAGAATGATAATACTCAAATACAGTATCAAGAGTATTATAGAAAAAGTAAGTTATATGAGCGCTCTGTGTATAATGAAGTTATAGGTAATGATAGTGCTATAGAAGTTACTCGATATAATTATGCATATGAAAATGGAAAATACGCCGGCGAAGCAAAACAATCGATATATAAAGATGGAAATCAACATGGTGTGTATAAAGATGGTATGTTTAATCCATTCACTGTACTTGTAAAAAAACGAGGCGAAAAGGATTTTTCTGTAGCAGGTGATGCTTGCACTGTTGAAGCTTTGTATAAATTTGATTCTAGGTTTGACCCTAATAATTTATAATTACCTTTATCTTGCTTTTTATAGTTAATTAATGTAGAATACCGTTATAGGGGAGACATTATGAAGTGTTATAAAGCAAAATGGATTTTAACATCAACAGATAAAGTATTAGAGGATATGGCAATTGTTGTAGATGAGGGGAAAATTATAGATATTATCCCTAATTCTGATGTTAATTTTGATGAGAAGCATATAAAAGATTTAGGTAACGCTGTTATAACTCCAGGGTTTATAGATTTGCTGACACAGTTTCAATATACAGATATTGGATCGGTTAAACCTCAAAGTTTAAAAAATAAAATTAAGAAATTTTTTAAAGTATTTTCATTAAAGTATAATTTTGCAGGGGTTAGTCAAGAAAGTTATTCTAGAAAATGGGCAGAAATATTAACAGATTATTCTACGTTAGATAGAGATGAAAAAATTTCTGCTTTCAAAAAAGGTGTTATAACTTCAATAATGTCTGGAACTACTTGTATTGCCCAAGTGTCGAAAGAATTTAAGTATTTTGATATAATAAACAGACTTCCTATTAAAAATTACCTTTTCTTTGAGGTTTTTGCGGATACTAAAAATAAAAGTAAAAAGAATTTTAAAATAGTAAGATCTGTTGTTGAGGATTTGATTTTCCATAAAGGAGAAAATACTCATATTGGTATTATGTTAAATTCTATGTCAGGTGTACATAAGAAATTATGGGCATTATTTTCAAAATATTGCCGTAAACATAATATGTTAATGATGACAAGATTTGCTGAATCTCAAGATGAAATTGATTGGTTAGAACATGGTTTTTCAGATGTTGATATATTGCATAAGTTTATGGGGTTAAGAAAAATTAGTCCTTATGAAAAAGAGCTTACTCCTGTAAAATATCTTGAGAATTTAAAAGTTTTAACTAAAAAAGTGCTTGTTGCAAATGCAAATTATGCAGAAGATGAATTGGAACAATTAGCAGAAACTGGTGTTAAATTTATTTATCAACCTTTATATAGTGCAGAAATTTGTAATAAAAAACTCGACTTTGAAACTGTTCTAAAATATTTTTCAGAAAATTTTGGTTTTTCAACTCAGAGTTTTTCTCCAGAAAAAACATATAGTCTTTTGGAATTAGCAAGAAATGCAAATTCTAATAATACTATTGATACGGTAGATTTGATTAAATATTTAACGATTTATCCTGCAAAAATTTTGCGCTTGGATAATTCAATCGGATCTATTGAAATAGGAAAAGATGCTGACTTTAATGTATTTAAACTTTTTGATGGGGAAGATTATAATGCTTTGATAAAACAAGATGCTCCATTTGCTGTTTATTCTAAAGGTAGAAAACTTGTAAAAGATGGAGAGTTGAGGTTTAGTTTATGACAGTAATAAATGAAAAATTCTCTGTTAATACGCAAGGTTTTACTGATATAATTGACATTACTCAAAAGGTAAAACATGCAGTTTATAGTCATTCTCTTCAATCTGCTGTAGTCCATGTGTATGTTGCTGGGAGTACTGTATCAGTTACCAATATAGAATTTGAACCTGGACTTTTGGTTGATTTACCTGAGGCTTTAGATAAAATAGCACCGTTAAATGGCGATTATCATCATGATGAAACCTGGCATGATGGGAACGGTTACGCTCATGTAAGAGCTTCAATAGTTGGAAATAATACTATGGTGCCATTGATTGATGGCGCTTTGCAATTGGGACAATGGCAGCAAATAGTTTTAATTGATTTTGATAATAAAGCAAGAACAAGAACAGTATATGTTCAAATTGTATATTAAAATCCTCTTGTTTTTGATTTATTTTCCTGTTAAAATTCATATAGCGTGGAAATATAAATAGAAGGGCTATAATTATGACACAGAGAGTATTATTATGTATTATGGATGGTTGGGGAATTAGCAAAAACCACCCAGAATTTGACGCAACAAAATTATCACATCCTGTTCATGTTGATAAATTGGAAAAAGAATATCCAACAATTTCTATTCATGCTGATGGTGAATATGTTGGTTTACCTGAAGGTCAAATGGGTAACAGTGAAGTTGGTCACTTAAATTTAGGTGCTGGAAGAATTGTTTACCAAGACTTATCAAGAATTAACAGAGCTATTAAAGACGGTTCATTCTTCAAGAATGAAAGATTCTTAAAAGCTATAAATCATGCAAAAGAAAATGATTCAGCATTACATATTTTTGGACTTGTATCTACAGGTGGTGTGCATTCTTCATTAGACCATTTGTTAGCATTGATTAAAATGGCTGCAGAAAATGGCTTGAAAAAAGTGTATGTACACGCATTTTTAGATGGCCGTGATACTCCTCCTCAAAGTGCTTGCAATTATATTCAACCTGTTGAAGATGAATTGAAAAAATACGGTCTTCCTCCTGTTGCAACAATTATTGGTCGTTATTATATTATGGACCGTGATAATCGTTGGGAAAGAGTTGAAAAAGGTTATAATGCTTTATTATTCGGAGAAGGTGAAAAGGCTGAAACTGCTTGTGAAGGTGTAAAAACATCTTATGCAAGAGGTGATAACGATGAATTCGTTCTTCCAACTGTAATAGGTGGAGAAGAATCAAGAATTCATGATAATGATGCTATTATTTTCTTCAATTACAGACCGGATAGAGCAAGAGAAATTTCTAAAGCATTAAATTTCTCTGATTTTGACGGATTTGAGAGAAAGAAAGTTCTAAAAAATCTTTGTTATATTACAATGACAAGTTACAATGAAGATTTTACTTTCCCTGTAGCTTTCCCTAAAGAACATCTTGTAAATATTTTAGGAGATGTATTAGAAGCTAATGGTGTAAAACAATTTAGAACTGCTGAAACTGAAAAATATGCTCACGTAACATTCTTCTTTAACGGTGGTATTGATGAGCCTCAACCTCATGAAACAAGAGTTCTTGTTCCATCTCCAAAAGTTGCAACTTATGATATGCAACCTGAGATGAGTGCTCCTGAAGTTTGTGAAAACGTATTGAAAGCTATTGAAAATCCTGAGTATGGATTTATTTTAGTAAACTTTGCAAATCCTGATATGGTAGGTCATACAGGTGTTGTTGAAGCGGCAACTAAGGCATGTCATGTTGTAGATGAATGCGTAGGTAAAATTGCTGATGCTTGTAAAGAAAATGGAATTGTTATGTTATTAACAGCTGACCATGGTAATTCTGAAGTTATGGTAAATCCAGAAACAGGCAAACCTCAAACTGCTCATACGACAAACAAAGTTCCATTTGTGTTAATTAATGCTCCAAAAGATGTTCAATTGAAAGATGATGGTGCTTTATGTAATATTGCTCCAACTGTTCTTCAATTGATGGGTATTAAAAAACCTGCAGAAATGGATTGTGAGTCTTTAATAAAATAATGATTGATAAACAAGATGCCGTATTTATAGCGGCATCTTGTATTAATAAAATGAAGTTAGAAGATTAGGAAGATTATGACTGATAATAAAGTTTTAGATATTGATTTTTCATTTAAAAAGAATAATGTAGATGAATTATTTTTTAATTTGTCAGAAAATCCGGATGGATTTAAAAATAAGGATTTTCGTTATACTTTAAGTTTGATTTATCAGACTGTTGAAGATGAATTCGCAGGAGTTTTTCTTAGTCCTAATCCTCCTACAAGAAATACTAATTTTTATTTAGTTAATAATAATGATAAGTTATCATTTTTTGTTACTCCGACAAATAATTTTCAATATTATTTAAAATCTAAAGGTTCATTATTCCGTTTTAAATCAGAAGTAATGGATGATAAAGTCGGTTATGCTATGAGTTTAGACCTTGTAATGGATTACTTTGGCGGTTTTGGTAATGTTGTTGATTTAGAATCTTTAACTCCTACTTTTATTTATTTGAATAAGCTCACCTATTTTGTAATGAAGCTCATTGAAAAATTGTACTTCATTCCGACTGTTAAAACTAAAGGTTCAATGTTTAGAATTGTTTATGAACCAATTATTAATTCTCAACAGTTAGCAAGAATTATAAATCAGTTTGAAGAAAATATCCCTGAAGATTTATTTATAAAGGGTGAAAAACCTAAAAACTTTATTAATGATTTTATATACAATTATTTGAACTATGTAATTTATAAATTTTTAGGAATTAAAGCATATAAGTTTAAAGATGTAAAATCTGGAACATATATGATAAAAGATTTAGAACAACGTTCTGTGATGAAAGGTCATGATATTGCAGAAAGTTTTGCGCAATGGTTTGATGAATTATATTTAGGTAAGTATGATGTAATTCCATTCTTTAAAATTACAAAATTAGAAGATCAAGAACTATTCCGTTTGAAAGTTCATATTAAAAATAGAAAAACTAATGAAGATGTTTTAATTGATAAATTATATACTGACGAAGAAGTATTTGGAGCTAATTCTTCTGATATTGCAAGGATTGTTGAAAAACAATTGAATTATGCAATTCGTTATATGCCGGAGTTAGAAGATTTGTTTGAAGATGAGGATAAATTAGCTCTTGATTTAGACTTAAATCAGGTATATAAAATTATTACTCAGACTGCTTATTATCTTCAAAAGGCTCAGATTGAAGTTATTTTACCTGAAGAATTGACTAATATTGTTGTACCTCGTGCTTCAATTAATGCAAAAGTAAAATCATCTCGTTCTAAGGAATTGGCTGATATATTTAACAATAATTCGTCTTCAAAGATATCTTTAGATGATATTTTAGATTTCTCTTATGAAATTGCTATTGGTAATGAAAAACTGTCAATTGAGGAATTTAATAAGCTTATTGAAGGTCAAAATGGCTTAATTAAATATAAAAATAAGTATGTCTTAATTGATCAAGATGATACTAAAAAGTTATTTGAGCAGATTGCTAAGGCAAACTTTAAATCTATGTCTAGAATGGAGTTAATCCATGCATCAATGTCTGGTCAATTACAGCAGTATGATTTTGATTATGATGAAGCATTTGCAAAAGTTATACAAGATTTCAATAAGCCTGTTGACGTTACACCGCCAAAAGAATTAAAAGGAGAATTAAGACCTTATCAAATGACCGGTTTAAAATGGCTTTGGACAAATATCTCTAAAGGTTTTGGCGCTTGTATGGCAGATGATATGGGGTTAGGTAAAACTATTCAAGTTATTAGCTTAATTTTGAAGATGAAAGAAGAAAATAAGCTCGATAAGCCTGTACTTGTAGTTTGTCCGACAACTTTGATGGGTAACTGGATGAAAGAATTACAAATGTTTGCTCCATCATTAGACGCTGTAATTTATCATGGTGCAGAAAGACAGTTGGATTTAAAGCATGATGTTATTTTAACTACATATGCAATAATGAGAATTGATGTTGAAGAATTAAAGAAAAATACTTGGGGAATGATAATTGTAGATGAAGCCCAAAATATTAAAAATCCAGATACAGCTCAAACTCTTGCAGTTAAAATGTTGAAATCAGATGTTAAAATTGCAATGACTGGTACTCCTGTAGAAAACAGATTAACAGAGTTATGGTCAATATTTGATTTTATAAATCAAGGATATTTAGGCACATTGAAAGAATTTCAAAAAAGTTATGCAATTCCAATTGAAAGATTTAAGGAAAATTCTCGTGCTGCTAAATTGAAAATGTCTGTATCTCCGTTTGTTCTAAGACGATTGAAAACAGATAAACATGTAATTACTGATTTACCTGAAAAAATGGTTATTAATGATTACTGTTACTTATCAAAACCTCAAGCTGTTCTTTACGAAAAGACATTAAATGAAATGATGGAAAAAATTTCAGGCTTTACTGGAATTAACAGACGCGGTAATATATTTAAGTTGATTACTGCATTGAAACAAATTTGTAACCACCCATATCAATTCTTAAAAGGTGGAGAAATGAGCAAAGAGTTATCAGGTAAAATGGACAAGTGTATTTCAACTGTCCAAAGTATTCTTGATAATAATGAAAAAACACTTATCTTTACTCAGTATAAAGAGATGGGTGATATTTTATGTAAAGTAATTGCTGATGAATGTAATACGGAATCACTATTTTTCCATGGTTCATTGACTGTTCCACAACGTGAGGATTTAATTCATAGGTTCCAAAATGATGATGATGCAAAAATTATGGTATTGTCATTAAAAGCAGGTGGTACAGGTCTTAACCTTACAAGTGCGACTAATGTAATCCATTATGATTTATGGTGGAATCCTGCTGTAGAAGATCAAGCAACTGATAGAACTTATCGTATAGGTCAGGATAAAAATGTAATGGTTCACAGAATGATTACATTAGGCACTTTTGAAGAAAAGATTGATGAAATGCTTAAATCTAAAAAAGAACTTGCAGATTTAGCTGTATACGAAGGAGAAAAGATTATTACAGAACTTTCAGACGAAGAAATTTACGAAATCTTTACTCTATCAGCATAGTAGGGTTGAAATTATTTTTATTTAGTTTATAATATACATATATTGTACAAAAAGACCATAAAGGTGGTGAAAATATAAATGGCAGAAGTTAAAGTTGGCGAAAACGAATCAATTGAAAGCGCATTAAGACGTTTCAAGAAAAAAATTCAAAAGGCCGGTATTCTTTCAGAAGTTAAAAAACGTGAAAGATATGAAAAACCAAGCGTAAAAAGAAAACGCAAATCTGAAGCAGCTAGAAAAAGAAAAGTTTAATCAGATATAAAATAAAAAAGAGGTTAGCAATAACCTCTTTTTTTTTGAAAAATTTAGCTAATTAATTTATAATTAAAAAGTAAACAATCTTTTTATATATAATTTTTATGAGGTTTTAATGAAACAAGCATTTACTTTGGCAGAAGTTTTAGTAACTTTAGGTATTATTGGTGTTGTGTCAGCAATGACTGTGCCTACTCTAATGCAAAATTATCAGCGTAAGAGTTATGTGACTCAGTTACATAAAGTGTATAATGAAACCCAACAAGCAGCGCTTCAATATATGACAGATAGAAATGCTTTAGATTTAAAAGAAGCTGGGTTAACTTCTACTGATGCTGTAACTAATTGGGTTAAAACTTATTTTAAAGTTGTTAATTCTTGTGGTACAGATTCTAGTCCTTGTTTTGCTAATGAGTATAAATTTATGAATGGTATATCTAGAGGCGCATTGTTTAGTAATAATACATATCAAAAATTTGTATTGGCTAATGGTGCTTCTATTTCTGTAGCTGGGCACTCAAATGGTAAAGTCTCTTTTTTTGTTGATGTAAATGGGAAAGCAGGACCTAATATAATTGGTAGAGATACATTTGCGATGTTAATATACAAAAATGGTATAATTGATGAAAGTGATGGTAGCGAGGGTGAAGATACGTTAACTGCTCCTTTAACAAAAGAGAAAAGAGATGAATTATACGAACAATATTGTGCTAATGGCACTGCTGGATCTTATTGGTGGGGATGTTTTGGAAAAATTTTAAATGATAACTGGGAAATGACTTATTAAAAAAGTGATAAACTGTTTTTTTAATTGAAAAAATATAATTAATAGTTTATAATGAGTGTGTTAGTAATTATGAAAAGGAGCGAGCTATGAAAAGATTTAAGAAT